>JALFXV010000064.1 GCA_022786545.1 Selenomonadaceae bacterium
TGAAAGATTGTTTTTCGCCTGAAATTAATGTGGGCAGGGCATTGTCCACTGCGGAGAGAACTCGTAAGACCTGCTGTTAAGGCAGGCAAGGTTCGTTATTATCCCAGAATCCCCTGGCTTTAGCCATGGGGAGTATGTCAAAAAAGCCTCAAATGACATATTCGCATAACTGACACTGATACTGTTTCTCTTCACAAATTATCATACACCTCTTGCTATAAACTGCTTTAACCTATCAATATCCACATTCAAAATCAGCTTCTCAGGAAAATCCTGTTCCTGCAAAAACTGACGTGCTTCATCCAAAATGCCAACAGCCGAAGGGTCATGAGCGTCTGAATCTACAATGACCGGCACTTCATGCTGCCTGCACAGTGCCAGCATTTTGCGATAATTTTCCCGATAATTCAGGCGAAATCCTTCCGGCTTCAAGAATGAGCTATTATTTACCTCCAGTGCCACGCCATTTTCTTTGGCAGCAGGCACCAGCCGCTCATAATTCAGGGGCATGTGGTCATCATCAGGATGAGAAACAAAATGTATTTTAGGATGGCGCATACAGCCGATTAAATTATCAGTATTTTCCTCCCTGCCTGCATTTTCGTAACAGGTGTTATGAATTCCCACAATACCATAGTCCAGTTTTCCCAGCCATTCTTCTTCAAGAGATAACTTGCCACCTGCCAGCACATTTATCTCACTGCCAAACATCATCTCTACTCCATAGAGCCTGCGGGGAATCACCGATAAATTGCAATAATAAAACGGGTCCACTGTGCCTGGCATACCCGGTGCATGCTCACTTATTCCCAGCAGCTTTAGACCATTTTCCGCAGCCGCCTGAGCCATTTCCCGAATAGTTCCATAGGCATGACCGCTAGCCAATGTATGAGTATGCATATCAAGAATAAATTTATTGTACATTTCAGCTTCCTCCTGTATCACAGCAATTTTTTGATTATTATACCATAAGTGTTGTATTTTTAGTACTAATTAATATAGTCGCTCCCAAGTAATATTTCTGTTTATCTACGGTAGGATGTTTCTCATAACTATACAAACTCTATAGTCTTTTTGTGATATAATACCATATAGAAAGGCTGGTGAAGGTTATGAGCAATACCGTTGTCGCAGGTAAGTATACCCTGCAAAATAAGGATATTCCTTTAATCAAATTCGATTTACTCCGGGAAACTGTAACCGTAAACGGCATACAGGCTTATGACTATGCACTCAAAATCAACTACATCAATAATGAACAGCAGGCGTTGCTGCCATACAGCCTGAGAAATGAACTTTCCCCGGAAAACCTGCTGCTGTGGATTGAACGGCGCAAGGCTCCCAAAAACAGGCGCTTTGTGGAGCAGCTGATGCAGACCATCAGCGATAAAGGCAATCCATTGGCCTATGTAGATATTTCCCATGCCCTGTCCCTGAATGATGCCCTCTGGATAACAAACGATGCCATGACGGCTGCCTGGCAGGATTTTAACCTCTATAGCCATCCTTTTGACCAGGTGCTGGCATACATCGCCTTTACCGGGCACAGTGAAAAAATCAGCGGCGTGGTCACTTCCCCGGAATACACCTCCAGCGGTGCCCTGAAAAAATGCTGGTCAAACCGCGCTGACGGCATTTATCTGCTAAAGGGTGATGATTTCATCAATTACTCAGATGGCCGCTCTCAGGCAACAATGGAATTTTATGCCGCACAAATTGCTGCCATAATGGATTTTGAGCATATCCCCTACGATTTGGAGGAATTTCATCACCGTGACGGCGAAAGGGAAATCATCTGCAAGTGCAAGCTGTTTACAGATGAAAACACCGGCTATGTACCAGCATACGATTTTTTCAGGGAGAAGGGGCTGGATGTAAAACGTGCCAATCTGCAAAAAATTCTCGTGCAGGATAAGATGGCGGAAATCTACGGCAGGGATAGATATGCGGATTTAATGATTTTTGATGCCCTGATTTGCAATAAGGACAGGCACCTGGGCAACTTTGGCTATCTTATTGATAACGATACCGGCAGCTACCTAAAACCGACACCGCTTTTTGATAACGGCTTTTCCCTGCTATATGGTGCCGCCAAAAGCGATATGGACAATCTGCCGGAATACATATCCGCAATTACCGGCAAATACCTGGACTTTGACCTGGCAGCTAGGTTATTTGTGCAGCCTCGGCACATCCCAAAAATCCGCAAGCTGTTGAATTTTCATTTCATTAAGCATCCAAAATATAACGTTTCTGATGATACATTAAGCAAAATGTCTACATTCATACAACTCAGGGCAAAAAAAATTCTGGAGCTCTCCAGAGAAAAGCTGCCCATTGATGTATCTGGCAGCTGACTTATATCTAAGCTGAACTGCTTGCAAAATAAAACAAAAAAGGAAACAGCCCCGGCATGCACATAGCACATCGGGGCTGTTCCTGTGTATTGGACAAGAATTAGAAAATAATCTTGTTTTTAACTTTTATTTCTTACATCTTACAACATATTATGTCTTATTTCTTGTTGTAGGTACGGTACATCTTAATTGGCTCAGGATTGTCGCTGATGCTCCAGACACCGCAAGGGCAGACACCGGCGCAGATACCGCAGCCGATGCACTTCTTCGGATCGGATACATAGGTCCAGGAACCATCCTCATTGGCGATGCGGCTGATAGCCTTCTCAGGGCAGGATTCCAGGCACATTTTGCAGTCGCGGCAGGTACCGCAGCTTACGCAGCGTGCATGGTCATCAGCTGGCTCGCCCAGGCTACAATGGTGGCACTTGGCAAAATATGCCTTGCTCAGACGCTCTGCCGGAATCTTCACCTTCTCAGGGAACGGCACATACTCAGCACCATTTACATACTGGTCAGCATAGTAGGCTGCCTTGATGCCATCGCCGATAGCATCAGTCAGGCGGCCCGGCTTAATCACATCACCGGCAGCAAATACCCCCGGCAGGATGGACTTGTCCTTGCCGGCAATCAGCCAGCTGCCACGGAACTTCTGGATGGACTCATCATCAGGGAGATAATCCAGCACAGGCTCCTCACCGATGGATACAATCACCTCATCAGCAGGGATGAACCTGCCATCGTTGGCATATACGCCCTCCTCGGTAATCTTGTCAGTAAAGAAAGGCCATACCAGCTTGCCGCCGCGGCTCTCTACATACTCAATCTCATCCTCAAAGGCAGCAGGCTTCTGCACATCTACAGCCACTACGGACTCTGCGCCCATGTCGTATGCCGCACGGCAGGTATCCATACCGGAGTTACCACAGCCGATAACCACTACCCGCTTGCCAACCTTCGGATTTTCGCCATTATTAACCTTCTTCAAAAATTCCAGCCCCATGGTCAGGCGTTCCTTGCCCTCCCAGTTGAAGAAGCGGGACCTGTGACCGCCGGTAGCAACTACCACTGCATCATTTGCCTGCTGAATCTCGGCGAACTTCGCCTTGTCCACCTTGCAGGAGGTAACGAACCTCACGCCGATGCCCTCGATGCGCTTCAGCTCATTTACCAGCACATCATGCATCAGGCGGCCGCGAGGGATAACCTGCTCCAGCTTGCCGCCGATGTGCTCCGCATCATCATAGACAGTAACGGTATGCCCCTTGCGCCTCAGCTGCCATGCTGCAGACAGACCTGCCATACCGCCGCCGATGATGCCGATTTTCTTGCCAGTCTCATTAGCTGGTGGCTCCACCTTCTGGTAGGCTGAAAGCCAGCCCAGGTTGCCAATCTGGATAGGCTCATCAATGCTGCCACGGGTACAGCCATCCATACACGGATTCGGGCAGACACTGCCGCAGACAGAGCCAGGGAACGGCGTGTACTCCAGCTCCAGGTCAATAGCCTCCTGCAGCTTGCCCTGACGGATGAGGTTATAACGCTTCTGGGTAGGAAT
This sequence comes from Selenomonadaceae bacterium, assembly GCA_022786545.1. Lineage (GTDB taxonomy): Bacteria > Bacillota > Negativicutes > Selenomonadales > Selenomonadaceae > Anaerovibrio. Next base: position 3,916 of record JALFXV010000064.1, read on the forward strand.
GCCGGTAGGGCAGCTGAACTCGCACGGAGCGTTGTACTTGGCATTGTCCCAGCTTGGCACACGCAATCTATACAATCCATTGGAAATAGTATTGTGAACGGCAAAATCATCCATGGCAACATCGCTGAAAATGCCGCCCTTTACCCACTCATTGGCACGGAAATCCTTCATGGACACCTTGCCGCTTGGCTGGGCAGTCTTTTCCTCAAAGGTAAGAGGACGCAGCTTCTTCCACTGGCTCCAGTCGGAAAGCTCAGCCTTCAGCTCGGTGCGCTGGATTTTCTCCAGGAACTCGTCCATGCCGCCAGCCAAAAAGTCAATATCCTCCTGCTCAAGATCCAGGTAGCGGATATCGGACGGATAGCTGCTGATAGGGCCGCGGACATAAACCACGCCGCCTACCATGCCAACACAGGCACGCTCACCCAGCACGGAGGCAAACTCATCACAGTCATAGCCGCAGACAACGGCACGGCCACCGCCCATGAACTCAAAGGAGAAGGAGCCGGTATTCTTCAAAATCCACAGCTCCGGCTCCTCATACAAAGGATCGTGCTTCATCAAGGAACCGCTGCGGGTACCGGCACGGCCGCCGATAAAGATCTTGCCCCCGGCAGAGCAGTGACCGGCAGTATCACCGGCATCACCGCGGACGGTAATCATACCGCCGGCATTCAGCCAGCCCACATCAGCAGAGGTGGAATCCTCCACAAAAATCTCGGTATTCGGCAGGCACATGGAGCCTACGCGCTGACCGGCATTGGTCACATGGAAAACCAGCTTCTTGCCATCGGCATTCCACAACGGGCCGCCGATGTCGTGCTGGCCGGAGGCATGGATATTGAACTCAGTCTCGCCGGAGCGGACAGCAGCCTCAATTGCCAGCAGCAAATCCTGGGTGGACATACGATCATGTCCCTTAATAGTATCTATCTCAAACATTCCGTATTTCCTCCCTTATCAGCATACATACTGGATGCCCAGCTTGTCAGCAATAGCCTTGTCAGTAGAAACCAGAGCATCGCTGCGGCCAACAGGAATAGAGCTGTTGCCGATAGGAGCCATGAGTTTCTTCAGCTCGGAGTCAAATGCCAGTACATAATCAACAATCTTCTGTGCGCCCTTGTCAATATCCAGACGCTTAACCAGGCGAGGGTCCTGAGTGCAGATGCCCATCGGGCACTTACCGGTGTTGCAGGCGTTGCAGCGGCCCTGCTCGTTGCCTACGCAGCCCAGAAGCTGGATGAGCACCTTGCCCACGAAAACGCCGTTGGCACCAAGGCACATCATCTTGAAGGCATCAGCAGCCGCGTTGCCGGTCATGCCGATACCGCCGCCGCCATAGAGAGGAATCTGTCCCTGCAGGCCCTGCTTGACAGCAGCCAGGTAGCAGTCACGAATCTTGGAAACCACAGGATGGCCGGTATGGTCGAGGGAAACCTCATTGGCAGCACCGGTACCGCCCTGAATACCATCAATAAAGAAGCCGCCGCAAATCTTGTACGGATCACGGAGCAGGTTGTTGTACACAGATACAGAGGTAGAAGAAGCCGCGCACTTGATAGCAACCGGCACCCGGAAGCCGAAAGCCGCATTCAGGGAAAGATGCATCTTCTGCACGGATTCCTCAATGGAATACAAGCCCTGATGATTTGGTGGCGAGGACAGAGTTGCCTTTGGTACACCGCGGATAGCCTGTACATGCTCAGCTACCTTGGCAGCAGGCAAAAGCCCGCCGTCACCCGGCTTGGCACCCTGGCCGATCTTGATCAGCACACCGGCAGGATCCGTCACCATATGCGGAATTGCCTTGACGATACGGTTCCAGCCAAAGTGACCGGAAGCGATCTGCAGGATGAAATACTTGAGATAATCAGACTCCATCAGCTTTACTGGCATACCGCCCTCACCGGAGCTCATGCGAACCGGCAGTCCGCACTTTTCGTTGAGGTAGGCACAGGCCAGTGCCACAGCCTCCCAGGCGCGGGTGGACAGGGCACCGATGGACATATCGGAGAAAATCAAAGGATAAATCCAGTTTACAGGCGGTGTCTTTTCAGCCATGACCATCCTGCCGTTTTCCAGCTTGAATGGCAGCTCCTTGGCGGACAATACCCGGCCAAATGGAGAACGGATATCAAAGGTATGACGGGCGGAGTCCAGGGACGGGTCAGTCATCTGGGAAATACGGCCAACGATGATGCTGTCCAGAGTTCTCTGGGCATTCAGGTTGGTACGGCCGCCCCGCTTAATCGGGCCTGCATCCTTGGAAAGCAATGTCTTGCGGCTGTCAGGGTTTCTGACAGGGCGGATGGCATTGTTCGGGCAAACCTTCTCGCACATGCCGCAGCCACGGCAGAAATCAGTCAGGCTTGCCACCTGCTTGATGATAGGACGGGCGATGTGGCGGTGCTCCGGCACAGGCTGGCTGTCAGTGGAAACCACGATGGACTGAGCCTGAGTTTCTACCTTGATAGCCTTGAAAGAGCAGGTAGCAACACAGCTGCCGCACATTGTACACCTATCTGCATGATATTCTATTTTCCAGGCAAGATCGTTTACGGAAACGTCCTGAGTCTTTACTGCTTCCATCTCTGTACCTCCAGCTCATTGTCGATTACGATTACCTCACGTTCATTCGGGTAAATATCCTTTGTCATATCACGGTCAGGCATGATTTCGTTCAGGCCGCAGACCTCGGAGGCAATCGCTACAGTGTTTTCGTCCTGGCCGATAACTACCGGACGCAGCTTCTTGGAGTCGCAGCAGGTAATCATGCGGTTATCAGGCAGGGTGGCAATAATGGTGTTCGGGCCATTAATCTCAAGATGTGCCAGGGACTGGCGGATGGCAGTCAGCACCTCTTTGTCATCACGCTTTTCAATCTCCTCAAAAGGCAGCGGCGTAATGACATGCTTGTAATAATTAATCGGCCACTTCAGCTCATGGAGCACATAATGAAGGGTATAGAGGAAGCACTGGGAATCGGACTCAAAGCCGATGTAGCCCCTGTGCAGGGATTTCTGGAACTCCTTGTTCTTGGTGTAGAAGGTGTTCTCGCCGTTGGCGCACAGGGTATAGCCCTGCAGGAAGAATGGATGAGCCGCATAGCGGACAATATCGTAGTTGGTATTCTGACGGCACTGCACCACGATGTTCTTGGCAGACAGGCAGCCGTTATCCTCCCACAGATGGAAATAGGTGGCAATATCCCTTGGGTCGCCGATTTCCTTCAAGGTCAGCACATCAGGCCAGAAGGAATAAACAAAGCCCTCACCGGCCTTTTCCAAAAGCTCCCGGAGTGCCAGGCGGGTATTCAGGAGCATATCCTCCTTCTCCTTCTGGCTCAGCTCGTTGTAATGCTCAGGATAGTCATAGTTTCTGAACACATAATAAGGCATAGCCTGAATGTCCAGCCCCGGCTGCTTGTTAGGCACAGGAATCCACTCAGCCAGCTGCACAAAGTTGTGACTGTCCATGTATTCCTCTACCATCTGATTGCCCTTCTGGGTGCAGGCCATGGACAGCAAAGGCTTGTCCTTGTAGGTAGAAAAAATACCATACAGGTCCTGCATGACCATAGCAAAGCCGGAATTATCGTGGCCTTCCTGCTGTGGCAGCATCAAATGCAGAGCCTTGGACGGATGAACAGGCACCTTGCTTTTGATAGAACCAATTCTACACATATTAACACTCCTCCAATACACACAAATACAATAAAGTTGTTATCAACCATTGAATAGCTTCTAGTATAAGCACGGCAGGATAAAATATGCAAGATAATTGATGCACTCCTGACTGCTATAACATCTATATGCTACTATGAATAGAAACTATTCAATGATTGATATAGTTTATCGCTTGACTGCGGACATTAATACCTAACTTTTAGTATATTAGCCTGCGGCAAGTATTATTATAGGTATATTATGCGCGGCTGTCAATATAAATATTCAATATTTTATCGTGGTAAAGTGCCTAAACACCTTGAATATATTGCATTTTTTATTTTATCTCTGTATTTTTATGCACTTTTAATGAATATTTTCTTTAAAAAATGTTTTTGTTTTGGCCAAAAATCTCCCTTGACACCTTAAAAATCACGGCATCACCGTATCTGCCATATTTTTCTCCTGCATTTATGTTTTGCATTGTATTTCTGTATACAATAATACTTTATTCTTTTCAGTAAAATGAAAATAGCAAATGCAGCATAGAAAAAGCCACTGCACAACCGCCCGGTCATACAGTGGCAAACTGTCAAATATAGCAAATACGAACAAAACTGAGCTATAAAAACTATGCAGCCGATGGCTATCAATCATCAACGGACTCGGAACGGGTTCTGGTCGACATTTCACTGCGTCCCTTGAACACACCGCCCTGGGCAATATTGAAGCTACCCACCTTCACATCGCCAATAAGCTGTCCGCTGGCAGCGATAGCAAGGTTGCCGGAAATATCCGCATTACCATTTACCTGCCCGGAAACATTGAGGGTATTTGCCTTGATGTCACCATTCACTGTGCCTGCCTCGCCAATAACCACACAGCCTTCGCTGGAAATGCTGCCCTCCACCAGTCCATCTATGCGCAGATTGCCATTACCGGAAATCTCACCCTTGATCACGGTATTCTTTCCGATAATTGTCTCAATGTCGTGTTTGATGGTCTCATCAACCTGCTTACGAATACTGCCAAACATAAATTCTTCTCCTCAACTTTTACAAATACCCTGCCGGGTTCACTGCCTTGCCGTTCACGCGTACCTCATAATGAAGATGAGGCCCCGTGCTGTAGCCTGTGCTGCCCATATAGGCAATAATCTGCCCCCGCTTCACAACCTGCCCCGGGGATACCGCCACCGACTCCGCATGGGCATAGCGCGTCATATAGCCGTTGCCATGGTCAATATCCACCATATTACCATAGCCACCGCTGTTCCAGCCTGCATCCGTCACCACGCCATCGGCAGTTGCCACAATCGGCGTGCCGCAATCATTGGCTATGTCAATGCCCGGATGATAGTCAGAGCCACCCCACCTTAGCCCATAAGGGGAGCTGACATCACCGCTAGTAGGCCATATAGAAGGCGTGGACGCATTGACGCTCTCCTGATAGGCAATCAGCTCCTGCTGCTGCCGCATGGCCTCCCGAAGCTGCTGAATACTTGCCTTTCTGGCAGCTACGCGCTTTTCCAGGTCATCCAGCACTGCACTCACATTTTCAATCTTCAATTCCTGGCCAACAGGGCCACCCTGACCATTATGAGTACCGTCACCGCCATTGCTGTCAATGGAATCTGCACTTCCCCCGTCCACACCGGTCAGCTGCCTCAGCTCCATCTCCACCTGGCTCAGCTCATTCAGCTCATTCTGCAAGCTGTTCGCTTTCTTGGAAAGCTGCAAAAGCTGCTCCTGCTGGACATTGTTCACCTGCTGCAGCCGCTCAATCTGAGCCGCTTCATTTCTCAAGGAATAGCTGCTATAGGTGGAATAACCAAAGGCGCCTGCCAAAAGCACCGCACCTGCCGCCAAGGAAGCTATCCCGTACCTTATCCACCTCTCCGGCAGGCGGATACTGCGTACATTGGCACCCTTATGAGGAATAATCTTTATCGTATATTCCTGCTGCTCAACCTTTTCTGCTTTGTTTTCTTGATTACTCAAGTAAAACTCCTCCAAACTTCCAAACTCAAATCGCACTCATCAAAACACATCTTCGCTATGTCTTTGCCATATTCTCAGCATACCATCGGCATAGCTTCTCTAAAAATTTTCCCGTATATTATACCATATCCACTTTTTTCATGCAAAAAAAGAATAGAGGACAATTCTCCCCTATTCTTTCAAACCATCTATGTCACAGGATTCCTAATCATAATACTTTTTGATGAAGCTTTTCATTCCAAAGCAGCCTTTCTGCCGATTTCAGTCACCTGCTCCACGCTCATTCTGGCAATTCTGGCGATAGTCCCTATCTCCAGCCCGCCTTTTATCATATCAAGCACCAGAGACGCCCTGCCCTGTGCCACACCTTTAGCCATGCCCAAAGCTATACCGTCATTTTTGCCATCCATATATATAGTTTTAGCCTCATAGTCCAATACCTTGCCACCCATGATGTTTTTCACCTCATCATTTCCGCAAAATATAAACTGCCAATTATCAAACCATCACTTGCTCATGGCCTGTTGCAGCGCATCTTCCTCCTCCTTGGTCATGGCATAGGTAGAAGTGCCGTTCACAATCGGCTTGGCATAGCTTCTGGAATCCTCCCGGGCAAAAATACTGGACATCACCACGCCGTTGTTATGAGAGTCCAGCATTGCCACCGCATAGCTAAGGTCACTGCCCATGTCCTCAAAGGCACGGAACCGCACAATAGCCACACGGGTAAGAGCCTGGCTCAAAAGCTCCCTGATAGCCTTGTTTTCCTCCCACAGCTTGGCATTTTCATCAGAAACCGCCTTGTTGCTGTCAATGCAGCCGATCATCATGCGCTCAAGATTTGCCCCGTCCACGCCGGTCATCATCTTCTTGTAACGCTTCTTCATATAATTCAGGTTATAGATAAGGTTAATAATCAGAAGGTACATGATTATCACTAGTACCCCCAGAATCCCTACCAGATAACTCAGGTTATTTACGATAAAATTCATCACATCTGTATTTGCCATAAAAAATTTCGTCCCTTCTATTACAGAGGTTGGCAGCCTTTCATCATTGCCACCGGGCTCCATCTGCCCTGCCTGCTGCTGCTCCAGCCGTTCCAGCAGCCAAATCCATAACAGATGGCACCATATCCAGGCCGAACTGTGTCTGAAGAATAATTTCCTCCATAGGCGTATCGTTAATCAGGGCATCATAAATACTCAGCTCCAACCCGTCCTTTTCAATCCCCAGGCCGCTGGTAGCATTCCCCTGAGGGTCGCAGTCTATTAAAAGCACCTTCAAATGCCGCACTGAGATTGACCGAGGTGGTTGTCTTGCCAACGCCCCCCTTCTGGTTGGCTACAGCAATAATCTTTCCCATATATTCACCACTTTCTTCTATCCAAAAGCTTCATGCAAAATTAGTGCTTTTATATTGTACCATCATTAACGGATTTTTTCGATAAAAAATCGCGATAAATCCCTAATTATTGCAAAAATTTCTCATAGCAGCAAAAGGCAAAATATTATAGAATGTTTCCATGACACCATCGTTATACGATGTAACCTTTAAATGTGCGTTATGTATCCTTGCCAAGACCTTATCATTAAGTACTTTCTCCATTCTGTCCAATTCAGCCATTGCTTTCTCTGGATGTGAAAGCGCTTTATCTGACATAACATATTCCATTATCTTATCTGTAAGAAATTCCCAGTATGCATTTATTTTTTCAATTTTAGTAGCTCGTTCCTGAGCATCGGGTACTTCATTTTCCACTTTCGATATGATTTCCGAAAATATAGCACCGTACCTGCTCTTATTTGAAAATTCCGTGGGAATGTTATCAAGTCTCGGCTTTTGCAGAATATCGGTAAATCGGATTTTACTGCTCGAGTCTTTTTCAACACGATAGAGCAATTTCAAAACCTTTAATTCCGCGAACTTTTCCTGCGGGCTTTTTTCAGCGATAGCCTCAATATCAAAGTCGATATGCGACAGTAGTTTGTCTACTATTCCTGACTTGCGAATATTTTTGAGTTTCTTGCGATAGTCATCTTCGCTATATTCTTCGTGATTTTAATTACCTTCATTGTTTTGCCGTTCAACATCTTCTTTTTCTAATTCATCACACAACGCTGCAATAGTCAGTTTATATTCACTGGAGAATTTATTCCCCATGTCAAATATACACATATAACAACACCTCCGATGTTGACAGTTCCAAAAACATAATAATGGAGATATTTGCAACACCAATATCCCCATTATCGTTTATGTGGCAATCACTCGATTTCCCTATTCGTTACGCCTACTTTTTCGTTTTGCCTGCCGTCGATAAACTCATTTTCATCCGTCAATTTTTTTACCATCGAAACATTCCACTTGTAACAGGCGATAGTGTATGACTCTACATGATAATCCGAATCGTATTTTGCCTCGGAATAACACTCGTCAAAAACACAGTCTTTCACGCTACTGTTCGATGAAAGATGTAAAAGATATGTGTAATTGCTGGCGTACCTTCCATAATCCCCGCCAACCCAATTTTGGCATTTGGTAAATTTACAGTTTACTACATTGGTGCTATCTGCAAGAAGGAGACAGCCGGTGGCATTATTGCCTTTAATAACAACTCGATTGGAACATTTCTCAAAATCGGTATCTACGATTGAGCCGTTTGCTATTTTAAGTAAATAGGTAAATGTTACGTTATTTTCACGATTAGCGTAGGTGCTACCATGCCAATTTAGCTTTTCGCAGTTGATAAATCGAGATTTAACGATGTTCCCGTTTTGCATATTTAAAAGGGGAAGACCACCGCTATAGTTTTGGAAAACGCATCTTTTGAAATCTGCATTACCCACATATATCCAAGCGTTCAAATTGTAAGCTATAAAATCAGTTGAATAATCGTTCCATATAGTATATTGAAATAAGGGATTTATATCACAGTTATAGAAATAACCTCCCCATCCCTTGCTTACATATATATGAAATAAATTGAAACTGGAATCAAATACACACGATTCAAAAACAACGCACTTCTTTTTTGCGATAATGCAATTCATTTCATCAAATTTACAGTTAAGAAAAACAAGTTCCTTGCATTTAAACCGATCTAATTCAATAGACAAGTTCAATCTTGCAATATATTGGTCGCGTTCTCCCCCAGAAATACGTGATTCGAAATCAGGTAATTTTTCTCCCGTAATTTTCGCATCGAGGACAATAACCTGTTCTTCCTCATAATTCTCGATGCCGTCCAACTCATGCACAATGCGGCTGTCTCGCTTCACCATATAGCCGAGGAAATCCCACTGATTCAAATATTTCCACTTATTGACATTGTCAAAATAAGCTTCTTTGTCGTTTTCGGCTATGATTCGCGCCATTGTTAAGCACTCGTCCATGACAGCATTTTCTACGCCCAAAATTTCATAGATTGACACCATATATTCAAGCAGAGCAGAATTCTTCTCCTGCATAACGGTGTAGAGGACAAGGCTGTCCACGACAAAGTTGTGCTTTAAGCCATATTGATTAACGGTATCGGTCACTTGAATAAGTCTCGCCTCATTTAGCGTCATGGCATCTGCCACAAGAGACTCCATACCGTCGGTATATCCCGCCCCGAAAGCTATGCGGGATAAGAATTGCCACGCAGACAAATCACCGCGATTCTTGAGAGCAATTGTCAAGAGCAATGATAAATAGTGGCTCTTCTGCGGGCAGTTTGTCAGCGGATGGTGAGGCAAAAAACAATTTTTGCCGATGGCATCCACTTTCAAAAAGTCAACGGCAGGGGCGCTGTCCGTCGACTTACCGTACTCCGAAAGCTCCACGGATATGTTTTGCAGGCTCATCGTGATTCCCTTGATGCTATCCTGCAGTTCGACAATGGTTTTCATATACATCCCTCACAATTTACCAAGTATCGCCACATATTCCTTCAAGCGGGCAATACTGGCTTCTTTATTTTCACATTCTTTCAAGATAGCTTCAAAGTCTGCATTGATGTCCTTCAACAGTTCCTCGCTGAAACCGTCCTTGATTTTATCGAGTTCGCCCTTGAAACGAGCAACTTCTTGGGTGAATTGGTCGCTTATGGCATCAAAAAGTTTGCTGATGGATGATGCCAAAAGGCTACGCAATTCGCTACGCTTCGACGAATCGCGAATTTCGCCGGAGAATTGGGCATTTAGTACCGAAAGATAATCCTCAACATCAATCTTCATCACCGGCATATCAATTTTATTGAGTGTTCCCTCCGTAAGCAGACGAAAATAAGCCGGATCATAGTTTTCATTGGAAGCGTCAAAATTATCGACCACTACTTTCAGCAAATGCTGTTTTAGGCTTTGCACATCGGTAGTTTCGACGAATCCCTGCTCAATACTGCTGCTGGCCTCGCTCGCATAGTGGCGTACCCTTTCCAAAGCATCGCTGGTGTCAACATAGGTGTATGTGGTCTGATAGGAACTTACCTCGGTATGAGACGAGCCCCAAGTCCACGGTTTGTACCATGTCGAATCGCTGACACGGGTTTTTATAAACTTTGTCTCTGTCCCGGTTTTGTCTTGCAGCTGGCTATGCTCATGACTGCTACGGCGCAAATCACGAAGAATGGCAATTTTTGCTTCATCCATCTTTACGCTCATCGTGCCGAAGTATTCCTCGACCTTAGCTTGGACATTATGGATTGTACCTTGCATATCGCGCCGCTGTTTTTCCAAATTCTCTCGATCATTGTTGGCGAGCGTATCAAGGTGCTTTTCCATGCGATCGTGTAAACTGCCAAGATAATCGTTCAAAGATTTTTCGGCAGAAGGCACAATTTCATCGGCGCGCTCGGCAAGAAACGCATCTCTCTTGGCAATAACTTCGTTCAGATACTCTTCTACAGGGGCAATGTCGCCGATTTGAGCAACCGTTTCGGGATTCAACTCATCGCGGTCATTCAAGAGGTCGTAGGCGTGTTGTTCCAATTCGTCATAATCATCATATTCCCGCCCTACCATGTTATGATACAGCGATGAGATAAACATTGGATTTTCGCAAGCCTCCATCAAATTGGCGCACACATTCTCACCCAGTTTAATATACCGTTCCTTTTCTTTGGAGAATTTACTTTTTGCTTCTTTCGTCAGCTGTTTTTTCGTTTCAACGATGTTCTCGTTTAAAGTATCATAATTGAACAATTCATCTGACAGCCCCTCGTCAAAGCGACTGCAAATCAAAGCGAGTTTTACCATTCCCTTCTTCGGAAGTTGAGCCTTCAACAAATCCACGTCGCTCTTGTCGAGAAAATGGGATGCTGTGCTGAGGAAAAACGCCGTGTCGCAAACTTCCAGAAATTCTTTGGTTCTTTGGGTACGAGATTGAACGGGGTCATTCAGTCCCGGAGTATCGACAATAGAAATGCCTTCCAGTTCAGGTCTGTTGATATAAAGAACGACGCTTTTTACCAAAGGGGTAATAGCACCGTTTTCGCCAACATACCGATTCAGCGTATCCATTAACGCTTCATTGGAAGAGAATGTCAGGCGCTCTTTCCTCTTTTGCGTGTATACTGTGTAATCAATTCCGGATTTTTTTACCGCCTCGACTAATTCTTTAGCCGCCACGACCTCTTCGGCTGCCGAATCGCTTTTTGCAAGTTCTTCCAGGCTTTCCCATTCTGCTGTCGAGTAATACTCCACCTCGATAGCATCCTCCGGGGCATATTCAATCTTGGTAAGGGTGGCGGTTTTAGGGGTAAATGCGCGGGGCAGGACATCTTTCCCGTCAAAGATGAGCATATTAAGGAAGGTAGACTTACCGGCCTTGACGCGACCGATGACGGCAAGCCTAAGCTTGCGGTCATTGCGGAAGAAGTCCTCAATACGACGATTGAAATTGTTTTTAAGTCCGGAAATCTCCGACAGTGTAGTTTCGTCAGCGTAGGGCTTAACGGCGTTAAGAACAGCGTCAAAACGCTCGTTCGCCGCAGTGAAAGCACGTTCTTTTTCTTTGGTTTTAGTAAATGTTATGGACATAATCTAGCTCCTTTCAATCATAAATCACATTGGTGGAATTTTCGATTTTGTTATTTTCTACTTTTAATTTTTCAATCTCATTTAGTCCCCAAATAACATCTTGCAGAAATTTATGACCTTCATTATATCCCAGCAAAGGTTTAGCCTCTTTAAAGAAAAGTTCATCAGGAAATATAGAATTATGTCTCAAAAAATCGCCTGGATCTTCATAAAATCTATCTCCATAATGAACTGGCCATTGATAATAGCGTAATATGTAGCAGTTTACAAAAGTATTATCTGTAATTATCACGTCTGAAACGTGCTCTATGAAACCTACTATACCATCTAACGAATAACTGCCACCTTTTAAATCGAAAAGAAAAGAGTCCGATGCATTGCGAACATCTACAAGATTGTGAATCATATTAGAAAATGTACAGTTAGTGACACTAACCTTATCTATCTTGTTGAAATCTATAACATGAAGTCCGTCTGGTTTTCTCAACACAAGATTGTCCCATATAAATGCCCGTATTTCATTATCGGTAAGATGTTCAAATCGGCAAGCATCTATTTTTACTTCAGAACAGTTTTGTATTTTTAGAAATACACGTTTATCATGTAAATATATATTATGGAACGAAACATATTTTTTGTTTTCAATAACTAAATTAATATCCAATAATTCATTGACGTCTGTTTCTTTTTTGCACTCGATAATAAATACATCAGGGGCATCAATCATAATTTTTTGACAGAAAGAACGAAAATACTGTAAAAACGGTTTAACATGAGCATGGTGGAAGGTGTGAATAAAATTCTGCTTTCTACATATAATCGTTTTTGCTATGAATGAAATATCTGAAAGTTCATCTTCCGATATTGATAATAAGACCGCAAGTCCTGCTATATAGTCTAGTACTTTACTCTCCTTTATGCCGAATAATTCCACCATTGTTAAGGCATCAAAAAATAAAATTGCTTGAATATCACTAATTTGCAGAGTTTTACAATATTCTTCCAATGTACTTTCGTTTATCCGCAAGCTATAACGATAAAGTTCTTCTATATCTTGTTGCGTGGGCAGTGCGGCATTTATTTTACAAATATAGGATATGGGATTATCACTAGCATCGTCAATATCCCCTATTGCATCTGCAATGGACAATAATAAAATCAAATACACGCTTTTAGTATATTCATCGTCTATGTGAACAAGTATATGATTATTCATCGTATTATCTTTAACTTGAGTCACCTTTTTTATAAAATTTTCATCTTGCATTAGTTCCGATACTAGCTTCATAATATCATCCCCTATTCCATTTTTCTTTCAACATGGCGGCAAGCGTCTCTTTATAATTTGCACCGCCTACCATATCATTGATTTTCGGCGTAATCTCTTCCAACTTGCGGCGCATGGAGTCCAAAGTCGCGGGATTGACGGTGAGATTTCGCTTTTGCAACAGGGAATGGACGATAGCCGCAGGGTCAGTAGCATCGCCTTTCACCAAGTCTATTTCCGAAGGCTCCGGCATATAGATATTTACCTTGTCGGCTACAATCTTAATCTCGGCGAAAAATTCCTGTTGCAATTTCCGCAGGCTTTCCCGCGCATCCTTTAGGCTTTTTATGTGTTCTTTGGTGCTTGTGGCAAGGCTCGAAAGATAGCCGTTCACATCGGCGTTGTCGCCCACCAATGTCAGTGCTTGATTTATGCGGCTGAGGCTTAAATTATCGCTGTCAATGCTGTCATCGTAATAATTGCGACAACCGACAAACAGTTTCTTGAAACTATGGGCAAACTCCGCTTGAGTCTGGCTTTCGTCAAGTTTGTTGAGATACTCCTTGATGGCATCGCTGTCACAGGCGAAATTCTTTCGCATCGTGAAGGTCAGCACATCTTCATAAGGTACGCCTCGCATATCAAGCGCCGATTTCACTTTTTCTTTCATTTCGGAGAGTGCTTCGGGACTCGGCGCTTTGTCTGCCTTGGTGATGATGATGAGTTTTGGAATATCCCGGTCAAGTCCCTGCAAAAAGTCTATATCCTCCATGCTGATGATACCTGCGTCGGCAGGGACGAACCAAAGAATATGCGAGCTGCTGTTTAGCTGGACATGAGCAATTTTCTCATCGGTTCGCGCCGAATAAGATGCGCTGTCTGCTTTGGAATAACCAGGCGTATCCAAAAATGCGATGTGCTTATAGGTCACAAGGGGAGTAGCGATAAACAGACTGCGAAGCAAATGCCCAAGCGTAATGCCTTCGTTGTTCGCCTCTTCATCGGATGCGCCAAATCCGTGGGCTATCGCCTTAATGTCCGGCAAAGTGAGCGGTACTTTAGCGTCAAATTCGTTGATGCCAAAGGCATTGATATCTTCGCCGCTGATAAGATATGTCGGTACAGAGGTGGAGGGATTTATTTTGGCGGGCAGAACAGTTTTTCCCATCAGACTGTTCAGAAACGAGGATTTGCCACTGCTGAAACTGCCGCCCAAAGCAACCACATTCTTGCCGATTAGCTTATCAAAGAGCAGGAAATCATAAAAACGGCTATACACATACTCAAAATCAAAGTATAGTTCGGGGAAATTGGCGGGAGCCTGTTTCTCCAAGGCATTTGGTATCTCTTCTTTGATGATTTTCTCCACTCGCGAAATATCTGCCGGTAAGTTTTCTTTGCCCTGATTGGGCGCGACAATGCGCTTTAATAGATCAAGCTGTTTTTCCAAAGACTCCATGTACTATGCCTCCTCTTGCATGATTTGCTTTGCAGTCGCCAAGTCGGATTTCATTTCCGCTAACCGTTTCTCTTTGTCGGCAGTTTCTTCCGCATGACGCTCCTTTAAGTCAGCCAATGCCTTTTCCTGCATTGCTATTTTCTGCGATACATCCTCGTCAATCTGCGCACCAATATTATCCACCTGCTCACGGATTTTTTCACATACAATGGAGACGGCTTTTTCCGTGACGGACGGGATGATTTCACACACCTTTTCCCGCGCCATACGACGCTTTTCGTTCTGTTGTTTTTTGGCGAAGAAAATATCGGCTACCAAGCCAACCACAGCACCGATAACCGCGCCAACCGGACCACCCACAGCTATACCTATTGCGGATAAAATTACAGGCAATGATTTTTTGATGGTGTCCTTTATGGCCGAGTCAATTTGCAATTGTTCTGCGTTGAGTTGCAAATTGGTATCTACGGACAAGTCCAACTTAACGGCTTCGGCAATCCTTTCGACATATCGTTTAAGACGCGAGGAAAAATCCTCCTTCATGCAGACAATGGCATTTTCCCGCACAATCATGGTTATTTTGTCTTTAACATCGGAACCGTTCATTATCATATTTTCGAGCGCACCAGATTCGGCATTAAGCGCATCGGTCAGGCGAGCGCGGAAATTGCTTAGACTTGCATCAATCTGCAAAGAAAAGTCCTCCCGTGCTGCACCGATTTTTTCCTGCAAACGAGTGAGCTGACGGGCGCAAGCCACCTCTTGGGCTTCAATCTCGGATGGGGTGGCATTTACTTCGCGGATAGATGTTTCAAGATAGATTGCAAGTTCGGATGCATATTTTTTCAGCTTGCGCGTTGCCTCCTGTTCAAATATGCTTTGGCTTTTGCCTTCGATTTCCGACAAAATCTCACGCAAAGGCTCGGCGTTAATATCTTCCGGCTTGCCCTTGGCGTTGGTACAGCTGATGTTTACATCCTTCAGCCCCAAATATTTTTTAGCATCCTCGCGAATACGGGCTACGCATTGGTCAAGTTCCTTAGGCAAAACGCTTTTTGACTTGGTGATAAGTAGATAAACAGGAGCATCGTGCAGTTTAAGTTCCCGCAGAAAAGTTGCCATATCTGCCGGTATAGCGGGGTCTCTTGCCGAGAAAGTAATGATATAGGCAAGACTTTCCGGCATATATTCGTCGATAGCGCGATTATGAAGTTCCAAGCCGGAATTAAACCCCGGCATATCCACAAGTTTCACCGTGCTTACGGTGCGAAGAAAGTCATTGTTGACGAAAATTTGCGCCTTCTTCACATCGCTTGCCGACAACTTGCTATCCTTAAATTCAGAGAGAGGCATCTCCTTTGCTCGTGTTGTTCCATCATTTTTGTCAACTTCCTGAATAACCGCCCTTTCCTTATCCCCATAACAGATTTCCGCAGGAACGGAAGTTTCCGGCAACAGGTTGATACCAAGGTAATCACTGCCCAGCATGGCGTTGATGAGCGAACTTTTGCCTGTGCTGAATTCACCGATAAGCGGCGTAGTTACCTGAAACTTGTCCAACGAATCAATTTCTTCTGTGATCCGCTCCATCGGCATATTATATTTTTTGTACAACGCACTTACATTTTCAAGCATATCATGATAGTGATTGTACGATTCTGTGTGTCCCAATTTCAATACCTCCCATCAACTTGGTTCATTGCTTATAAATTCACCCTGCCTCCGAATATTCCTGCTTCAATAAACAATAAAGCGATTGAGAACTTTTCGCAGAGACTGAAGCTCATGGGACTCGGCTATGCCGGTTTTGCACCAAACGGCAAAATGCTCACTTGTGGGGTAGCCTCCCATGCCTAATTTGCTTTGGGCGCGTTGCACGGTTTCTTCTGGCGGATAGAGCTTGTACTGCTCTGTTTTCCTGAGCATATCCAAAAGTTCTACCATATCCTTTTGCGGCATGACGATGGAGCCGATTCGTATGGGCTGCGACCACTCTGTCGGTCGTCCGTATCTTTTTGGAAACCGGCAGATAGCAAAATGCTCTGCTCCCCTCATGAAATTTCCGAAGGTTTCTTCATGGACGCTGTGCTTTCCCCACCTATCCTCGCCGTAGAGGATAAATTTCTCTCCCGTCCAGATGCCGTAACGCTTCAATAGCATATCACACTCCACCGACACGACATCGCCGATCTCAATCTCACAAGGTTTGTCGTGACGCACACGGTTGCCTCGAATGCTGTTTAGCAGAAAATTCATAAGCGGATCACCTC
Organism: Selenomonadaceae bacterium; assembly: GCA_022786545.1. Taxonomy (GTDB): domain Bacteria; phylum Bacillota; class Negativicutes; order Selenomonadales; family Selenomonadaceae; genus Anaerovibrio. Next base: position 20,601 of record JALFXV010000064.1, read on the forward strand.
CATCGCCTTGCCCAATGGTGTCACTTTGTAAAATCGGTGTATCTGTGGACGGTTGTCATCGGTACAGACAGCCGTCCAATTAGCGTATCATGCTCCGGTCGGAGCAGTTTCCGGCTTTATTGAGGCCAACGTTTCGTCCAGAGACTTTGTCCAGTCCTCCATTTTGCTTTTGAAGTTCCTGACAGCCTTCTCTTGACCGTTCTCCATAAAACCTGATTCTTCCTCATCGGTCATTTGAGCTTCGGTAGCCTGCGCCTTGAGGCTTTCGATAATCTTTTCCCCGTGTTTGGCGAGTTTAGCTTGGAGTTTTTTTACAGTTTCTTCTACCTCGGCATACACGGCTTCCCGTTCCTCGTCCGTGGCGCATTCCTCCATAGCCCACTCGGCCTCGCTCTTTACCTTCTCAACTAAAATCTTCATGCCGTCAGATTTGAGGGCTTTAACCTTGACACGCTCGACTTCTTCGTCATAGTCCCAATGGTCGGACTTATCTTCTGATTCAAGCCATGCCGCCAATGCCAGTCCTGCTACGCCACCTGCAGCTACAAGCAAACCATTTTTCCACCAATCACTCATATCAATCTCCTCCTATACAAAATCTCGTCGTATTGCTCGACTGGATTCAGTATAATACAATAGATTGGCAAAAAGGTTGCCTGGCAGGCAACATCTGAAATTTTTTCAATGATATTCCCACAACCCACCCTCGCGTAAATGTCAGTACCCGGTAGTAAAAATGAACCGTAAAATGTGCATTTGTAACAATGAGGGCTGACAATGACGGCTTCATGCCGTGCGCATTCGCCCCGAAATGCTTCTTTGTGGGTGCAACTGTTTACCCTGTTGCCGGGCCGGTACTCGCTCATAAAACGCTACACCAAAATAATTATTGCAACTCCGTCAGCCAGTTCAATTGCTGAATCCTGGAGTCGAGGTTTCGAAGGTCTTTGGACAGCGCGTCAAGTTCCTTTCGCTTCTCCGGCACAGACACCGTGCTGTGCACCTTGATTTCCGTGTATGCAGAGCGTTCCACCAATTCGCTGGCTCTGTCGAGGAAATCGCGCATGAGGCCGACTTTCTTTTGTAGACATTCTCGCTTGGCCAAAAGCGAAGTAAGCGTCTCCCCGTTGTCCGCAGTACGGGCATTGGTCATGTTGATGTGCAGGATAAGTTCCTCAAGCCGTAAAATCATGCCGTCCATCTCTTGTAAGAGTTCTGCCGGATTCTCCACCGGCTTTTCCCCCTCCTGCACTTTGGCGTTATTAAGCAAACGCCCCCGCAACTGCGAGAGTCGCTTTTGAATGTCTGCTCTCTCCTGCAGTGCTTCCGCTAATTTCATAATCCATTCCCTCCCGATGTCGTGAGCAATCCGCTCCCAAAAATATGTCAAGATATATCCTTATTGGCTTCAATGACACTATTATAAAGCGAGGCTAAGAAAATAGGTTGCCTGACAGGCAACATTTGAAAAAATTTTGATTCCGTGAAAAAGTTACTCATCTGTACTCTTACGCCAATTGGTAAGGGGCTTATGACCGCGAATGTCCAGTTGATTGTTAATATCATCAATATTGTAAATGCCCCTGCCTATAAAAAACTCGACTATAAGGTCGCTCTCATTGCTGTGGGAAAGAGAATATCCTGCCCGTTTTAAGAGGTCATCGGTCTCGTTGAGGTTAAGGTGCAAGGCGATGGCAAAGGCAAGTGCGGTTTCTTTTGTGGGGTGATAGCCCTTATCTGCCTTTATCTTGGCGAAATGTGAGCGAGTCAACCCCACCTTGGCGTAGACTTCGGCTGGCTTGCGTCCTTTGTCATCGATGAGTTGCAATAGCTTTTCGGAGAAGGTCATCTCCAGTTTCTTCAACAGGAAGGATAATGCCCATGTCGCCCCATCGGCACGGTGATCAGTGGTTTCTCCTATCGGTAATTTGCCGAGGAATCCTCGCGGCACACCGTCTGGACGAAAGTGATGCCTGATGTAGGCATCGATTTCCTGTGTTAATGCATCCGTTTTCATGCTCATTGTGTAACCCTATATTCCGAGGGCGCGGTAGAGGCTTTCGTCGATAATGCGCCGCTCTCGTTTCAAAACCGGGCTGTATCCGGTCTTGTCATCGAAAAACCTCATATTGTATGCCGACACAAATGCAACCTCTGCAGCGTAAGGAATAAGCGGCTGCCCATCTGCGTGGCAATAATCACGATTCACATCCCAGTCAGCCCAGTTGTCGCTACGTTCATACGCAATAGTCTTTCTTCCCCAATGATAGCGAAAACGCAGGATTAACGATTGACCGATTTTGTATGGACCTCCCACATAAGTTTCATGCTGCCGCCAGTATTCCTCGGAGAATGTTACTGAATAGACGGCGATAGCAATTTGGTATTCCGGCGGCATATACCGTTCCACTGCGACCGACGAACGTTCGGCGTATTGCCCCACGCCCATGCCGCCGTCCACCAACACCAAATTGCCATCGTCTAATGTGGCAGGATAAGGATTAGCGAACACCATCACAGACAAGGATACCATCACCAGCAATGCAGTAACTACAGCTCTTACTACCATTCGCAATTTGATCATTTCCCCAAATTTCCTCCATGCTTATATAAACTTGACTTTACAATATTCGCTTTATGTTTACCAAAATCCTTCTTTCTTCTAATTTTTTTGTAGGGAAGGAATTTTTGGGGTGCATACCTTCCCAACTTTAGCAAATTTCAAATACACCCATTTGCACCTATACCATACAAAGGAGGCTTCTACGCCACCCTTGCCTGCTGGCAAAACAACGCATCAGACGGACAGCAAAAGACCTAGGAAGCCCTTGTAGCAAGCACTTCCTAGGTCTGCCCCCTTGTTTGGGATTGTATCAAATGCGGTGTCTTGATATTGCTCATGGCCTGGTGCAAGGCTTCTTCCTCCTCCTTGGTCATGGCATAGGTAGAAGTGCCATTCACAATCGGCTTGGCGTAGCTTCTGGAATCCTCCCGGGCAAAAATACTGGACATCACCACGCCGTTGTTATGAGAGTCCAGCATTGCCACCGCATAGCTAAGGTCACTGCCCATGTCCTCAAAGGCACGGAACCGCACAATAGCTACGCGGGTAAGAGCCTGGCTCAAAAGCTCCCTGATAGCCTTGTTTTCCTCCCACAGCTTGGCATTTTCATCAGAAACCGCCTTGGTACTGTCAATGCAGCCGATCATCATGCGCTCAAGGTTTGCCCCGTCCACGCCGGTCATCATCTTCTTGTAACGCTTCTTCATATAATTCAGGTTATAGATAAGGTTAATAATCAGAAGGTACATGATTATCACCAGTACCCCCAGAATCCCTACCAAATAACTCAGGTTATTTACAATAAAATTCATCACATCTGTATTTGCCATAAAAAATTTCGTCCCTTCTATTACAGAGGTTGGCAGCCTGTCAGGTATTCATCACACAGAAAACTTGCCCGTGGTGGAAAACTGCCGCAGCTTTGCCAGCCTTTCATCATTGTCCCCTGGCTCCATCTGCCCTGCCTGCTGCTGCTCCAGCCGTTCCAGCAGCCTGATAACGTAATTCAGCTCATCCTGGGAGGCAAAATCTATCTCCAGCCTCTTTTTGTTGCCACTGTGCTTGATGCGCACTGTAGTACCCAGCAGCAGCTTCAGCCTGTCCTGTGCCTCCCTGTAAAAAATATCCTCTGCCTCCGGCACAGGCTCCGGGGTATTTTTCTCTGCCCCATCCAGGCAATCAGGATGCTTCTGTAGCTTTTTCACCAGCTCCTCTGCCTTGCGGGCAGAAAGCTCATTGGCTATGATAAACTCCGCTGCCTTATCCTGTAAAGCCACATTCTCCAGTGCCAACAGCGGCTTGGCCTGCCCCATGGAAATACTACCCTCTGCCAGCCTTTCCTGCACCCTTTCCGACAGACGCAAAAGCCGCAGAAAATTGGCAATATGGGAACGGCTCCTGCCCACCTTGCCGGACAGCATTTCCTGAGTCAGCCCGTAATCAGATAAAAGATGCTGATAGGCCCTTGCTTCCTCCACCGGATTCAGATTCTCCCGCTGGATATTCTCAATCAGGGCCACCTCCGTCATCTGGGCATCATTATATTCCCTCACCATAGCCGGAATCGTCCTGAGCCCTGCCAGCTGTGCCGCCCGGAACCGCCTTTCCCCTGCAATCAGCTCATAGCCCTTTGTAGTCTTCCTGACCAGGACAGGCTGCAGCACACCGTACTGCTTAACGGAGTCCCGCAGGGATTCCATGGCCTCCGGCTCAAACTCTGTCCTAGGCTGGCTGGGATTGGCACTAATCAGCTTCAGGTCCAGCTCCATAACAGGCTGCTGCACAAAGCCAGCCTTATCACCACCGGCTGATGTTGCTGCTTCCACATGCCTGACAGAATTTGCCAGGGACTTGCTGACACCGCCGCCCAGCCCGAAGGCTCCCAATCCCTTGCCCAGTCCGCCTATCTTCTTAGCCATTTTCAATGACCTCCTCTGCCAGGCTCATATACGCCTGTGCGCCCTTGGAGCTTGATGCATAGGCAAAAATCGGCTTGCCAAAGGATGGTGCTTCGCTCAGGCGCACGTTTCTCGGAATCTTGGTGGCATAAACCATATCAGGAAAATGCGTCTTTACTTCCTCCACCACCTGCTCAGCAAGGTTGGTGCGGGAATCATACATGGTCAGCACCAGTCCCTCAATCCGCAGATCACCGTTCAGCTGCTCCTGTACCAGCTGCACTGTAGAAAGAAGCTGAGAAAGCCCCTCCAGAGCATAAAACTCACACTGCAAAGGTAACAGCACGGAGTCAGCTGCCGTCAGGGCATTCAGGGTAACGTGCCCCAGGGACGGCGGACAATCTATCAGGATATAATCGTACTTATCTTTTATTAATTCAACTGCTTTTTTCAGCCTATACTGCTTGTCATCCAGGTTGACCAGCTCCACCTCGGCACCAGCCAAATCCATAACAGATGGCACCATATCCAGGCCGAACTGCGTCTGAAGAATAATTTCCTCCATAGGCGTATCGTTAATCAGGGCATCATAAATACTCAGCTCCAGCCCATCCTTTTCAATCCCCAGGCCGCTGGTAGCATTGCCCTGAGGGTCACAGTCTATCAAAAGTACCCTCTTGCCCATCTCGGCAAATGCCGCACTGAGATTGACTGAGGTGGTTGTTTTGCCGACGCCGCCCTTCTGATTTGCTACAGCAATAATCTTTCCCATGTATTCACCACTTTCTTCTATCTAAAAAGCTTCCTTTCATCTAAAAAGCTTCACGCAAAATTCGTGCTCCTCTATTGTACCATCATTAAAGGATTTTTTCGATAAAAATCGCCATAAATCTCTTTTTATTGATGAAAAATACATAAATTCTTCCATATACATGCTATAATCATTCTATATACTGTTCCACGGATTTTCTTGTTCCACGTGAAACATATTATGCTGCCAAATAAAAAGGGTAAATACACTATTATGTTTTCTCCGGGAGGTATGACCATGCCCATATACAATTCACCTATCTTTGCCATAGATGCCGCGGAAGCCAGACGCTACGCCGGACTGCAAAAAGCCGATTTCAGCCAGCAGCTGATTGATGATGCCTGCATGGAGGCGCAGCTCCTCATCCAGCCCAAGGGCATCTGGCAGCTATACGATTATGATTCTGCCCATCAGCTCCTGCATACTACAGAAAATGACGTTTCCTTGCAGGGCACTGCCCCTCACTGCCATAACAAAGCCGATACCACCGGGAACTGCCTTGCCTTGCAGGGCAACAGCATCGGCAAGCATCTCGCAGGCTGCTGCAAGGTGATTGTCATGGCTGCCACCGTAGGTGAAGCCATCGAACAGCAGGTGACAAAATCATTTGAGGAGGGCAGGTACAGCTTTTCGGTACTGCTGGATGCCGCCGCCACTGCTGCCGTAGAGCAGGTGGCAGATGCCATGGAAAAAACCATCCGCAATGAAGTGAAGCGGCTGGGACTTGCCATGAAATGGCGGTTCAGCCCCGGCTATGGTGACTGGCCTATCCAGCAGCAGACAGAAATCCTCCAGCTGGCAGGCGGCAGCCATATCGACATTTCCCTCACAGAATCCCTGATGCTGATGCCCAGAAAATCCATTACAGCTGTCATCGGGCTGTATTACCCTGATACAGTGAGAAACTGTACGCCCCATGAACAAAACACATTAAACAAAGCTCCGGAAAAACCAAAACATGATTGCCGCCATTGCAGCAAAATAGATTGCCCTGCTAGAAACAAAGAATAAAAATATTTTACCTAGCAAAATAGTATGTAAATACTCTTGCACAAAAGCTGTAAACATAGTACACTAACAACACAGCAATAACACGATAGCAGCATGGCTTTTGGCTAGGCTATCTGTAACGTGCCAAGCTGGTCAGAGAAAAAATTATAAGGCGAGGTATAAAATTATGATACATATTTTTGACGGTGCCATGGGCACCATGTTTCAGCAGCTGGGACTTTTGCAGCCAGGAGCCTGTCCTGAGATGCTCTGCCTGACCAATCCTGCGGCAGTAACCAAGGTACACCAGCGTTATGCAGATGCCGGTGCCAATATCGTGGAAACCTTTACTTTTGGCGCCTCTGCCCTGAAGCTGGAGCATTACGGCCTCCAGGACAGGGTAACGGAGCTTAACCATGCAGCTGTAAAGGCGGCAAAGTCTGTAAAGACTGCTGACGGCAAGCCCATCAAGGTTGCTGGCGGCATGGGGCCTTCCGGCCGGTTCGTCAAGCCTTTGGGGGATTTGGACTTTGAGGAAGCCTACCGGAATTATTTTCAGCAGTCCCAGGCCTTGGAAGAAGCCGGAGCAGACTACATCCTCATTGAAACCTTTATTGACATTCAGGAAATGCGTGCCGCCCTGCTGGCAGCCAAGGACGCTACCAGCCTGCCTGTGATCTGCCAGCTTTCCTATAGTGAGGACGGACGTACCGTAACAGGCACGGACCCTCAGACTGCTGCCATTACCCTGGATGCCATGGGGGCAGACATCATCGGCATCAACTGCTCCCTTGGCCCTGAACAGCTGGTACCAATCGTCAAGGCTATCTCTGAAAACACGGCAAAGCCTATCAGCGTCCAGCCAAATGCCGGTATGCCTCAGCTCATAGACGGCAAGACCGTCTTCCCTATGTCTCCTGCTGATTTCGGCACCTGGGCCCCGAAGCTGGTGCAGGCAGGCGCCACCTATGTGGGAGGCTGCTGCGGCACTACCCCGGAGCACATTGCCGCCATCAAATCAGCCCTGCAGGGTGTAGAGCCGCCAAGGTTCGCGCCCCTGCGCCGCCGCCTGATGCTGACCAGCCGCAGCAAGACTGTCACAGTAGACAAGGAGCTGCCTACCGTGCTGATTGGCGAGCGCATCAATCCTACCGGCAGGAAAAAGCTGGCTGCTGAAATCAAGGACGGCTCCTTTGCCTCCGTCAAGCGCGAGGCTCTGGATCAGGTAAAGGCAGGCGCAAAATTGCTTGATGTAAACATGGGCGTGGGCGGCATTGACCAGGCTGCTGCCATGAAGCGTGCCGTGACGGAAATCGCCCAGCTGACTGATGCCCCTCTGGCCATCGACACCAGCGATGCCGCCGCTTTGGAGGCAGGCCTTAGGGCATATCCGGGCCGTGCCCTGATTAACTCCGTCAGTGCCGAGGTGGAACGACTGGAGAAGTTTATTCCCCTGGCCAAAAAGTACGGTGCCGCTATCCTCTGCCTGCCACTGACAGACGAGGGTATCCCGAAGACAGCTCCGGAAAGGCTGGCCGTCATGGATAAAATCATTTCCACTGCCAAGGCGGCAGGCCTCAAGGATGGCGATTTCCTGCTGGATGGTCTCGTGATGACCGTTGCGGCGGATGCAGATGCCTGCAACCATACCCTTGAAACCCTGCGACTCTACCGGGAGAAATACGGCTATCCTGCCACGATGGGACTGAGCAATATTTCCTTCGGCCTGCCAAACCGGCCGCTAATAAACAGCACCTTCTTTACCATGTGCCTGGCAGCTGGGCTGGATGCCCCGATTATGAACCCTTATGATGAATCCATGCAGAATGCCCTCATGGCCAGCATGGCACTTCTTGGCAAGGACCCTAACGGGCGTGATTTCAGCCGCAACGAGAAAAACCTGGCCGTGCCGAAGAAGGCTGCCGTGGCAAAGCATGTGGAGCTGACGCCGCTGGATGCATTGAAGGCCGCTGTCATTGAAGGCGAGGCTGATGAAATCGGTACTTTGGTAGAAAATGCCATTAATGCAGGATTAGAACCAAACGAGATTACAGAAAAGGCCCTCACTGCCGCCATGAATGAAATCGGTGTGGACTTTGGGGCTGGCAGGGTATTCCTGCCGCAGGTACTGCTTTCTGCGGAGGCCATGCGCAGTGCCTTCATCAAGCTGAAGGAGAAATTCCCAGCCGCCAGCGATAGCACCAAGGGCACTGTGGTGCTTGCCACAGTCAAGGGCGATGTCCATGACCTGGGCAAAAATATCGTAGGCGCCCTGCTGGAAAACAGCGGCTTCAACCTGATTGATCTGGGGAAGGATGTACCGGCAGAGAATATTGTGGCCGCTGCCCGGGAGCACAAGGCAGCCATCGTAGGCCTGTGCGCTCTGATGACTACCACCATGACGGAGATTGACGAGGTTATCCGCCAGCTGAAGGAGCAGAATATCAATGCCAAGGTCATGGTAGGCGGCGCAGCCCTCACCCAGGAATATGCCGATGAAGCAGGGGCAGACTACTATGCCTCTGATGGTGTGGTAGCCCTGAATATCGCCAACGAGATTATCGGTGCCAACTAGGCTGTCAATCTGCCTCATCTTCTCCACTCCATCTGCTAAAATGCGCCAATCATGTTGCACGTGCAACATGATTGGCGCTGCAGCTATTTTCAGTTCATGGTGATATATCATCACCGCAACACATACAAGATTATCAGGAGGCGATTTTATGCTCAAGCTGTTCAGGTCATTTATTCTTACTTTCTGCCTTTGCCTCATGGCTGCTACGGCATTTGCCGCACAGGTTCAGGTGGAGCCGTCTGTTCATCCGCAGCATCAGGATGTGACGATACCGGTTGTCACAGTGCCGGATAACCAGCAGGCATCTGATGCCATCAATGCCGCAATAAAAGAAAACATCCAGGCATTTATCAGCCAGTCTGACGAGTGCTACAAGGATAATGAAGACTGGAACAAGGTCTACATTGGCAACAGCTATACTGTCACCTGCAACGATGGGGCGGTTCTCAGCATTGTCCTGTCCAAGTATATTAACGTTGAGCATGCCGCCCACCCTATGCACTATATCCACGGGCTGAATTTCAATCCCCGGACCGGAGAAAAAATTGTCTCAGCTGACCTGAAGGAGTTCTCGGCAGAAAAATATGGCAAAGATATTTATACGCCGGAGCTGCTCACTGACAAGCTGGCCAAAAAGGCTGCGGCAAGCGATGGGCTTATCATCTTTGATGGCATCCTGCCCCTGGCCTCCGTACCTGATCAGTTCTACTTCGATGCCGACAGGCATGTGCATTTCCTGTTCCAGCTTTACGAAATAGCCCCTTATGTATGTGGTGTTATTGATGTTGATATGGATACGGAAAGCAATGATTATCTGATGTACAGATGAAATAACAATTTTGCAAAACAAAACAGGTATTGCCGCTGGCAGCAAGCTTTTGCTCGCTGCCCGGCGATACCTGTTTTAGTTTGCGTTCTATTCTAGCCAAAAAACTCTGTTTTCTCGCCTGCCAGCTGCTTTTGGCAATTCACCATCCATGTAGCCAACGGCACAATGGGCAATGCCTTCCCATTCTCCCTCAATGCCCATCTCCTTCAGCAGGCTCTGATATTCCGGCAGCTCAAATTCTTCCTTTGCCCTGTGAATCCAGATACTGCCCAGCCCCAGGGAATGAGCTGCCAGCATCATGTTCCCCATGACAAGGCTGCCGTCGTAGATGCCGGTCAGGCACTCCTTATCTGCCAGGACAATTAAAATAACCGGAGCCCCATAAAATGGATCAAAGCTTTCATCCCAGCCGCCTATCTCTCTATTGATTTTGGAAAATTTATCGCGCAGTTCCTTATTTGTAACTGCAAGCGTGATTGTTGCCTGCTTCCCGCGGCCATTGGCTGCATACAGCCCTGCCTCAATAATTTGCTTTATATCTTCCTTTGGCGGCATCTCCGGCTTAAACTTGCGAATACTGCGCCTGTCCTTCATGGCCTGAATTACTTCATTCATTCTTTATACGTCCTCCTTATTACAAATCTACTACTGGATGTTTTTATATTATACTACCACCTAATGCATTTTCCAATACAGTAAATTTCAGTTTATCGCCGTGAAAGTTCGAGACTTTTGGAACATTAACGGATGAATTTTGTTGATTCGTGCACTCTGTTCAGATAAAAAAATGGGATGGTCTACGGCAGTACCCTCAGAAACACGCTCTCGCTCCTCGTTGTGCCTAGCGGATGCTAAGCTCTCGCTGCGCCTGACGGCTTGCGAATTGCTAAGCACCGAGGCACAACAAAGTTTTCTGATGCCACATGCCGCAACCCATCCCTTTCTTGTCTGAACAGATATAGACAAAATGATAAAACGCCACTTGTTATATGTTGCTATAGTGCTGCATACAACTTTACGAATAAGCCTGAAATAGGGGGCTGGGAGCTGGCGAAACCTGCTATTGCCAACCGTTGCATAAACGTACAGTGCAAACAACTCTGCTCATAATAGCAGGTTGCCTTGCATAGTTGTTAGCAGTATCAGGCCTCGTCAGCTCCCAGCCCCCCCTATTTCAGGCTTGCTCGTAAAGTCAGATTGATTACCTTAGTAGCGTACAGCAAGAGTATAGTTGATAACTATGTGCATATCTGTTCAGACACAAAGAGGGACAGGTGCGGCATGTCCCCAAAGAAAACCTTGAGTGCAGCCTCGCTTCTTAGCGAGTGCGAGCGTAAGCGATGCAGGAGCTTAGAAGCGCGAGGCTGTGCTAAGAGCGAGAGCGAGTTTTCTATGGGTACTGCCGCTACCTGTCCCTTTTAAATGTCTGAA
>JALFXV010000009.1 GCA_022786545.1 Selenomonadaceae bacterium
ATTCTGTTGTATCTGTTCAGACAAAAAGCGGGACAGGTGCGGCATGTACCCAAAGAAAACCTTTGTTGTACCTCGGTGCTTAGTGATTCGCAAGCCGTAAGGCGCAGCGAGAACTTAGCACCGCTAGGTACAACTAGGAGCGAGAGCGTGTTTTCTATGGGTACTGCCGCTACCTGTCCCTTTATAATGTCTGAACAGAGTCCACGAAGTATCAAATTACGTCAGTATATGCACGAGGTAACAATAAAGCACTGCGATAAACTGAAAATTCAAATTTTTGTGGAAGAGGCTATCTGCTGATGGTATAATATTTTTAGTTGAGGAAATGTAGTATGTATCGCAGTTTGTGTTGGCAAGGCAGGTGTTGATGATGCTGGTGCGTGAACGGATTGAGGATCAGGAGTACCTTCTGCTGTCGCCTTTGGCGGCCAAGAGCAGGGAGGCTGTCAGGGACAGGCCTCAGGAGGAATGTATTTTTCGCAGCAAGTTCCAGAGGGACAGGGACAGGATAATCCATTCCAAGGCTTTTCGCCGCCTGAAGCACAAGACACAGGTCTTCATCATATCCGGCGACCACTATCGCACCCGCATGACCCATAGCCTGGAGGTATCCCAGATTGGCAGGACCATCGCCAGGAGCCTGCGGCTGAACGAGGATTTGACCGAGGCCATAGCTATGGGGCATGATGTGGGGCACACGCCCTTCGGCCATTCCGGGGAGGCGGCACTGAACAGGCTGACGGGGCATTTTGCCCACAATGAGCAGAGCCTGCGGGTTTTGCAGGAGCTGGAGAAGGGGGGCAGGGGGCTGAACCTGACCAGGGAGGTGCAGGACGGGATTTTGCACCACAGTGGCAGCATCAGGCCCTTTACCCTAGAGGGGCGTATCGTGCACTGGGCGGACAGGATTGCCTATTTGTGCCATGACTTTGATGACAGCATGCGTGCCAGCATCCTGACGGCAGGGGATTTGCCGGAGGTGGTGAGGGAGCGTATCGGCACAGTGACCTCCCACATGATTACGGCGATGGTCTCGGATGTGATTTGCCAGTCGGAAAAAGCCGGGGATATTGCCTTTTCCGGGCCAATGGAGGAGGCGATGGCCGTCTTTCGCAGGTTCATGTTTGAAAACATTTACCATTCCGAGAGGCTGGAAAAAGAACGCAGCCAGGGCATCTTTGTGCTGGAGCAGCTGTATAAGTTTTTTATGGAGAATAGCGGCAGGCTGCCGGAGGAATTTCGGCGGCGCCGGCAGGATTGCAGCCTGCAGCAGATTGTGGTGGATTATGTGGCAGGGCTGACAGACAGCTATGCGGTGCAGCTTTTTAACGATATATTTATTCCACCAGTGGGGGTCATGGTGCGCTGAGGGCGGCTGGTGTGAAAGGCCATGTATGTATTGGCAGCGTAGTACGGGCAGCGCAGTGTGGTCAGTGCAGTGTGGTCAGTGTAGTGCGGGGGATAGGTAGTGCTGATGTTGGTGCGTGATTTGGCGAAGGGGCATGCCGACAGGGTGCATGTGATGATGACAGCCTATAACGGGGCTGTCATTTTGCTGTTGGCGCTTTTTATGGGGGTTACCCAGCAGAAGATAAGTGCCGGTATGGGGGCCAGGGATTTTCTTTACAGGGTTTCCCTGCTGCCCATGCCGGCGGAGGAAATGCTCCTGGGAGCAGTGTGCTCCTTTACGGTGGTAGCCTGCTGCGGCTATGTGTACAGCAACGTGCGGCGGCTGCCCCAGCTGTTTCGTTATTGCGTGTTTTTTGTGGAGATAGCGGCATGTATTTTCCTCCTGCACAGCACCAATCTTTTTTATGACGGCGTGGTGCTGCTGCTTTTGGCGGACTTCATGTACTGCTATCAGGGGGAGGGGCAGCTGAAAATCATGCTGCTCCTGATGGGGGCTATTTACGGCGTGATTATCTACAACGCCTCCATGCTGCGGATGGAAATCATTCCTTTTGCCGCCTACCTGGAATACTACAGTCCCGGGGTGCAGGGGATTCTGCTGGCGGCCAGGAATTTTGCCGGTTATGGCAATATCATGTTCTTTGTGGTGTATATGGTGGTGCTGCTGCAGGACAAGAGCCGGGAAAATGCCGAGATTGCGGACTTGAATTACCGCATGATTATGACCAATGAAATGCTCAACGAAAGCAATAACCGGCTGAATGAGTCCAATGCGGAGCTGAATCTGGCCAATAAAAGGCTCCGGGAGTACGCCATGACCATAGCCAGCCTGGCGGAAATCAAGGAGAGAAACCGTCTGGCCAGGGAAATCCACGATACCCTGGGCCATGCCCTGACGGGGATTGTGGCAGGGCTGGACGCCTGCATGGTGACGCTGGATTATGCCCCGGAAGTCACCAAAAAGCAGCTGGAAAAAATCAAGGCGGCGGCCCGGCGGGGCATTACGGATGTGAGGCGCAGCATGCACATGCTGAGGCCGGATGATTTGGAAAAGCTGGTGTTCAGGGATGCCCTGCGGAAGCTGGTGGAGGATTTTGCCTCGGCCAGCGGCGTGGAGGTGGCCCTGCAATTTGACAGCTTCCCGGAAAATCTCCGGCAGGACCAGACCGAGGTGCTGTACCGCATTGTGCAGGAGGGACTGACCAATGCCATCCGTCACGGCCATGCCAGCCAGGTGAAGATATTCATGCTGGGGGCAGGGGATATGCTGAATATCATCATCTCGGATAACGGCACCGGCTGCGCTGAAATCAAGAAGGGCTTCGGGCTGCATCACATGGCAGAACGAGTGGAGATGCTGGGGGGAACCCTGGAATACTGGAGCGAGCAGGGCTTTGTGCTGGAAGTAAATCTGCCTCTCAATGTGCAGGATTGTTTGGAAGGGACGGGGACAGCGTGAGTGCAATAAAGGTGATGATAGCAGATGACCAGGAGCTTATCCGGGAGAGCCTGCAGATTGTGCTGGATATTAACGAGGACATGCAGGTGACAGGGGTGGCCCGGAATGGCGTGGAACTTCTGGAACTTTTGGAGGAGCAGGCGGCGGATGTCATTCTCATGGATGTGCGGATGCCCAAGATGGACGGGGTGCAGGCAACAAAGGCGGTAAAGGAAAAATATCCCGATACGAAGATTATTATCCTGACTACTTTTGATGATGATGAGTACGTGCTGAACGGCCTGAAGTATGGTGCCAGCGGCTACCTGCTGAAGGGGATTTCCGTGCCGGAGCTGTCGGCTGCCATCCGCAAGGTGGCAGAGGGCGGCGCTATGCTGAACACGGATATTGTGACCAAGGTGGTGAAGCTGTTCAGCCAGTTGACGGCTGCCAGCAGGCTGATGGAGGGCTGGGGCGGCGGTCCCGTCAGCCCCGCAGAGCAGGAGGAACGGCAAAAGGGCTTTGCTATCCAGGTAGATATGTGCGGCGTGCAGGAACTTACCAGAACGGAGCGGAATATTGTGCGGCTGGTGGGACACGGCATGTCCAACAGGGAAATTGCGGAGCGGCTTAATTTTTCCGAGGGAACTGTGCGGAACAGCCTCAGCATCGCCCTGGGCAAGCTGGCCCTGCGGGACAGGACCCAGATGGCTATCTGGGCGGTGCAGACGGGAATGGCTCAGGAAAATCTGGAATGAATGTACATATTAAGATTGATGAGCATATATGTGCTTATATAAATGCAAAAATGACATTTGTCATGTAGCGGCAGCTAAAAACTGGTGATAAAAATCAGGTTAAATATCTCTCAAAATCAGTAAAATAATAACTGTAAGCAGGTTTTGCACCGGCAGCCGGGCAAAGGGCGCGGCTGGCCGGATTGAAAGGGCATAGAATTTGGCTGAGAAGTATTTTGGGGGAGGTTTTTCCATGAAGATGAAGGATATCAGGCTGGACAGTCCCTTGCAGGGGGAACTGATAGCCTTGCAGGAGATATCTGGGAACTTCATCCTCATCAATGCGTGTAAATTTTGTAAGTTTCAGTTTTTCGTAGTGCTGGATTGCTGCTTCTGGCATGTATGAATTGATATAGTTTGTTATTCTGCGGACTCTGTTCAGGCATGGGAAAGGGACAGGTTGCGGCAGTACCCATAGAAAACACGCTCGCGCTCCTAGTTGTACCTAGCGGTACTAAGTTCTCGCTTCGCCTTACGGCTCGCGAATTACTAAGCACCGAGGTACAACAAAGGTTTTCTTTGGGTACATGCCGCACCTGTCCCTCTTTTTGCCTGAACAGGGTGCACCAATCGATAAAAAATGGCTGTCAATGTTCACCAAGTATCAGGCAATCCCTGGAAAAACGGCAATGCTACTGGTTGAAGGCTTGCAGCAGCTCAAAAGTCAGCCGGGGATATTTTGCCCTGGAGCTGATGCCCATGAGGATATCCCCCTCAGATGTATTGATGGTCAGGGCGTAAAAGGGGGCCTGGGATTTTTTGGCTGCCAAGGCGGCCTCCGTACCAGCCTTAGTGCCAGCTTTTGTGACCGGCTCGTGCCCGTTCAGGAGCAGGTTTAAATCTTGTAATGCCCCCAGCTGGATGTATTTTTCCAGGTCTTCCGGGGGAATGATGAATATATCTGGCTCCTGGCCGGAGAGAAAGCCCTGTGCCAGCCATTCCCCGTATGCCGCCTGGCTGATATTGCCCTTCAGCAGCAGGCTGGCCTGGGGGTGTGCGGCGCGAAAGGCATCTGCTTCTGCTGTTACATCTACGGGACATTCCTCGTACATGCCCATGACGATGGTCTGTTGGTAGCCCCGGGGTACATAGTACACTGCCGCCAGCAGCAGGGAAAAGACGCCCAGCAGGAGAATAAGCTTTTTCTGCATATCTGTCACCTGTCAATCTTTGCGCAGCAGGATGCTGCGGATATTTTCATTTATCATTATAGCAGATAGAAACGGCAATTTTCAGCTTTTCACCAATATAGAATAAGTCTCAAATATTGAAATAGTTTTAAAACTTGTTGCAACTTTAGGCAGTTTGCTATATAATGTGGAAGAAATCAAAAGTTGAATAGGTTATCGATTATTTACGGCCTGTTTGATATTGATTGAATAAATTTCTGAAAAGGTGAGGGATATGCTTAAAAAGAGATGCAGGAAAAAAACAGCGGAGACGATGTATGTAACAGAGGAGGGGGAAAGGCAGCCAATTCGTGCGAATGTGGATATTTACACGGATAGCATGTTTTTCTCGGAACCGCGTATGCAGAAATACCTGCAGAGACGGAACAACATTATGCACTGCAACAGGATGCTTTCTCGTTGCAGCTATTGCCTGGAACTGGAGGTGGAGGAGGGAAAGGAAGTGGAATTGTTCCTGCGGCGGATGACCCGCTACGTGCCAGGGATTGTCAGCTGGCGCATAGGGATTATGGGCAGCAGTGTTTTGTAAGGGTGTTTTGGCAGGTCATGCCAATGATTGTGCAGCAGGGGAATGGGGATGTGCCGCCGGGGCATATCCCTTTTGTATTGGGATGCTGGGAAGCTGCTGATAATGTTGGTTGCATTTTGAGCAGCTGGCTATTTTGTTGTGGTAAAGTTTTGGCAGGCTGGGAAAATTTTTTTGAGAAATTCCGCAAAAAAATTCCAGTGGCAGGTTTACAGTTTTTCTCATATTTTGATTTTGACAGGGAAATTTGTAAATTTGTAACATTATATCTTTTGCAGGTGGAAGAAAGTACGATAAAAATGCACAACTGTATCAAAATGATACACCGGGCAACGTGTACAAGCAAAAAGCTGATTTAACAGGGGTTGACAAAGGTTTTAAGGGGTGTTATTATACTAGTGCGCCTAAGGTATGGGTAATTTCAGGCGAAGGAGTGAAGGGCATGACACTGGAAAGGTTAAAGAAGGCGGAGCGGGTTATCGGCATCAAGCAGGTGACCAAGGCCATCAACAAGGACCAGGCGGTGTGCGTGTTCCTTGGCACCGATGCAGATGGCAGGGTGATAGATCCTATCAGGAACCTCTGCCAGGAGAAGACCATACCGGTGGAGGCGGCCTACACTATGGGGGAGCTGGGCAGGGCCTGCTCCATCGAGGTAGGGGCTGCTGCGGTGGCTATCCTCAGATAGGCTGGGGCGGCTTCATCGTCACACCGGCGTGGCGCGTTATTATATAGTTAAAAACCTGACGGCACTGCCGCGGGTTTTAATAAATACTAAATACTCATTTTGAAGGAAGGAGGTGCATGTATGCCTACAATTAACCAGTTAGTTCGCAAGAGCAGAGAGAGCATGCAGGAGAAATCCACAGCACCGGCATTAAAGAATTGCCCACAGAAACGTGGCGTTTGCACAAGAGTTTATACCACAACTCCTAAGAAGCCAAACTCCGCACTCCGTAAGGTT
>JALFXV010000028.1 GCA_022786545.1 Selenomonadaceae bacterium
GACCATCGTCATCAGCTCACCCTAGGTGATGGTGTCGCTCTCGCTGCTGTGAACAAAATGGTTCAGCAGCCGTTTCCACTGGCTGAACAGCCATGTCAGCGGGGTAAACACCACCATCAGCAGGCTGAGCACCGGCGCAACTGCGGTGGCTACCGTTTCCGGCATCTCCTTGGCAAGGCTCTTGGGGGTCACCTCGCCAAAGATCAGCACCACCACGGTCAGCACTATGGTGGACATCGTCGCGCCCCGCTCCGGGCCCAGCAGGCGGGTGAACAGCACTGTGCCAATGGATGCTGCGGCAATGTTGACGATATTGTTGCCGATGAGGATGGTGGAGAGCAGCTTGTCGTACTTTTCCGACATAGCCAGCACGCGGGCTGCTGCTGGATCGCCGTCCTCAGCACGGCTTTTCAGGCGGATCTGGTTCAAGGAAGAAAATGCGGTCTCAGAGGCGGAGAAAAAGGCAGAAAATACCACCAGAATGATCAACGCCGCCAAAAGCGTAATACTGCCATCGTCCATAAAAAGGGAAATCACACTCAACTTTCTGTTTTTGTTTGAACCCTCTCAGGCATCGCTGTGCGATGCCAGCTCCCCCGAAGGGGGAGCTTTTTTCTGTGCGCCCGCAGCCTGCCCCTTCCACGCTGAAGGTGCTGCTGCCCGGGATATCGCACACTGGCGCAATGCGCCTGAGAGAGTTTTGGGATAAATGTTCTCACATACAAAAATGTGCTCCCCATCGTTGCTGTTCCGCGATGAAAAGCACATCAATGTTATTTGTAATCATACCATATTCTGTACGGTGGTGCAAGCTTTCTGGCCGCAAAGTCCGCACAAAACAGGTAAAATCCGCGTTATCGCAGGGTCAAAGCGCCATTCTCGCAGTCTACCGTCAGGGTGTTGCCCTCGGTATAGCTGCCCTGAATGATGGCCTTGGCGATCAGGGTCTCCACGCGGCTCTGGATGAACCGCTTGATGGGACGTGCACCATAGACGCTGTCGTAGGCAGAATCGATGATGAAGTCCTTGGCGGCGGTGGTGACCTCCAGCTTGAGGTGCTTGCCCTCCTCCATGCGCTTGCGCAGATCCTGCAGCTGCAGATCCACGATCCTGCGCATCTCGTCCTTGGTCAGGCTCTTGTAGTAGACGATCTCATCCAGACGGTTCAGAAATTCGGGGCGGAACTTGCTCTTCAGCAGCTGGTCGATCTGATGCTTTGCTTCCTCGCTCAGCTCGTTGGAGCCGTTGGCGCGGCGCTGCTCCAGATCGTTCAGGATGATGTCGCTGCCCAGATTGGAGGTGAGGATGATGACCGTGTTCTTGAAGTCCACGGTGCGGCCCTGACTGTCGGTGATGCGACCATCGTCCAGCACCTGCAGCAGGATGTTGAACACATCGGGATGGGCTTTTTCCACCTCATCGAACAGCACCACGCTGTAGGGCTTGCGGCGCACAGCCTCGGTCAGCTGGCCGCCCTCCTCATAGCCCACATATCCCGGGGGCGCGCCGATCAGACGGCTGACGGAGAATTTCTCCATATACTCGCTCATGTCGATGCGCACCAGGTTCTTCTCGCTGTCGAACAGGGCCTCGGCCAGGGTCTTGGCCAGCTCCGTCTTGCCCACGCCGGTAGGACCCAGGAAGATGAAGGAGCCAATAGGCCGCTCAGGCGCCTTGATGCCGGCACGGGCCCGGAGAATCGCCTCGCTGACCACCTTGACTGCCTCATCCTGTCCAACCACCCGCTCATGGAGCACATCCTCCAGATGCAAAAGCTTCTCCCTTTCACCGGTGAGCATCTTGGCTACAGGAATCCCCGTCCAGCGGCTGACAACCCTGGCAATATCTTCCTCGCCAACCTCTTCCTTCAGCAGCTGGTTATCTGCAGACTTTTCCGCAATAGCGGCTTCCTCCGCCGCCAGCTTCTTCTGCAATTCCGGCAGCCTGCCGTATTTCAGCTCCGACAGCCTGTTCAGGTCGTAGTCCCTTTCCGCGCTCTCCATCTGGCTGCGCACCGCATCCATTTCCTTCTTGATGCCCCGGACGCGGAGGATTGCCTGCTTCTCAGCCTCCCACTGCTGCTGCAGTTCCTGCTGGCGGCTTTGCAGTTCTTCCTTTTCCTTGTGGATGTCTGCCAGCTTTTCCCGGCCTGCCGCATCATTTTCCTTCTGCAATGCCTGTTCCTCAATCTCCAGCTGGAGAATCTTGCGGCGCACCTCATCCAAAGGACCCGGCATGGACTCAATCTCCGTGCGGAGCTTGGCTGCCGCCTCATCCACCAGGTCAATAGCCTTGTCCGGCAGGAAGCGGTCGGAAATATAGCGGTCGGACAGCACCGCTGCCGATACCAGGGCCGCATCCCGGATGCGGACGCCATGATGCACCTCGTAACGCTCCTTCAGTCCCCGGAGAATGGAAATGGTATCCTCCACGGAAGGCTCCCCTACCATAACAGGCTGGAAGCGGCGTTCCAGCGCGCTGTCCTTCTCGATGTACTTCCTGTACTCATTCAGGGTGGTGGCACCAATGCAGCGCAGCTCCCCCCTGGCCATCATCGGCTTCAGCAGGTTGCCTGCATCCATAGCGCCGTCAGTGGCACCGGCCCCCACTACGGTGTGCACCTCATCGATGAACAGCAGAATCTGCCCGTCAGACTTGACAACTTCGTTGAGTACCGACTTCAGCCTTTCCTCAAACTCCCCCCGGTACTTGGCACCTGCCACCAGGGCACCCATGTCCAGGGAAAACAGGGTCTTGTTTTTCAGGGACTCCGGCACGTCACCTGCCACGATGCGCCGTGCCAGGCCTTCCACGATGGCGGTCTTGCCTACGCCCGGCTCGCCAATCAGCACAGGGTTGTTCTTGGTGCGGCGGGATAAAATCTCAATGGTGCGGCGGATTTCATCATCCCTGCCGATGACCGGGTCCAGCTTGCCCTGCCTTGCCACCTGGGTCAGGTCCCTGCCAAACTTCTCCAGGGCCTTGTAGCCGTCCTCCGGGTTGGCGGAGTTGACATTCTGCTTGCGGTTCTTTTTAATAGAAGCCATGATGCCGGACTTGCTCAGGCCGAAATCACGGCAGATGCTGCGCACTTCCTCGCTCCCATCCTCGGCAATAGCCAGCAGGAGATGCTCGGTGCTGATATAATCATCGTGCATATTCTTGGCCAGCTGCTCCGACTTGGCCATGACACGCCCCAGCTCCACGCTCATGGTGAGCCTGTCCTGCCCCTTGACGCTGGGAATTTTTCTCAGCTGCTGCTCCAGCCGCTGCTGCAGCAGGGCCAAGTCAGCCCCTGCCTCCTGGAAAATCGTTTCCAAAAGCCCCTCCGGCTCCTGTACCAGCGCCAGCAGCACGTGCAGGCTGCCAATCTCCTGATGATAGTGCAGTGCCGCGTTCTGCTGGGCACGCTGCAATGTATTCAAAACTCTCTGAGTGTATTTTTCCTGTTCCATATCTTATTCTCCACCTTTCTCATCCTGTGTGGTTTGTCTTTTTGACTTTCTGTATCTATTATAAAACAAAAAGACAAAAAGTCAATCACTTTTTGTCTTTTTGACTAATTATTTTACTATCTTTTTCGGCAGGGACAGTTCCACAGTAAAAGTAGTGCCCTTGCCCAGATCGCTGTCCACATAGATATAGCCGTGATGCACATCCACGATATCCTTGGCGATGGCAAGCCCCAGGCCGTTGCCGCCCATCTGCCGGGAACGGGCCTTGTCCACCCGGTAGAACCTGCCAAAAATCTTGTCCCTGTCCTCCTTGGCCAGGCCGATGCCGTTGTCAGCCACGCTGAACCGCAGCTTTTTCCCCCTGGGCACCTCGGCTGTCACCGTCACAGTGCCGTAGTTCTGAGTATACTTGACGGCATTATCCACCAATATGGTAATCAGCTGGCTGATTTTCTGCTCATCCCCTACCCACAGGATGGACTCCGCAATATTGCCCACCAGGGCAATCTCCTTCTTGTCCGCCAGTGGCTGCATATTCCTCAGCACCTGCCGCAGGGAAGCTGACATATCAAACTCCTGCATGTTGAGCTTTTCCACGTTATTGTCACTGCGGGCGATAATAAGCAAATCCCCCACCAGCTTGCTCATCTTCTTGACCTCGTCTTTGACATCCTCAAGCACCTGCTTCAGGAAAGGAGACTGCACGGACGGGTCATTACTTAGCAGGTCAGCCGATGCCATCACCACGCTGAGGGGCGTACGCAGCTCATGGGAAGCATCCGCCGTAAACTGCTTCTGCCGTTCATAGGCAGCCTGCATAGGTGCCATGACGCAGCCGGATATGTAGTAGCCGGCCAGTGCCGCCAGCACTAATGATACCAGCGCCACGATGCCCAGGAAATAGGAGAACTTCGTCAGGCCCTTGTACAGGGCATTGATATCCTTGCCCAGATAGACCACGCCCACATTCTGCCCATTTATCTTCACATAGGCGGCAGTCATCATGATGACCTTGTCCGGATTTCCATCATGCTCAAAAACAGCCACATCAGAAAAAGGCACATTCCCATGCCTGATGAGCTCCAGCACCTCATCCTCCAGCCGCTGGGGCGCCCTGGAAAAATGACGCAGCTCCCCCATATTGTCATAGGCATAGAAAAACATCCTCTCCCGATAGCCCAGGTCATCAGGAAAGAAGTTGGACTGCATCATCAGCGCCTCGCCAGATGCCACATCCTGGACGGTACTGGACAATTCCCGTGCCTGCTCGGAGCTTACCGCCCAGATCATGCCCCGGTAACTCAGCACAATCAGCAGGGCAAAGAGCAGGAACATCAGGGTGGTATAAGCCACTGTCAGCCTCAGGCGGCTCCTGTAGAAGATATTGGTCAGCTTATGCTTATTTAATTTCCAGTTTATAGCCAACACCCCGAATCGTGCTTATCATCATCTGGCCGTCAGAGGACTCCAGCTTCTTCCTCAGAAGCTTCACATAGGAATCAATGTTGTTGGAACTTACCTCCGATTCAAGCCCCCAGATCCTGTCCAGAATAATATCCCGAGGCACCACAATCCCAGTATTCTGCACCAGCAGGTCAAAAATCTGAAATTCCCGTGGGGAAAGCTGTATTACCTTCTCCCCCTTCTTCAATATCTTGGATGTCCTGTCCAGGGTAAAGTCCCCCAGCGCCATAATATCCTGCTGGATTTTCTGGCTGCTGCGCCGTCCCAGGGCACGGAGGCGCGCCATCAGCTCCGCAAACTCAAAGGGCTTCACCAGATAATCATCCGCTCCGGCATCCAGCCCCGTCACCCTGTCCTCCACGGAATCACGGGCCGTCAGCAGCAGGATTGCCTTCTGATAGCCCTCGCTGCGCAGCTTCTTGCAGGCATCCACACCGGACATCTTAGGCATCATCCAGTCCAGCACCAGCACATCATAATCCTCATACATGGCATAATCATAAATCATATCGCCAGTAGTAACCCACTCGGTAGAAATGCCATTCTGCTCCAGCATGTACTTTATTAGCTTGCCCAGCTTCATATCATCCTCTGCCAGCAAAACATGCATAATATCAACCTCCACACATACTTAGGTAGTTTCATTCTACTAGCGTTAGGTGAAAATTCCATGAAATGGATAATTTCAGTTTATCGTTGTGCTTGATCGTTACTTCGTGCATATATGAATTGATATAGTTTGGTAGTTCGTGGACTCTGT
Source organism: Selenomonadaceae bacterium (assembly GCA_022786545.1). Taxonomy (GTDB): domain Bacteria; phylum Bacillota; class Negativicutes; order Selenomonadales; family Selenomonadaceae; genus Anaerovibrio. The sequence continues at coordinate 5,680 of JALFXV010000028.1, forward strand.
TCAGACTAAAAATGGGCTGAGCGGGACAGCTACCCATAGAAAACACGCTCTCGCTCCTAGTTGTGCCTAGCGGATGCTAAGCTCTCGCTGCGCCTGACGGCTTGCGACTCGCTAAGCACCGAGGCACAACAAAGGTTTTCTATGGGTACTGTCCTCACTCATCCCTTTATTGTCTGAACAGATACAACAAAATGATACAACTACATCCAATTAGTATGCAACTGTAGCAACTAATCCGGCTTTACGAATAAGCCTGAAATAGGGGGGCGAAACGGCTGACGAAACCTGTAACTGCCAGCAGATTTGCAAGGTAAATCTGCTGGCAGTTACAGAACTTATATGTTGTATTTTTATTATAAATATGATACAATACAGATGTTGCAGGATTATGCCTGCAGGGCGGACGCGGTATGAAAATACCGTTATCAATGATACGGAATGATGGTCGCTCTATAAATAAGGCGGTGGGTTCTGCTCAGGCAGTTTTTCACCGCAGAGAGCGTGATAGCATGGCTATGTTATCTAAGGTACGATAAAAGTGTTCCCTGAAAAGGGAAGCGCCTGTGACAAGGCACTAGCTGAAGCAATCCGCGCACTTATACCGCTCATCACATTAGTTGTGGTAGCTGGTGTAGCGCTGTTGTGCAAGCTAACAATCACGGGCGAACTGGTTTTGGTGCTTCTGCATTAAGATATAAGTCACATATCGGCCACATCTTTTAGCAGTTTTACTGCACGAAAAAAGCCATCCTGGCCGGGATGACTTCTTCGTAGATGTTGTGACCATCAGTGAGCCAACACTGGTGTATGGTCGAATGAATATTTGCCAAAAAACCTATAGCGGCGAGCCATCGTTGTGGTTCGCTCTTTTTTATGTCTTCATTTTACAGCATTTTTTTCATCAAGTCAACCTGCAAGAAAAAAGCACCAGCCTTATTGCCGCTATTGAGGGCGGCAAAGTTCCTGATACATTTTCATCAAAGCTGCCACTGTTTCCGATGGGCTGTACCACTTAGACGGATGCTCCGGGGTAGGCTCCATAAAAAAGCCATAGGCTTCCATTACTGCCATGTCATTAGCCCTATGGGCGTTCAGCAAATCACTATACAGGAACATCGCCTCACCATACAAATCTGCATAGGATCAAAAATCATAAACTCCTGAAAGTTGCAGGAGATACCCCAGCGGGGCATTTCGTCATAGTTCATGGCATTGGCATAGCGTATCATCTGCTGCATAGGTGTCAGCCATGTGCCATCGGACTGCTTAATACCCTTGGTCAAATCTTTTCCTATGCTTTTCTGCTAAATAATGACCTTGGTAGATGGAATATACACATCTATAAAGCTTACGTTGGACAGCTGTATCTGCACTTCAAAATTCATGTAATCTTCTGGATTTTCTACACCATAGACTGTCCTGATGAGCTCCAGCCAGAATTTTTGCGTTTCGCCCTTTTCATAGCCCTTGCCCTGCCACTTTGCCGCAAATGCCTTTGCCGCTTCCCTCTGCTCGCTTTCCGTCATATCAATCACCCTCACAACATGCACACAATGTATTCTGCTATCATTGTAACAAGCAAGCAATACAGTAGCAAGCATTTTCTACATTGGCTGGCTATATCAGTTTTCAGCAACCCTTCGCTAACAGATTTCAGTTTGTCGTACAATGCCATTATATTATTGTGGAAATGCTGTACGTTTATACAACGGTTGGCAGCAGCAGGCTTCGTCAGCCACTCCGCCCCCCTTTTCAGCTTTTTCGTGAAGTTAGATTAATTGCTACAGTATCATACTGATTGAATGTAATTGGATTATTTTGTTGTATCTGTTCAGACAAAAAGAGGGACAGGTGCGGCATGTACCCAAAGAAAACCTTGAGTACAGCCTCGCTTCTTAGCGAGTGCGAGCGTAAGCGACGCAGGAGCTTAGAAGCGCGAGGCTGTGCTAAGAGCGAGAGCGAGTTTTCTATGGGTACTGCCGCAACCTGTCCCTTTTAAATGTCTGAACAGAGTCCACGAACTAACAAACTATATCAATTCATATATGCTCGAAGTAACAATCAAGCACCACGAAAAACTGAAATTTATCTATTTATGCTGTCGCGCAGAATAACGTCATGGGAGCCGCCCTCCACGATACTGGTAGAGGATACCAGGGTGAGGCGTGCCTTCTCCTGCAGCTCAGGAATGCTCAGGGCACCGCAGTTGCACATGGTGGAGCGAATCTTGCTCAGGGTAATGCCCACATTGTCCTTCAGGCTGCCGGCATAAGGCACGTAGGAGTCAACGCCTTCCTCGAAGGACAGCTTCTTGGCGCCGCCCAGGTCATAACGCTGCCAGTTGCGGGCGCGGTTAGAGCCCTCGCCCCAATACTCCTTGTAATAGGTGCCATTAATCTTCACAACATCTGTCGGGCTCTCATCAAAGCGGGAGAAATAACGTCCCAGCATCATGAAGTCAGCACCCATAGCCAGGGCCAGGGTCATGTGGTAATCATGGACAATGCCGCCATCGGAGCATACCGGAATGTAAATGCCGGTAGCCTCATAATACTCATCACGGGCTGCGCACACATCAATCAGGGCAGTAGCCTGGCCGCGGCCAATACCCTTGGTCTCACGGGTGATGCAGATGGAGCCGCCGCCGATACCAACCTTGATAAAGTCCGCGCCAGCCTTGGCCAGGAACATGAAGCCATCACGGTCAACTACGTTGCCGGCGCCCACCTTTACATCCTCGCCGAAATTCTCGTGGATGTACTTCAGGGTGATGCGCTGCCACTCGGAGAAGCCCTCGGAAGAATCAATGCACAGCACATCGGCACCAGCCTTCAACAAGGCAGGCACCCTTTCTGCATAGTCACGGGTGTTGATGCCAGCGCCTACGATGTAACGCTTCTTCTCGTCAATCAGCTCCAGCTCGTTTTCCTTGTTGTCGGTATAATCCTTGCGGAACACCATGTAGCGGAGACGCTGGTTCTCATCAATCAGCGGCAGCATGTTCAGCTTGTTGTCCCAGATGATGTCATTTGCTTCGGACAAAGTGGTGTCCGCACTGGCATAAACCAGCTTCTCAAAAGGAGTCATGAACTCCTTGGCAGGAGTGTCAGGGCTCATGCGGGTAACCCGGTAGTCGCGACTGGTAACGATGCCCAGCAGCTTGCCAGTAGGAGTGCCATCCTCGGTTACTGCCATAGTTGAATGGCCGGTCTTCTCCTTCAGTGCCAGAATCTCTGCAAGCGTAGTATCAGGAGTGATATTGGAATCGCTGTCCACGAAGCCGGACTTGAAATTCTTGGCCCGTGCCACCATAGCAGCTTCTTCCTCAATGGTCTGGGAACCATAGATAAAGGAAACGCCGCCCTCACGCGCCAACGCCACTGCCATGCGGTCATCAGATACGGACTGCATGATAGCAGAGGTCATCGGAATGTTCATGGAAATCTTCGGTTCCTCACCCTTCTTGAACTTTACCAATGGAGTCTTCAGAGAAACATTCGCCGGAATGCACTGATCAGAAGAATAACCAGGTACCAGCAGGTACTCGCCAAAGGTATGAGATGGTTCACTGAAATAGAATGCCAACTTAATCCCTACTTTCTATAAAATATTTAACTCATGCCCGGCATGGGCCAGGCTCCTTTAACCGGATTATATCCGCAGATATTATTACTATACTAGTACAAACTCTGTCACTTGTCAATTTTTTTCTGCAAAAAAGAACAGCCCCCGGAAAGCATGCAGCCTCACAGGGACTGTTACATTTTATGGTAAATTACTCAACAGTAACGGACTTGGCCAGGTTTCTAGGCTTGTCCACATCACAGCCCCGGGTAAGGGCGGTGTAATATGCCAGAAGCTGCAGCGGCAGCACGGTCAAAAGCGGAATCAGCAGCTCATCCGTCTCCGGCACGAAGATAACATGGTCGGTGTACTTGTGCAGCTCCTCATCACCCTTGGCGGCAACGCCGATAACCACTGCATCACGGGCCTTTACTTCCTTGATGTTGCTCAGGGTCTTCTCGTAAACGCTCCTCTGGGTAGCCAGGGCCACCACCGGGATGCCGCGGGTAATCAGTGCCAAAGTGCCGTGCTTCAGCTCGCCTGCGGCATAAGCCTCCGCATGGATATAAGAAATCTCTTTCAGCTTCAGGGAGCCCTCCAATGCCACATGGTAGTCAAGGGCACGGCCCAGGAAGAACACATCATCATTATAGCCGTACTGCTGAGCAAAAGCCTTGATAGGGTCCACATCCTCCAGGGTCTCGCTAATCTGGGCTGGAATATTGCGCAGCTTGCTCAAAAGCTCCTTCATGCGGCTCTCCTCAACAGTGCCCCGAAGACCTGCCATGTAGGCACCCAAAAGGAACATGACAATCAGCTGGGTAGTATACGCCTTGGTAGAAGCCACGGCAATCTCAGGGCCTGCCCAGGTATATACCACCTGGTCCGCCTCACGGGCAATAGAAGAGCCCACCACATTGGTGACAGCCATCGTCTTAGAGCCCAGGCGCTTTGCTTCCTTCAGGGCAGCCAAGGTATCGATGGTCTCGCCGGACTGGCTGACCACGATGGTCAGGGTATTGTCATCAATAATCGGCTTCCTGTAGCGGAATTCGGAGGCAATATCAACCTCCACCGGCACCCTGGCCAGGTTCTCGATGTAATACTTGCCTACCAGGCCAGCATGATAAGCAGTGCCGCAGGCAATAATAAACACCTTGGAGAAGGAATTTACATATTCTTCTGTCCACTTCAGCTCGTCCAGGATAACGGCGCTGTCATCCTTGGCAATACGGCCTGACAGGGTATCACGGACAGCCTTAGGCTGCTCATGGATTTCCTTCAGCATGAAATGCTCATAGCCGCCCTTCTCGGCAGCCTCGGCGTTCCAATTCACCTCAAACACTTTTTTGGTAATCGGCTCGCCCCGGCGGTTGGTAATCCAGACGGAGTCCTTCTTCACCACGGCTACCTCGCCATCATTGATGATATAAGTACGGCGGGTGCGGGCGATGATTGCCGGAATATCGGAAGCGATGAAGTTCTCCCCTTCCCCCAGGCCGATAACCAACGGATTGTCCTGCTTGGTGCAGATCAGGGTATCAGGGTCAGCCTTGGACATGAACACGATGGAATAGGAGCCCTCAATGCGGCGCAGCACCTTGCGGACAGCAGCCTCAAAGTCACCTTCGTAATAAGTCTCCAAAAGATGCGGCAGCACCTCGGTATCAGTCTCGGACTTGAACTCATGTCCGGCCTCAATCAGCTCTTCCTTCAAAGCCAGATAATTCTCAATAATGCCGTTGTGCACCACAGCAAAATTGCCGGTGCAGTCAGTATGGGGATGGGAGTTCAAATCGGACGGGCCGCCGTGAGTTGCCCAGCGGGTATGGCCGATACCCATGCAGCCCACAGGCACGTTGCCGTCAATCTTCTTCTCCAGCTCTGCCAGGCGTCCCACGCTCTTCTCCACGCGGATGGCGTCAGCCTCCCCATTGTATACGGCAATACCGGCGGAATCATAGCCGCGATACTCCAGCTTGGTCAAGCCCTCAATCAAAAACCTTGCCGCCTGCTTGTCGCCTACATAACCAACAATACCACACATAAATAAAACCTCCAAATCCGCTGCCGTGACAGCCGCAATCACTATACCCTGCCATCAGGCAGCCTGCCTGAAGTCCTGACCTGCCCGTGCCCACTGCTTTGTCCCCCCGGTCGCCCGGGGGCTCTGACAGCTGCTGACGATGGGGCATCCCACCGGGAGGCATCCGCTGATACATCGACAACCTCCATCCTCGTCATCTCACGCTGCTGCACATGCAGCAGCACAAGACCATGCGCTAAACCCGTACATGCAACAGGCTCCCAAAGCCCATCACATACAAGCCTTTTCCCGGCTGCCGCAGCCATCGCCCAGGACCAAGCGAAAACTGCACATCACAGCCAGCTTCCATTATTCTATTCTATAACATGCTTTTAGTCAATAAAATTTTCTCAAGGCCAGGCACTATCTATTGGTGCCAAAAGTAAAGCAAAAAGGGTGCCCCCTCCGCCTGAGCGGATAGAGCACCTCTTTCAAATGCTAAAAATACTGTAACAACATCTGCCATCATGCCTCAGGCAGCAGCCTGCCACAGGCACACCGCAGGGAGCAGATTACATCATACCAGGCATGCCGCCCATAGCCGGAGCAGCAGGAGCCGCACCCTCAGGAGCAGGCTTGTCAGCAACCAAAGTCTCAGTGGTGAGCACCATAGCTGCGATGCTGGCTGCATTCTGCAGGGCGGAACGGGTAACCTTGGCAGGGTCAACGATACCGGCCTCAATCATGTTCACGTACTCGTCCTTAGCTGCATCGTAACCAATGCCCAAGCCTGCCTTCTTAACCTCGGCAACAACTACAGAGCCTTCCTGGCCTGCGTTGCTGGCAATCTGGCGAACAGGCTCCTCAATAGCACGGCGTACAATGTTGATACCGGTCTTTACATCGCCCTCTGCCTCCAGCTTGTCCAGAGCTGGGAGAATGTCAATGAAGGTAGTACCGCCGCCGGCCACAATACCTTCCTCAACAGCAGCGCGGGTAGCATTCAGGGCATCCTCTACGCGATACTTCTTGTCCTTCATCTCTACCTCGGTAGCAGCACCTATTTCGATAACGGCTACGCCGCCGGACAGCTTGGCAAGACGCTCCTGCAGCTTCTCCTTGTCAAAGTCGGAAGTGGTGTCAGCAATCTGCTTCTTAATCATCTCAACGCGGGCAGCAATAGCATCCTTGTCGCCCATGCCATCAACAATAGTGGTATTCTCCTTGGAGGAATGTACCTGACGGGCACGGCCCAGATCCTCGATGGTTACGCTGTCCAGCTTGCGGCCAACTTCCTCAGAGATAACCTGGCCGCCGGTGAGGATGGCAATATCCTCCAGCATAGCCTTGCGGCGGTCGCCAAAGCCAGGAGCCTTGACAGCCAGAGCCTTGAAGGTGCCGCGGAGCTTGTTCACAACGATGGTAGCCAGAGCCTCGCCGTCCAGATCCTCGGCGATAATTACCAGCTCCTTGCCCATCTTCACAACCTGCTCCAGGATTGGCAGAATCTCGTTGATGGTAGAAATCTTCTTATCGGTAATCAGGATGTATGGATTGTCCATAACGGCTTCCATCTTGTCGGTATCAGTTACCATGTAAGGGGAGATGTAGCCGCGGTCGAACTGCATGCCCTCTACTACGGACAGGCTGGTCTCCATGCCCTTGGACTCCTCAACAGTGATAACGCCTTCCTTGCCAACCTTCTCCATAGCATCAGCAATATAATGGCCGATTTCCTCATCAGCAGAAGAAATAGTAGCAACCTGAGCAATCTCGGACTTGCTGTTTACGGACTTGGATACAGACTTGATTTCCTCTACCAGGGTCTTTACGGCAGTCTCGATGCCCTTCTTCAGAACCATCGGGTTGGCACCAGCAGCTACGTTCCTCATGCCCTCATGAATCATGGCCTGCGCCAAGAGGGTTGCAGTGGTAGTACCGTCACCGGCGATATCGTTGGTCTTGGTAGCAACCTCGCGCACCAGCTGTGCACCCATGTTCTCAAACGGGTCCTCCAGCTCAATATCACGAGCGATGGTAACACCATCGTTAGTAATGGTAGGGGCACCAAACTTCTTGTCCAGAACCACGTTGCGGCCCTTTGGACCAAGAGTAACCTTTACTGCGTTTGCCAACGCGTCAACGCCCTTGCCCAGTGCGCGGCGTGCTTCTTCATCAAATAAAATCTGCTTTGCCATTTAGAATTACCTCCAATATATAGATGCTGCAGCAGCCTGGCCACAGGCAGCCGCTCTTTTATTACAAAATTGCAAAATTACAAATTACCAAACTGCAAAACCAAACCAGCTGGCCGGATTACTCGGCTACAGCCAGGATGTCGCTCTGGCGAACTACCAGATAATCCTTGCCCTCAACCTTTACCTCAGTACCTGCGTACTTGGAATAGATTACTGCATCGCCAACCTTCACGTCCATAGGCACGCGATTGCCATCCTTGTACTCGCCAGGGCCTACTGCCACAACAACGCCCTTCATAGGCTTCTCCTTGGCAGTGTCAGCCAGGATAATGCCGCTGGCAGTCTTGGTCTCTGCCTCTGCAACCTCAATCACAACTCTGTCACCCAATGGTCTAATCATATTTATCTGCCTCCTAAAAAATTTAGATGGATTTAAACTTTTTCGTTGTTAGCACTCTTTTTATCTGAGTGCTAACTGCAAGTATTATAATAAAACCTTTTCGTCAAAAAGTCAATAAGTCAATAAAAAAAATTTGGCCTGCTACCTGGAACAAGCAGCAAGCCCGCATGCTATTTCCCTTATAACTGCATATCCTCTGCAATACGTTCCAGCCAAGCCTGTAAAAAAACAGCATATCCGCTTATTCTCCCAGCCAATACCTCGGCAAACTCTTCATCATAAGTATAAACTATCAAATTTCTGTCATCAGACATTTGCAGGGCCAATTTAGTTTCCTGCTCATCCAGCAAACCCAGTTCCCTGCACGACCTAATCACACGCCTTGGAGAAGCCGAATCTATCCCATCACGGACACGCAAATAATCTTTTGCACACTTCCAAATCAGCTCATAGGAAAACTCAAATCTCTGTATAAGGGCATCGCGTTCTATCTCTGTATAATAATTCTTGCAGGACAATTCCAGCAGCTTGCCGATAACCTTCTGCGCAAGCCTTACCCGCTGCATCAGCCTTTCCATACGATTCCTTCTTCCCTGATTTTTTTGCAAAGTGACTCCGCTGCAAAATTCATGTCCACCACATCTACACTATATATGATACAGGAATTTTCCAACGCTTCCCGAAACTCGCAAATCAAAAACGATACGTCATCTTCCGACTCTATGGCAATATCTACATCCGAACTCCGCCTGGCTTCTCCCCGGGCCCAGGAGCCAAAAAGATATATCCGCACCGGATGATTCTGCCAAAAGTCCAAAGTGAAATCCTTCACCTCAAGAAAATACTCATTCATCATTCCTTATCTTCCCCAGCTTCCATTGACACTTCACTAGCATATAGCCATATCAAGGATTGCAGACACCGCAGGGCTTATATCCCTGGTCAACAGCCTCCTCACGGCTCTCCACCGGCACAAACTTTGCCGAATTTGGATGCTTGATAGTGCGGCAGCTTGCATAATGGAACTTGCCGCTCTGGGTATTCAGAAGATAGCCGGAAGCATAGGCCGCCCCCATGCCCACCAGCATCAGCATAATAGTAAATACAATAACCAGCTTTTTCATGATAAAATCTCCCTTCTACACTCATTTTCTGCTTTCATATCTCTGCCAGTAGTAATATTGCACTCTATATGATAATACATCATATAGCTGCTCATATAACCCTGGCAAAGCTAATACACTTTTTATCATATCTTCAAACTCCAGCAATACATCCTTTAAACCGCCATCCAGCTTGATTATACCAGCAGCCTGACTGTTTTTGAGATATTTAATAGGCATATCCAATATTTTCTTAGTGTGCCATTTATCAGTTAATTGCAGAAACTCCTGATATGAGCCAATTGATGGCAAATCTCGCCAATTCCTATTAAAAGCAAAAAAACTTTTCCAGCTCGTTAAAACATCATTCATCGTAACATATTCTTTAATTTTCCCATTATGCAAAAACGACATAAGCACAGGCATCTTATACACCTTTGTCATATTGGTTCTCTCTGCCCATAACACAAGCTCTCTGCCTGCACTAGCAAAAATCCTGCTTTCATCATCGTTAAGAACCTGCTGTCCAGCCAAAAATAACAGATAATCACTAAACGGACTTATTTTATTATTTGACAAACAAATATGGTAAATCTCCCTGTCCATCATATTAAATAACTCTATCCTGGTTGGATGCCTGCCGCCTAATTCATCACATATCCTTTTAAACTCATCTTCTATCTGCCTTTGCTTATTTATTTTCTTTTTCTGTAAATTGGCAAACATATCAATGAGCTTTATATCAAAATCAACCTGACAATCATCAGGATATAAACTCTTAGGCTCCACGCTATAATTTGAACTTTCTTTACTTGAATTTCCAATATAATCATTGGTTAAGTATTTCTGAATTCTATCCGCTTTGACATAATTGCCAATAAAATCCAAAACTACAAGATATTGCTTGCCCTTATCAACACGCAAACCACGCCCCAGCTGCTGCAAAAATACCACTGGCGATTCCGTAGGCCGTAAGAACATGACTAAATCAAGAGATTTTACATCTACACCTTCATTAAACATATCAACAGAAAAAATCACTTCGATAGCTCCTGTTTTCAACTCCATCAAAGCCTTTTCCCTATCTGCAGCATACTTGCCCTGACCACCGCTATAAACAGCAACAGCCTTCGTCCCTCGTTTACAAAACTCCTCTGCCATCATCTCAGCATGTTCCCTTGAACAACAAAAACCTAAAGCACGCTTTCGTTTATGCTTGCTATAATGCATAAAAATCAAGTCAGTTCTTTGCGTATTGGCTATATATGCCGCATTTAAGGACTTTATGTTGTAACGCCCCTGATTATATTCGATATTTTTATAATCTGTATCATCATATATGCCATAATACCTGAAAGGTGCCAGCAGCCCCTTATTAATTCCCTCTGCCAGATTAATTTCATAGGGCACATTATAATCACACAAGGCAAAAATATCCCTGCCATCCATGCGTTCAGGCGTAGCCGTCAACCCCAGCAAAAATTTTGGTTTAAAATAATCAATGATATTCCTATACTGCATATTTACAGCGTGATGAAATTCATCTATTACAATATAATCAAAATCTTCCTTACCAAAATACCTATCATTCAGATACTCTGCCTGGCCTAAAGTCGCAACAGAAGCAAAAACAAAATCCGTGTCAGTTTCCTTGTATTCACTCATAAAAAAACCAATAGTTTTATCATTTCTTACGCAACGAAAAGATTTGGCTGCCTGTTCCAATATCTCTTTTCGATGAGCTACAAAAAGCACCCTATTAAATTCTTTAGAATCAAATGCCGCCAAAAAAGTCTTGCCAATACCCGTTGCCGCCTGAACAATACCTTTTGTCCCGCCATCCTGACGCAGATTATTTAACGCATACAAGGCTTCAATCTGTGCCCCTCTCGGTTCATATAAAAGACGGACATTAGTATCATCAGCTGAATCATCATGAAGCTGACGCTGCATATCCTTATATGCGGCAGGACGATGCCAGGCTTTAGAATAATTGTGTAATGCTTCATCATCCATAACTATGGAATGATTACACCATAATTCTTCAAAAGTTGCACAAAACGTCTTATAATTATCCGGATCTTTTTCTTCCTGCAAACAATAATTCCATTCTATACCACTGGTCAGAGCAGATTTGGATATATTTGAACTTCCCACAAAAATAGTACGGCAATTATCAAACTCAAAAATATACGCCTTAGGATGAAATGAACGAGTGCTATCATTATACATACGCAACTGAAAGTCATCACCCAATTCCTGCCGCAATAAATACAACGCTTCCGGCTGTGTGATGCCTAAATAATTTCCAGTTAGAATACGCAGGCTGGCACCTCTTTCTACAGCCTTTTTTAACTGATTAATAAGCAATTTCACACCAGAAGTCATCAAAAAAGATACTATGACATCTATCTTATTGGCTTTCCTTATGCACATATTCAACTGATAAATCAGCTGTCTTTCCATCCCCTTGTCACCAGTTGCAACAGCGGAATATGGTATATTACCTTCATTTACCGTCCATGTTTCTGCATTAGAAAAATATCCCATTATCTCACCAGCCCACATTACTTATTATTGATTTATTTTCCTGAGCAAAATATTCAACCACTGTTCATTATCCCTTCCCGGCCTCACATCGCCAGTTTTCCAAATCTCTATAATTTGAAAATACGGACACTTCTGTAAGATACTATCCAATCTACCTTCAGTCATATCAGTAAAATATCTGCCATTACGCTCCCCCGAAAATTCGCCATACTTAAATGAAGTATATAAAATACCATTATTCTTCAAAGCATTTTCTATTTTTGTCATTACCAAAATTAATTCATCCAAGGAAAGGTGCAAAATCGAAGAACATGCCCATATACCATCATACAAACTAGAAGCAGATAAATCCTGAAATAATTTATTTTTTACATCTATTTGTGTAAATTCACTGGCAGCTTTACATAACTCTATCGAGCCGTCCCATGCCTCAACAGTATATCCCTTTGACAAAAAATATTTTGTATCCCTGCCAGAACCACAACCAAAATCTAAAATAACGCCTTTAGGAGCAACCAATCCTAAAAACTTATCCTGTACCTCCATAAAATCAACATCACGAGTTGAACGCACGAAATCTTCTGAATTACTGTTATAATAATCCAATGTATTATTCTCTGTCACCATAATATATCACCAAACTTGTTTCCTTCTACCAACTTCCTATTCATTTAAGACATCTCTCCCTAAAAAATAGTTTTCTATATAATCCCAACGCTCTTCATCCGAGTTAAGTTCCGTAAAAAACTTTGACAAAATCTTGACATCTCTGTCATTTTTCTCTCTAGCAGTATTCACATAACTGTTTGAATATCTCACTTTATCCATTGCTATATTCTCAATTCTTTTTGGATCATTCAACCGAATAAAAATTTCTGGTTCCTCTCCACCTACAATTTCATACGATATATAATTAAATATGGACATCAATTTTAAGGCAACATTTTCCTTCTCACTGATATTTATATAACTTGAATATGTACTTCCAGCACAATCGCAAAAATTTGCTATAACTTGAGACTTATTAATTGGTCTACACATGAATTCTTTGAAATTCCCACTTGAAAGCATGTACTCATTACTATTATCTTTCTGAGAAAATCTTTTCTTCACACAGCGTCCTTTCGGATCTACCAATTCAAACAATGTGTTACCAATGATTCTAGCTTGATCCTTAGTATATCTTTCCTTAATAGCATTTATAAAGTCGTCTAAATTAAAATACTTTTTATGGAATTTATCATATAGCGTATCACCTATATAATTAAAATCTTCAATTAATAAATTCCTTAATTCTTGAAGGTTTAAATCATTTCTTGCTTCTATATTTACCTGTTGCCTAGTTTTACAATAGTCTTTTATTTCTGGCATTATTAAATTCTCAATATCTTTTTCATAATTAAAATAAAGATACTTAAATTGCAGCACTTTACAACTTTTTGGAAAAATAAAAATCGCGTAACCCAATCCTGATATATAATGAGTTTAAGCACAACCACAAGATCAGGAGGTTTACGCGATGAACTCATTATACAACGAAAATCATATTTTGGGTAGACTTTTCAAAAAATTTATGGACTTATTTCCACAAGCAACCAAACCGACAAAGAAATTGCTTGCTTTGTTCTTAATAGGACAACTATGCAAAGAACATTTCACATCTGTACGTAATTTGCATAAAACTTTTTATCAAATGTATGTGACAAAAAGCTTAACAGTTACTATCACGCACTTTCAAATGACAAGCTTGCCAATTCACAAATTCGGCAGATGCTAGCAAGCACATCTCTGAGTATTATTCCTGAAAGTTTAGCTAAAGAACCTGTTATGATTGCAATCGATGATACTACTATTGCCAAATTTGGCAAAAAATTTGCAGATGTCCAGTAGCTGTATGATCATTCAATTCATGATTCCCAAAACCGCATGGTTAATGGTCATTGTTTTGTAAGTCTTACGATGTCTGTTCCTGTAATTGAAGCCAGAACAGGCCACCAGCAACAAATCCGTTATGTGCCCATTTCTATCGGATATGCTATGTGGACTCCTGAAAAGTCAAAGCTGGAACTTGCAACTGAGTTGTTAGGAGAAATCATGCCTCTGCTTAAAGATAAGCAGGTAATACTTTGCTTTGACAGCTGGTATGCCAAAAAGAAACTGATAGATTGGACATTATCACATAGCAATGTCAACATAATATGCAATGCCAGACATGATGCTGTTATGTGGGATTTGCCTGAGCCGACGTCTGGGAAACGTGGAAGGCCTAAAAAATATGGAGATAAACTTTCCCTTGATTCTATCAAGGATTTTCATGGTGAGATAAATTTTGGAAAATATAAGGTAACCCATCGCATTGTTAAGACAAATCTTTTTGGAAATCGCTCTGTGCATGCATATGTAACATTAAACTCCAAAGGCTCACATCGATTGTTTTTCAGCACGGCATCTGTGGCAGAGCTGCATATTTCATGTGCATGGCATGAAGATTCAAAATTAAGGAATTGTCCAGCAGAAGAAGCATTTCTTTATCCATTGAAGTTGTACAAACTTCGTTGGTCTATTGAAACAAATTACTATGAGCAGAAAACATTCTGGTCTATCGATAAATATATGGTGCGCAAACATATAGGGATTGAACGGCTCTTAAACATGATTAATATTGCTCATAGCATGACAAAAATACTATCATATACAGATAATATGTTTTGTAAAAATAGAAATATGAGTGCACAAGAGTGTAGACATACGTTAAGGGAGTTGATAAACAAGGAAATATTTTTCGCCAGTTTGGCTGATTGTGCCCAAACTGCCAAAAATTCCGCTATAATCATGGAGTTCTTGGAAGCTATGGGTTGGAATGAATGTCATGCCGCGTAAAAGTTGTAAAGTGCTGTTATACATAAAAACACCCCAATCATAATAATATTTTACCATGAATGGAGTGCTTTATGCTAGTTTGTCAACAATCTGAGGACTTCCACCAAAAGGCGGAAGTCCTATTTTTATAACTAAAATTATAAATTTTCCAATAATTTGATTTCATTCTTTACCAGATATTCATCATATCGAGGCCGACGGCCATTAATCAGATATTCAAAGGCTACCTCCATGGCTCTTCTGCCCTGACGATATGGATGCTGATAGATAACAGCTGTAATAATGCCATTTTTCATCATTTCCACAGTGGTAGGCACACTGTCCACGGCTATAACCAAAGGCCTTTTTTCCCCTGGCAGTTCCATAACCGCCCGACAGGCCCCATATACACCGCCAGCAGCCAGATAAAGGGCTGTAATATGGGGATTCTCTGCCAGCATAGCCTTGGTTCTATCGTAGGAACAAATATCATCATCCTCATTTTCCACCACTGCAGCCACATGAAAATCAGGCAATGAATCCATGCGTTGGAAAAACCCTTCCAATCTTTTGCAATGGCCTAATACCTGTCTATTTCCCAGCACAATACCAACATTTGCCCTGGCCTTAGTCAAAGCCGCCAGCAAAGCACAGGCTGTAATACCACTATTCTCATAATCAGCCCCTACATAACAATGTCTTTTGGTAGTAGAGGCATCATTATTCACCGTAACTATGAATTTTCCCTCATCCACCAATTTGTCCAAGGCCTCTCGAATAGACTCATCATCAATAGGATTAATAATTAAGGCCTCTACACTTTGGCTAACCCTTTTTAGTATATCAAGCTGAATTTGGGCATTATATCCCTTCATGGTGTATAGCTCCATCTTTAACCCATAGCTGCTATAAAATTCAGCAGAGGTCTGCAGCCCTCTGATTACCTCATCAAAAAAGGGATTTCCCTCAGAAGGTAAAATAACCGCCACATGAGGCTGTTTTTTGCGGGCTGCCAGCGCCTTGCCAGCTGGATTTGGCTCATAGCCCAGCTCCTTAGCAATTTGCATTATATGAGCAGCGGTTTCGGAGCTAACTCTGCCTCTGCCATGCATAACTCTATCTACTGTACCACGAGAAACACCGCACAGCTCGGCAATTTTTTGCATTGTTACCATAAAAATACCCCTTTCATCATATAAAGATCTTGCCTCGCCCATATACAATTAACCACAAAAACCGCCTTCAAAACAGCAGGCGGTTTTTTGTTTTCTGGGCTATCCCTAGGGCTGAGCACCTATTTTTTATTATAGCATTTCCTACCTAAAGTTCAAGAAATACTTGATTCTTACAACTCCAAATTCTGGCCCTGCAAGCCTACAAAAGCTCCATCTTTACCAAGACCGCTATCCTCATGAGCAATCATCCATTTATTATTGGCAAAAAGCAGTTTATCCTCTCCTGCTTGACGGTCTATTTTGCTCAAAGCTTCATTGGTGTGCTTCGGCAGAATAACACCACAGCGGAACTCTTTGCCTGGCTCTATACTGCAAGGTGCAAAATGGAGGGTGGTGGCATACAGCTCCACAGCTGTACCAGCAGGTACATGGAATACCTCTATCTGTTCTGTGGCATAGGTAAACTTTTCTGGCTCTATATCCTGCTGTTTACCCAACATAAGATACAAATCAGTAGCTGCTATATCTACCTCAGAGGACCGATGGTACTCCACTGCATTCAGTTTGCGATTATAACCGCTGCAATGGCCAAATTCTATAGGCTGCTCTCCATAAATTTTGTCCTTCATGATGGCACTTAATGGCAGTGCCTCAAACTCTGCTACAGATGGCTCATATACTACGCCTTCCTTTACAGCTTCATGGTTGTTAATGGCCTTAACAAAATCTTCTGTATCTACATCTAATACCCGTCCATAGGCTCTAAATTCTTTATCATTTACACTATAAATTTTCATAATCTATTCCTCCTAACTCAATCCCTTTAACAGCCAATCTCCCGCAGCTTTTTACCCTTCATCAGGTTCTGCTCAATCTTTTCCAGAGAAACATTCTTGGTTTCTGGTACAAAACTAATGGTCAAAACAATGAAGAAGCCGTTAAGAGCTGCATACAGCCAGAAGGTCATGGAGGAACCCAAAGTGTCTACCAAGGTCAGGAAGGTTGCACCTACAATAGCACAGGTAATCCAGTTGGTCATGGTGGAGCAAGCAATACCAAATTCACGACT
This sequence comes from Selenomonadaceae bacterium, assembly GCA_022786545.1. Taxonomy (GTDB): domain Bacteria; phylum Bacillota; class Negativicutes; order Selenomonadales; family Selenomonadaceae; genus Anaerovibrio. The sequence goes on from JALFXV010000028.1 coordinate 22,624, forward strand.
CTTCAATGGCTGAATCTCAGAGCACAATACCCAAACAATAGGACCGGCACTCATACCGAAGCCAGCAATGCTAACCATGGTCATAATAGCAGCCAGATATGGTACAAAAACAGGAGCGTTACCTGCCTCCAGCAGTCCCATGCACACGCCTACCACCGCCATGGAAGCTGCCATAACACCGAAGCCGATTTTCAGCGCTGGCTTGCGGCCTCCCTTATCTACCATACCAATGGCAATAAAGGTGGAAAGAACGAAAACAATACCATTAATAACTGTACCAATCATCTGATCCTCTGTGCTGGAAAAACCTGCCAGACTGAGAATCTTAGGAGAATAATACATGATTACATTAAAGCCTGTAAACTGCTGCATAGCCTGCAAAAGCACCCCCAGGAATACAGCTCTTCTTACATTGGAGTTGGATTTGAACAAGGCCCAGCCTGCCTGCTTTACCTTGAGAGTTTCCTTAATATCAGCCAACTCGCTGTCAGCAATTTCCTTGCTGGCATGGAGAGAATTGAGAACCTTTTCAGCAGCCTCAAACTTACCCTTGGCAGCCAGCCAACGAGGGCTGTCTGGCAGATTAAATATGGTAAAAATCAATACTACAGCAGGAATAGCAATTACCAGCAGCATCATACGCCAATCTCCGGTATAGCTGAAAGCTGTATCAGAAAGGAAAGCTGCCAGAATACCTACAGTTACCATCAGCTGATAACCGGAAATAACCTTGCCTCTAGCATCCTTATCAGACATTTCTGCCAGATACAGAGGTGCGGTATAAGAAGCAATACCTACAGACAGTCCCAGAATCAAACGAGAACCAATCAAAACATCCACATTAGGTGCAATACTGGAACCAACACATCCTACAATAAAGAGAACCGCACCTATCAAAATACTCTTTTTTCTGCCAATACCACCAGCCAAAAAAGAAGCTATGATAGCACCAGTGGCAGCACCAACCATCATGGAGCTTACCACCATTTCCTGCATATGACTACTAAGATTCCATTCCTCAGCGATAAATGGCAGGGCACCGGAAATAACCCCCTGATCCAAGCCAAATAACAAACCAGCCATGCCGGCAGCAAAATAGATAAACATTCTTACTCTGGCAGCACGCTTTTCTGCTGCAGAATTAACATTTTCACTCATTTTATTAACCCCTCTAAAAAATACACTCTTATTACGACTTACAGCTGAGCCAACTCCTCATAGCAATCCTTAAGCTGTACGTACAACTTCTTGTACAAGGCATGGCCCTTTTCATAATATGCCTTGCTAGCTGGCTCTGGCTGACAATAGGTTTCCTGAGCAATAAACTGACGGCAGGCACTCTGAACATCATTAAAGATACCAGCTCCTACACCAGCCAGAATAGCTCCCCCCAAGGCTGGCCCCTCCTGAGCTTTGATGGTCTTAACCTCACAGCCGTACATATCTGCCAGCATCTGGCGCCAGATTTTGCTCTTGCCACCACCGCCACAGGCCATCATTTCGCTTACATCCACCTGCATTTCTCTCAATACATCCAAACAGTCAGACAGAGAATAACTTACACCCTCCATAACTGCCCTCAGCATATCTGCTTTGGTATGAATAGCAGACAAACCAAAGAAGACGCCTCGGCAATTCGGATTAAGATGTGGAGTACGCTCTCCCATTAAATATGGCAGATAAAGCAAACGACGGCTGCCAATAGGTACATTCTCCACGTCCTGATTGATTAAATCATAGGAATCTACCCCCTGTTTCTCAGCCTCTTCCTTATAACATTCGGCTAGGTTATCTCTAAACCATTTTAGGGAAAGACCGGCTGCCTGAGTAACCCCCATAACGTGCCAACAACCAGGTACAGCACAGCAGAAAGTGTGAACTCTGCCCTTTGGATCAATCCGTGGCTCACTGGTATGAGCAAAAACTACACCGCTCGTACCAATGGTGGTAAAGGCCCTGCCATCTTCCACAATACCAGTACCTACAGCAGCAGCAGCATTATCTCCTGCACCACCTACCACTACAGTGCCAACAGCCAAGCCGGTTTTAGCAGCAAATTCGGAAGTTATTGTACCGGTAACTTCTGGAGATTCATATACCTTAGGCAGCAGATCTGCATCAATTTCCAGCTTGTCCAGAATCTCCTGAGACCAGCAACGATTTGGTACATCGAGAAGCTGCATACCGCTGGCATCTGATACCTCTGTAGCATATTCCCCGGTCATGCAGAAACGAATATAATCCTTTGGCAACAGGATGTGACGGCAACGGCGATAATTTTCTGCCTCGTGGTTTCTTACCCACAGAATCTTGGAAGCTGTAAAACCTGTCAAGGCAGGGTTAGCTGTAATCTCAATCAGACGCTGAGCACCAACCTTTGTAGTTATTTCCTGACATTCCTTGCCAGTACGCTGGTCACACCAGATAATAGATGGTCTGATAACCGCATTGTCTTTATCCAGCATAACCAAACCATGCATCTGACCAGAGAGACCAATGCCTTTTACATCCTCCTTGGCTACACCGGATTCGATCATAATCTTTTTGATGGTGGCTTCTACAGCGTTGGCCCAATCTGTAGGCTCCTGCTCAGCCCAGCCATTTTGTGGCTGATAAAGTGGATATTCCTGAGATGCAGATGCTACTACTTCACATTTTTCATTGAATAAAACTGTCTTGGTAGCTGATGTACCAATATCAATGCCGATTAAATATCTCATTGTTCCTCTCCTCTACTAACCCCAAAATTAAAGCGTGAATTAGGCTGTCCCCCGACTTTAGCATTTTTGCTTTGGCATTAGCAGTTTACCCTGACTTTGGCATTTCTGCTTTGCGTTCCCGTGCACGCTTTTTATGTAAAAGAATATACCACACTAGTAAACAAGAGTCAACAATTTATTTTTT
>JALFXV010000039.1 GCA_022786545.1 Selenomonadaceae bacterium
ATGTGTTCAATAATCTCCGTACCGGCGGTCATGACTGCTGCGGCTGCAGCGGCTGCAGCAATGGCCATAGTGCCGGTGAGGCTGAGAGTACAGCAAAGGCGGGATTTTCCTGCTGCGCCCTGCATAAATAAGCATAGATAATCAATACACCTAAGTGTTTTCTCCATAATATCATACAAAAATGACCGACGTGTAATAGCTTTTGCATTATGCCGTCGGTCATTTTTTTGCAGATTATATGTAGGATTTGCACAGGTCGATAAAAGTTTTCAGGCCTGCTGTCAGGTATTTGTTCTTGTGGTAGACGATGCGGAAGCTGCGGCGGAAGGTGATGCCGGGGATGGTGAAGGATGCCAGCTTGCCCTCCTGCAGTTCCTTTGCTACCAGGCGGCTGGAAATTGCGCTGATGCCCAGCCCGGCAGCTACCGCCTGCCTGATGCTTTCTGTGTTATTGTATGAGCCGGTGACGTGGCATTGCAGGTGGTGCTGGTTCATGACATGCTCAAAGAGGTTGCGGGTGCCGCTGACTTTTTCTCGCAGGATAAAGGGCAGATCTGCCAGCTGCTCCATGGTGAAGCCTGCCGGGGGCAGCTGGTCGGGAGCAATGATGAATACCAGCTCGTCCTCCAGGAAGGGAATCTGGGTAAGGTAGGCAGAGGTGATGCTGCCCTCTACCAGGGCGGCATCCAGCTCGTCCCGCAGCAGGGCATCTTCCAGGGCGGCGGTGTTGTGGACATGGGAATAAACTTCCTGCTCCGGCATGGCTTTTTTCAGCCTGGTGATGATGTCGATAAAAATGCTTTCCCCGATGGAGAGGGTAGCGCCCAGCCGGATGGGGGCGGCCAGGGAAAAGCTGCGCAGGGTTTTCTCGGTCTGGGCAGACAGGGATATGATGTGCCGGGCGTAGTGTAGCAGTTCCTGCCCGGCAGGCGTCAGAAAGAGCTTTTTGCCCAGCCGTTCAAAGAGCCTGACCTGATAATGCTCCTCCAGCTCTTTTACCGCCTGGCTGATGGAGGGCTGGGAGATGTGCAGCTGCCGGGCTGCCTGTGTCATGCCCTGCTCATCGCAGACAGAGATGAAGATTTGAAAATGGCGCAGTGTCATAGTGCTTGCCTCCTTTTATGCAATTATCTAAGTATTCGATTATCTGATTTTATATGATTATCCATAAGTAAATACATATTAAAATCATTATATCATAGTATTTTACATATATAAAGAAAAAGGATACAATGTAACCATAGTAATGATGCGCATTGAGAGTAAGTCAATGAGCCTTGTATGGTCAGGGCAATAGTGCATGGGAGGCATGTTGAGATGAAAGGTCTTTGGAAAGGTATTTTGTACGCATTGGTGCTGGCAGTACCTGCTGCTTATCTGGGGAAGCTGTATCCGATTATCGGCGGCCCGGTTTTTGGTATTCTGCTGGGCATTATCTGCGCCTTTATTCCGCGTGGTGAGTCCTTCAACGCGGGGATTAATTTTACGGGCAAGAAGATTTTGCAGTATTCCATTATCCTGCTGGGCTTCGAGATGAATTTGTTTAATGTGCTGGAAGTGGGGTCCCAGTCCCTGTATGTGATGATTTTTACCCTGCTGACTTCCTTTGCCGTGGCATGGTGGGTAGGCAGGCTGCTGAAAATGCCTGAGGACACCAAGACGCTGATCGGGGCAGGCACTTCCATCTGCGGCGGCTCTGCCATCGCGGCGCTGGCACCTGTTATCGGGGCAAAGGATAAAGATATTGTGTTTTCCATCTCCACGATTTTCCTGTTCAATGTGCTGGCGGTGTTTATTTTCCCCTTCCTGGGGCATGTGATTGGCATGTCGGATTTCGGCTTTGGCATGTGGGCTGGTACGGCTATCAATGATACTTCCTCGGTGGTGGCAGCAGGTTATTCCTACAGTGAGGCCGCTGGCAGCTATGCCACTATCGTCAAGCTTACCCGTGCCCTGATGATTGTGCCGGTGTGCCTGTTCTTTGCCCTGCTGACGGCACGGAAGGCCAAGGCGGAGGGGCAGGGCTTTGATTTAAAGCGGATTTTTCCTTTCTTCATTCTGTGGTTTGTGGTGGCTTCCATTGTCAATACCAGCGGCATCCTGCCGGCAGAGGTGAGCAAAGGGCTGGGGGATTTCGGCAAGTTCTGCATCGTCTGGTCCATGGC
>JALFXV010000078.1 GCA_022786545.1 Selenomonadaceae bacterium
GTGGACTCTGTTCAGACTAAAAATGGGCTGAGCGGGACAGCTACCCATAGAAAACACGCTTGCGCTCCTAGTTGTGCCTCGCGTTACTAACATTCATCTATCGCCTGCGGCTCTGATGAATGAAGTAACGAGGCACAACAAAGGTTTTCTATGGGTACTGTCCTCACTCGTCCTTTTTTTGTCTGAACAGATACAACAGAATACTAAAACGATATTCAGTTAGCATGAGGCTGTAGCAACCAATCGAAGTTTACGAGCAAGCCTGAAAAAAGGGGGCGAGGTGGACTGACGCGACTTGCAACTGTCACTCGTTGTATAAACTTTGAGTATTAATGGCAATAAGATGACATCTCAGAGAAGATATTGGAAATAATCTAGCAGTTTTATTAAAAATGCAATATAAAACATTTATGCAATCTTCTCAACTATAGTAATATGACAGACAATTTGCTCTTAAATTACAACTTTATCTGTCCGTAAGAGTAAGTTATCCTGCAAATATTCTGGTATTTACAAGCTTCGTCAGCCACCTCGCTCCCTTATTTCAGGCTTGCTCGTAAAGATGTATGCAACACTATGGCAACATATAACAAGTGGCGTTTTATCATTTTGTCTATATCTGTTCAGACAAAAAGCGGGACAGGTGCGGCATGTACCCAAAGAAAACCTTTGTTGTACCTCGGTGCTTAGTGATTCGCAAGCCGTAAGGCGCAGCGAGAACTTAGCACCGCTAGGTACAACTAGGAGCGCGAGCGTGTTTTCTATGGGTACTGTCGCTACCTGTCCCTTTTAAATGTCTGAACATAGTCCGCGAACAAGCTAAGTAACATTTCTGCACTGCGGAAAGAACTTTCTTTGCCAGCAGGCAAAAATGCGTCAAACCCACGCAGATACCATGTATTTTCGGTTATTTTTATGTATATATTGAAAGTAATTTCCAAAAGTTGCAATAAGATTGACTTGTTCTTTCAAGGGCCATATAATAGGCACAGAATCAAGCAGGAAATAATTGAAAAGCAAGTAAGCGCAAATTTACTCAAGGGGGAGTAGTAATGAGTGATATAAACGAGGCAAAAGAGGCAAAAGGGACAAAAGAGTCCGTAGCGGCAAGGGTGGCGGCCCTGAAGGGGAAGCTGATAGTCTCCTGTCAGGCACTGCCTCATGAGCCGCTCCATTCGTCCTTTATCATGGGGCGTATGGCGGTGGCTGCCCAGGAAGGCGGTGCCAAGGGCATCCGTGCCAATACCGTGGAGGATATCAGGGAAATTCAGCAGAATGTGAACCTGCCTATTATTGGTATCATCAAGCGGGATTATGAGGGGGCAGAGGTGTACATCACGCCTACCATGCAGGAGATTGATGAGCTGATGGCGGTGAAGCCGGAGATTATTGCCCTGGATGCCACCATCAATTCCCGTCCTGGCGGCATCACCCTGGATGAGCTGTTCAAGGCGGCCAGGGCAAAGTATCCTGAGCAGCTGTTCATGGCGGATTGCTCCACGGTGGCAGAGGCGGTACATGCTGATGAGCTTGGCTTTGATTTTATCGGCTCTACTATGGTGGGATACACGCCTCAGAGCAAGGGGGATAAAATCGGGGCGGATGATTTTGCCATCCTGCGGGAGATTATTGCCAAAGTGAAGCATCCTGTAATTGCAGAGGGAAATGTGGATACCCCGGCGAAATTAAAAAGGGTGATTGAGCTGGGTGCTTACTGTGCCGTGGTAGGTTCAATTATTACCCGTCCGCAGGTTATTACCAGACGGTTTGCCAATGCATTGGAAAATGCCTGATAGCCTGTCATGGCACAAAGGGGATTAGCCATCAGGCTGATAAATGTGCCAGCGCAGTAATAAGGCAGTTTTCAAGACGGTACTTGATGTTATTAATTAGTTTTTTTAGAGAAGCTACAGAAAAGGGGAAAGCAATCATGAGAAATCTGGATAAGTACAAGGGCGTTATTCCGGCATTTTATGCCTGCTACGATGAGGCTGGCGAAATCAGCCCAGAGAGGGTGCAGCAGCTGGCACAGTATTTCATTGACAAAGGCGTCAAGGGTGTCTATGTAAACGGCTCCTCCGGGGAGTGCATCTACCAGAGCGTTGAGGACAAGAAGGTTGTGCTGGAGAATGTCATGCAGGTGGCAAAGGGCAAGCTGACCGTGATTGCCCATGTGGCCTGCAACAACACCAAGGACAGCATGGAGCTGGCCCGCCACGCAGAAAGCCTGGGGGTTGATGCTATTGCTTCCATACCGCCAATCTACTTCCGCCTGCCGGAGCATGCCATTGCCAAGTATTGGAATGATATCAGCTCCGCTGCCCCAAATACGGATTTTGTTATTTACAACATTCCGCAGCTGGCAGGCGTGGCACTGACCGGCAGCCTCTTTGCTGAAATGCGGAAAAATCCCCGGGTTATCGGCGTGAAAAATTCCTCCATGCCGGTGCAGGATATCCAGATGTTCAAGGCAGCAGCCGGTGAGGACTACATCGTGTTCAACGGCCCGGATGAGCAGTTTATCAGCGGCAGGGTAATCGGTGCCGAGGCAGGCATCGGCGGCACCTATGGCGTCATGCCGGAGCTGTTCCTGAAGATGGATGAGCTGGTGCGTGAGGGCAGGCTGGCAGAGGCTATGCCGATTCAGTATGCCGCCAATGAGGTTATCTATAAGATGTGCTCCGCTCATGGCAACATGTATGCCGTAATCAAGGCTATGCTGAAGATTAATGAGGGGCTGGACATCGGCAGCGTCCGTGCGCCGCTGGCAGAGCTGACTGAGGCGGATGCCGCTATTGTTGAGGCAGCAGCCAAAATGGTGCGTGAGGCACGGGAGAAGTTTTTGTAAGCCCATAAAACAGGCAAGCAATAGGCAAATAACAGGCCTGCAATATTCTAGGCAATATTGCAGGTAATAGACAAGTAACAGGCGATAGAAGCAGGGTGTTATAGGCGGTGGCAGGTGCTTGGGGGAAAGCACCTGCTGCCCGAGGTATCTGTAAGAGAGGGGTATATCTTAATGCAGGGGTTCACTAATATTGATTTGGCAGTGCTGGTAATCTACCTGATTGCCGTTCTGCTTTTTGGCGTGCATTTCGCCAAAAAGGACATGAAGGGGAAAGAGTATTTCAAGGGGGATGGCACGATTCCCTGGTGGGTTACTTCCGTGTCGATTTTTGCGACACTGCTGAGCCCGATTTCCTTTTTGTCCCTGGTGGGAATTTCCTTTGCCGGAACCTGGCTGATGTGGTTTGCCCAGCTGGGCATGATTCTGGCCATTCCGCTGACGATACGGTATTTTTTGCCGATTTACAGCAAGCTGGATATTGATACGGCCTATCACTATCTGGAGCTGCGCTTTAAGAGCAAGGCTCTCAGGGTGCTGGGGGCAGTTATGTTCATCATCTACCAGATTGGGCGCATGTCCATTATCATGTACCTGCCGTGCATGGTGCTGGCAAGCCTGACGGGGCTGGATGTAAATGTGCTGATTATCGTCATGGGCATTATCGCCATTATCTATTCTTATACAGGCGGCCTGAAGTCCGTGTTGTGGACTGACTTTATGCAGGGCTCCGTGCTGCTGGTGGGGGTGACCTTTGCCTTCGTTTATCTTCTGTACCATCTGGATGGGGGTTTTGGCGCCATTATGACGGCTTTTACCAGCGAGGACAAGTTCTTGTCTCCGTCCCAGCCGCTGTTTGATATCAATATCCTGAAGGACAGCGTGTTCATCATGATTGTGGGTGCCGGTTTTAACACTATGGGCTCCTATATTTCCAGCCAGGATATTGTGCAGCGTTTTACCACTACTACTGATATGAAGAAACTGAATAAGATGATGCTGGCCAACGGCGGGCTGTCTATCTTTATTGCTACGGTCTTTTATCTTATTGGTACGGGTTTGTACAAGTTCTACCAGGCAAATCCCCTGCCGGCTGCTGCCGCCCAGGACCAGATTTTTGCCTCCTACATTTCCTTTGAGCTGCCTATCGGCATGGCAGGACTTCTGCTGGCAGCCATTTATGCGGCAGCTCAGTCCACCCTGTCCACAGGCTTGAATGCAGTGTCTTCCAGCTGGACGATGGATATTCTAGCCACCCTTTCTAAGCAGGAAATCTCCTTTGAGCGGCAGACGCAGATTGGCCGCTGGGTATCCCTGGCAGTAGGCATTTTTGCTATCGTGGTGTCTATGGTGCTGGCCAATGGCGGTGTAAAATCTGCCTATGAATGGTTTAACGGCTTTATGGGTCTGGTGCTGGGCATTCTGGTTGGTGCCTTTATCCTGGGAGCCTTTACCAAGGTGGCCAATGCCGCAGGCACTTTCGTGGCCTTTTTGGCAGCTACGGCAGTGCTGGTATTTGTCAAGTACTTCCTGCCGCCTGGCACCGTGACCTTCTGGTCCTACTCCATTATTTCCATCCTGGTATCTTTGGTGGTAGGCGTTCCTGCCAGCATGCTGTGGAGCAGGCTGACAGGCAGAAAATATCAGGTGCCGGAGCACACTACTGTATATGATACCTGATAGTTAATGGGTGGCCCTCCTGGGCAGGTGCTGTGGCATGCTTTGATCATGCTTTTATGCCTGGCACCTGCCGGGGGATTCTTTGAGGCAGTGAAAGGAGCTAGTGAGATGATTTTTGGCAATATTCATAATACAGGGGAATATGCTTTTTTGCCGGAGCAGGTGCAGAAGTGCTTTGCCTATGCCCGTGAGCATGATTTATTGAGCTATGGCAAGGGCTCCCATGAGATTGAGGGGAAAGAGCTTTTCTTCAATCGCGCGGAGTATATGACTACGGAGCCGGAGGCAAGGTTCTGGGAGGCCCACCGGGAGTACCTGGATGTGCACCTGATTTTGTCAGGCACGGAGCGGATTGATGTGAATTTTATTGGCAATCTTGCTGCCGGGCGTTATGTGGAGCAGGATGATTTCCTGCCTCTAGAGGGGGAGAAAAATGCTTCCCTGGTGCTCCGGCCGGGGGATTTTCTCATCTGCTACCCTAGCGACGGGCACATGACAGGGGTGCAGGCAGGTAAGCCTGAGCTGGTAAAAAAAGTGATTTTCAAGGTAAAAATCTGAGTACTTCATGTTATAATAATAGGCATAGAGATAGGCATGGATGTGGGCGTAGTGCCACAGGTAATTGATTTGAGGCAGGGGGCAGGCAAATGTACATAGCAATTGATATTGGCGGTACGGCTATTAAATACGGTCTGGTGGATGAAAATGGCGTTTTGACGGAGCGCAATGAGATAGCCACCGAGGCGCAGCTGGGGGGTGCCTCTATCCGTGACAAGGTGCTGGGCATTGTGGAGCACTATGTGGCACAGCGGCAGATAAAGGGGGTAGGTATCTCCAGTGCCGGTATGGTGGACTGCGAGACAGGCAGGATAATTTTTGCCAATCCCCTGATACCTGCATATACGGGCATCAATCACAAGGAGGCAGTGGAAGGCAGGTTTCACATTCCCTGCGAGGTGGAAAACGATGTGAACTGTGCCGGACTGGCAGAGGGGGTGGCAGGTGCGGCCAAGGGAACCCACAGTGCCGTGGTGATGACGGTGGGGACCGGCATCGGCGGCTGCCTGATTGCAGAGGGCAGGGTGTATCACGGGTTTTCCAATAGTGCCTTTGAGGTGGGCTATATGCACATCGGCAAGGGGGAGCGGTTTGAGCGGCAGGGAGCCACCAGTGCCATGATTGAGAGGGTGGCTGCTGCCAAAAAGGAGCCTGTGGCGGCCTGGGATGGCAGGAAGGTGTTCAGCCAGGCTCAGGCTGGTGATGCCGTCTGCCAGGAAGCTATTGACAATATGGTGGATGTGCTGGCACGGGGGATTGCCAATGTGTGTTATATTATCAATCCCCAGGTGGTGGTGCTGGGGGGCGGCATCATGGCCCAGCAGGTATATCTTGCACCCCGGCTGAATGAGGCTTTGGACAGGTATCTGGTGGAAAGCGTGCGGAAGCATACCAGGCTGGCTTTTGCGGCTCTGGGGAATGATGCCGGTATGTTGGGGGCTTATTATAATTTCCGTGCACGGCATTGATGTGGCGTTACTCGGGGGCAGGCATATGGCAAGCACCACGAAAACCCGCTCTCGCTCTTAGCACAGCCTCGCGCTTCTAAGCTCCTGCTTCGCTGACGCTTGCACTCGCTAAGAAGCGAGGCTGCACTCAAGGTTTTCGTTGGTTGCTTGCCATATACCTGCCCCAGTTCGCAGCACTCAAAAAAGGGTGCATGAAAGTTATAATTTCGCAAAATATGAGGAGGGGCAGGATATGGCGGCCAGGCAGCGTTCGATTATTCCCATGATTGATGTGAATTATAAGCAGTTCAGTCCGGCTGAGAAGAAGGTGGCAGATTTTTTTATTGCCAATGATGAGGATGTGGACATGTCTGCCAGCGCTATGGCGGAGAGGCTTTTTGTGTCGGAGGCCACCCTTTCCCGCTTTGCCAAGAAAAGCGGCTTCAGCGGCTATAGGGAGTTTGCCTTTGAGTACAGGAACCAGAAGCTGAAGAAGCGTTCCGCCATGACCAATGTGACCAAGGGCGTCCTGTCCATTTATGAGGATTTGCTGAACAAGGAATACGATTTGATTGATGAGAAGCAGATTGACAGGATTGTGAAATACATCAGCCAGTATGAAAGGATAGTGGTCTGCGGCAAGGGCAGTTCCGGCATGGCGGCGGAGGAAATGGAGCTGAGGTTTATGCGCATCGGCATCAATATTGACTCCATTGTCCATGAGGACAGGATGCGGATGCAGACGGTCTTCATGAACAAGAAATGCTTTGTCATTGGGCTGAGTATCAGCGGCACTACCGAGGATGTGCTGTACATGCTGCAGGCGGCCCACAGGAACCGGGCGAGAACCATGCTGGTGACGGCTTACAACCGGGATGGCCTCAGTGACTTCTGCGATGAGGTGGTGCTGGTGCCGTCCTACCAGAGGCTGGACTATGGTAATGCCATTTCACCCCAGTTTCCCCTGCTGGTTTTGCAGGATATTATTTATACCAAGTATATGCAGAGCAACCATTATATCAAGGAAGCCCTGCATGGCAATACATTGAAGGCGTTGAGGAGGAATTGACATGAGAATTTACAAGGCAAAGGATTACAAGGACATGAGCAGGAAGGCGGCAAATATGCTGTCCGCCCAGGTGATTATGAAGCCTAATTGCGTGCTGGGGCTTGCCACGGGTTCTTCTCCTGTTGGCACCTATGACCAGCTGGTGGAGTGGTACAAGAAGGGGGACCTTGATTTTTCCGAGGTGACTTCTGTAAATCTCGATGAGTACAAGGGGCTGGATGCAGAAAATGACCAGAGCTATCGCTATTTTATGAATAAGCACCTCTTTACCCGTGTCAATATCAATCCTGGCAGGACGTACCTGCCTAACGGCATGGAGACGAATGAAGCGGCAGAGTGCCGCCGCTATTCGGCCCTGATTCATGAACTGGGGGGCATCGATATGCAGCTTTTGGGCCTGGGCCATAACGGCCATATCGGTTTCAATGAGCCGGGAGCTGCTTTTGAGAAGGATGTGCACTGCGTGCAGCTGACGGAGACTACCATCAATGCCAACAAGCGGTTCTTTGCCAGTGCGGAGGATGTGCCGAAAAAGGCATATACCATGGGCATCAAGACCATCATGCAGGCCAAGAAAATCGTGGTGATTGTCAGCGGTGCGGACAAGGCGGAAATCGTGAAGAAGGCTTTCTTCGGCCCGGTAACGCCGCAGGTGCCTGCCTCTATATTGCAGATGCACAATGATGTTACTTTGATTGCCGATGAGGCGGCATTGTCACTGCTGTAATTTTTGCGGTCGGTCTGGAGGTGTCTGGATGGAAATAAAAAATGTGCTTGTCTATACGGAGCAGCATGAGTTTGTCAGGGGCAGTATCAGCTTTGAGGATGGCATTATCCGGGAAGTGTCCCTGACGGGGGATGATACGGCAGGAAATGCCGTGGCAGGGGATGATGCCCTGTATGCTATCCCGGGGCTGGTGGATATTCATTTCCACGGCTGCATGGGGGCGGATCTTTGCGATGCGGAGCCTGATACCATAAAGACCTTGGCGGAGTATCAGGCAGGGCAGGGGGTTACCACTATCTGCCCTGCCACTATGACCATGTCCCTGCCGGAGCTGCACAAAATCATGGCGAATATTGGCAGCTATACCGGTGAGGGGGTGCAGGGCGCTCATTTTGCCGGTATCAACATGGAAGGGCCTTTTATCAGCCCTGCCAACAAGGGGGCTCAGGCGGCGGAGAATATCATCCCTTGTGATGCGGCTTTGTTCCGGGAGCTGAACATGGAGTCCGGGGGCAGGATACGTCTGGTGGATATTGCCCCGGAGGAGCCGGGAGCGATTGAGTTTATTGAGGCGATCAGGGATGAGGTCAATGTGTCCCTGGCGCATACGGTGGCTGATTATGATGATGCCATGGCGGCCTTTCAGGCAGGGGCAAACCACGTTACCCATTTGTTCAACGCCATGCTGCCCTTCCACCACAGGAAGCCGGGGGTGCAGGGGGCGGCAGCTGATGCCGGTGCCTATGTGGAGCTCATCTGTGACGGGGTGCACATCCATCCTGCCATGGTGCGTGCTGTCTTCAAGCTGTTCGGCAGTGACAGGGTGTGCCTCATCAGTGACAGCATGAGGGCTGCCGGGCTGGCAGACGGGGATTATACCCTGGGAGGCCAGGCGGTAAAGGTCAAGGGCAATCTTGCCACCTTGGCGGATGGCACTATTGCCGGTTCTGTCACTAATCTGATGCTGTGCCTGAAAAATGCCGTGCAGGAGATGCAGATACCGCTGGAGGCTGCGGTGCGGAGCGCCTCGGAAACCCCTGCCCGTTCCATCGGTATCTTCGACCGCTGCGGCAGCTTGTCTGCTGGCAAGAGGGCGGATATTGTGCTGCTGGACAAGGAGCTGAATGTAAGGCAGGTTTTTGTGGGCGGCAGGCTCATCAGGTAAGCAGTTAGCTAAGCCATTAGGTAAGCGGCTGCCTGGCGGAGAGATGGATGACTGCATTTTGTATACAAATTTTCCGCAGGCAAGAGTTATGTATACATGAGGCGGATTTATTGACATGGCTCTGTGATTTGTGGTATAAAATACTTGTCAAAAGGAAATGCATTTCACAAATAAATATTATTTGGACGACGTTGTTCCGTGCTGCTTGGCAAGCGGCACGGATTTTTTTATGGCTATTATTCAATATTATGGCTGTTATTTTTGGAATATTGGCATTTATGGTGGTAAGGTGAGTGTTCCGGCGGCTTGTGGTGAGGCTGCCGGGTATATTTGGAGGTAATGCTTTATGGATTTGATGACATTGATGGCAGATATTAATGATTTTGTCTGGGGGCCGGTGATGCTGGCGTTCCTGGTAGGTACAGGTATTTTCCTGACGATAAGGCTGAAGTTCTTGCCTTGGCGCAATCTTCCTTATGCAATCAAGATGATTGTCAGCAAGCGTGATAACAGTGCCGGTGACATCAGCCCGTTCCAGTCTTTGATGACGGCTCTTTCCGCTACTGTGGGCACCGGCAATATCGTGGGTGTTTCCACGGCAATGGTGCTGGGCGGCCCTGGTGCCCTGGTGTGGATGTGGATTTCCGCAGCCTTTGGTCTTTCTACCAAGTATGGTGAGTCCGTGCTGGCAGTAAAGTACAGGAAGACTAATAGCGTAGGCGAGATGGCTGGCGGCCCGATGTACGCCATGAAGTACGGCTTTGGCAACAAGGCTATCGGCAGTGCCCTGGCTGGCTTGTTTGCTCTTTTTGCCGTTTGTGCTTCCTTTGGTATCGGCAACATGACTCAGGCAAACTCCATTTCTTCCGCCTTTGAGGCAAGCCTTGGCCTTAGCCCGGTAGCTGTAGGCGTGATTCTCGTGGCCTGCTGCCTGGCAGTGCTGCTCCGGGGCATCCGCAGCATCGGTGCTGTTTCCAGCGTTATCGTGCCTGCTATGGCTGCTTTCTATTTTGTAGCTGCCATGATTGTCATTATCGTCAATGCTTCTGCCCTGCCGGCAGGTATTGCTGAAATCTTCCGCATGGCTTTTGCGCCTGATGCAGTTGCCGGTGGCGTGGGTGGTTCCATCGTGGCTTCCATGCTGACCTCCATGCGCTGGGGCATTGCCCGGGGCGTGTTCTCCAATGAGGCAGGCCTTGGCTCAGCTCCTATTGCAGCTGCTGCCGCAAAGACTGACCATGCTTCCCGTCAGGGTTATGTAAACATGACCGGTACTTTCTTTGATACCATGATTATCTGTGCTTTGACCGGCCTTGTTATTGCTTCCTCCGGCATGCTGGGCACTATTGACCCTGCTACCGGCAAGGCAGTTTCCGGCGCAAACCTGACGATCCTGGCTTTTTCCTCCGTATTTGGCGAGGCTGCCAAGTATATCGTTTCCATTGCTTTGGCTCTCTTTGCTTTCTCCACCATTCTGGGCTGGGAGTATTATGGCGAGAAGTCCCTTGAGTACCTTGTAAGCAACCGTGCCGTAATCATGGGCTACCGCGTGCTGTTCAGCCTGGTGGCTTTCGTGGGGGCAACCCAGACCCTGGAGTTCGTGTGGAACTTCTCCGATACCATGAACGGCCTGATGGCTATTCCGAACCTGATCTGCCTGCTGTGGCTGAACAAGGATATTGCTCATGAGTGCTTTGAGTATCAGGAGCTGGTTGTGGAGAAGGAAAAGGATGGAGAGGATGTTGACCTGACTGGCCTGACTCCTTCCATGTAATTGCATATTCCGGATGAGAAAATCGGGAGAGAACACCCATCGCCGGATGGTGGTGGATAGGTCGCCGAAGGGGCTGCAGAAACTCTCAGGCAAAGGGACCGGTTTTGGACGGAACTCTGGTTATTCTTAATTAAAGTGTTAAACAGGGGCACAGTTGGCAGGCTGAAATAGGGCTTGTCCTCTGTGCCTATTATTTTTAGAAAATTACGATGCCTGCTGCAAAGAGCATGCCGGGCATGTTTGCATAAATGAGATTGGTATTGTTATGAGAGAGGAAGGATAGAGATGGAATTGAAGACACCGCTGTATGATGTGCATGTGGCTGCCGGAGGGAAGATTGTGCCCTTTGCCGGGTATCTGCTGCCGGTGCAGTACAAGTCAGGCGTAATTGCCGAGCACATGGCTGTCCGTGAGAAGTGCGGCCTGTTTGATGTTTCCCACATGGGATTGATGTAATCTGTGGCGGCAAGGGTGCTGTTGATATGAGCGTGGTGCCAAGCTGCGTATATACCTATCCTGAGATTGCTTCCGTAGGGCTTAGCCAAGAGCAGGCCAAGGAGCATGGCATTGATGTGGTGGTGAAAAAGCTGCCGACGGGCAGCAACGGCAAGAGCCTGATTGCCGGTGGTGACGGAGGCTTCGTGAAGCTGGTGGCAGCTGAAGATGGCACCCTGCTGGGAGCACAGCTGGTGTGCGACAGGGCCACCGACATGATTGGCGAGCTGGCGGTGGCTGTACGTATGGGCCTGAAGCTGGAGGATGTTGCTGCTACCATTCATCCGCATCCTACCTTTGTGGAGATGATTGGGCAGGCGGCTAAATAAGTTTTTAAGTTATAGCTTTTGTGGCTTTTGATATTTGTATATTTTGATATTTGTGATATTTGGTTATGTGTGATGTTTTTGTGTTTTGGTATTGTGATATTGTGATATTGTGATATTTTGGAGGAATTGTTATGAGCTTGATGAATACATTGGCTGGTACAGATAGCGAGGTTTTTGAGGCCATTGGCAAGGAGCTGGGCAGGCAGCGCAGCAAGCTGGAGCTGATTGCTTCCGAGAATATTGTCAGCAAGGCTGTGATGGAGGCACAGGGCAGCGTGCTGACCAACAAGTATGCCGAGGGCTATCCGGGCAAGCGGTACTATGGCGGCTGCGAGCATGTAGATGTAGTGGAGCAGCTGGCCATTGACCGTGCCAAGGAGCTTTTTGGGGCGGAGTATGTCAATGTGCAGCCTCATTCCGGTGCACAGGCGAATATGGCGGTATTTTTTGCACTACTGACGCCTGGCGATACGGTCATGGGCATGAACCTGACTGATGGCGGACATCTGACTCATGGCTCCCCGGTGAACATGTCCGGCAAGTATTTCAAGATTGTGCCTTATGGTGTCAGTGCTGAGACGGAGATGCTGGACTATGACGAGATTCAGGCCATTGCGGAGGAGTGCAAGCCGAAGCTGATTGTGGCTGGCGCTTCTGCCTATGCCCGGACTATTGATTTTGAGCGCATGGCGGAGATTGCCCACAGCGTAGGGGCTTATCTCATGGTGGATATGGCGCATATTGCCGGACTGGTGGCTGCCGGGCTGCACCCAAGCCCTATTCCGTATGCTGATGTGGTTACGACTACTACCCACAAGACTCTGCGGGGGCCAAGGGGCGGAATGATTTTGTGCAAGGATGAGGAATTTGGCAAGCAGTTTAACAAGGCTATTTTCCCTGGTATTCAGGGCGGCCCTCTGATGCATGTGATTGCTGCCAAGGCTGTGGCACTGAAGGAGGCTTTGTCTCCTGAGTTCAAGGAGTATGCACAGCAGGTAGTGAAAAATGCCAAGGTGCTGGCTGATACTTTGCAGGCAGATGGCTTCCGCATTGTTTCCGGCGGCACAGATAATCACCTGATGCTGGTGGATCTGACCAGCAAGAAGATTACAGGCAAGCTGGCTCAGAATCTGTTGGATGAGGTGGGCATCACTGCCAACAAGAATACTATTCCTTTTGAGAAGCTGAGCCCGTTCACCACCAGCGGCCT
Source organism: Selenomonadaceae bacterium (assembly GCA_022786545.1). Taxonomy (GTDB): domain Bacteria; phylum Bacillota; class Negativicutes; order Selenomonadales; family Selenomonadaceae; genus Anaerovibrio. The sequence continues at coordinate 12,800 of JALFXV010000078.1, forward strand.
GCGCCTGGGTTCTCCTGCCCTGACCACCCGTGGCTTCAAGGAGGAGGACATGAAGGAAGTGGCGGATATTATTGCCCTGGTGCTGGATAATCCTGATGACGAGGGGGCAAGGGCACAGGCAAGGAGCCGCGTAGAGGCTTTATGTGAGAAATATCCGCTCTACGAATAAAATGGAAAATTTCAGTTTGTCGTAGTGCTGGATCGTTATTTCGTGCATATACTGACTGATGTAATTTGATACTTCGTGGACTCTGTTCAGACATTGGAAAGGGACAGGTAGCGGCAGTACCCATAGAAAACTCGCTCTCGCTCTTAGCACAGCCTCGCGCTTCTAAGCTCCTGCGTCGCTTACGCTCGCACTCGCTAAGAAGCGAGGCTGCACTCAAGGTTTTCTTTGGGTACATGCC
>JALFXV010000040.1 GCA_022786545.1 Selenomonadaceae bacterium
AACAGCCTGAAATTCTGACCCAGGCGGTGCAAATGCCTGGCCAATCCCTGGCCGGTTCACGGCAGCTGCCGGGCAGGCGGCGTCTATCTGCCCCCCTGCTGGGCAGCACGCTCTTGACTTTTTTCAAAATACAGATAAAATGATTAATAGCCCTCCCTGGCGGGGGGCTATTGCATTTTACAAAAACAAACAAATTACCAAAATAAACGGAGGCATTTTTATGGTAACACTGGACTTACAGAACCTGCTGGTATGCAGAAACATCTTAAAGGACAAGCTGGTACAGGAGCTGGCAGAGGCCGTTGCCTCGCCTGACGACTTATCCGCCAGCCACCGCTTTGCGGGGCACCTGATGGAAAAGGCGGAACAGGAAGGCTGGAACGGCAACCTGATCCGCGCCCTGTTCCTGCACCTTCTCAGCCAGGAGGGCTGCCTGGCCGCCAAGATGGCGGAAGCCGCCAGCGGCCATATCGGCACCAGCCTGCGGAACGCCTTCATCCACGATATGAAGAAGCTGCTGCCGGCCCTCTCCGCAAGAGCCGTGGATATCGTCAACGTCAGCCTGCTGGATGACTACATCCCGTCCCTGCCCCATAAGCTGGAGGCCACCGCCTACCTTGAGCAGCAGCTGGCCGGCAAGACCACCCCGGAGGAAATCACCGGGGCCTTCCTCACCTACTACGCCAAATACGGCTACGGCGAGATTGCTTCCTACCCTGCCTTCTGCTGGAACAGCAAATACCAGAAGCTGCAGGGCATCCGCCACTTTGAGGCTATGGACTTTGCGGACATCATCGCCTACAAGCGGCAGAAAGAGCAGCTCATCGGCAACACCCTGGCCTTCATCCGCCGCCGCCCTGCCAACAACGTGCTGCTGGTAGGCTCCCGGGGCACAGGCAAGTCCTCCGGCGTCAAGGCCCTGGCCAAAGCCTACTACACAGACGGCCTGCGCCTCATCCAGATGCAGAAATCCCAGCTCAGCGACCTGCCCAAAATCATGGCCAGCCTGCGCCAGTACGCCAGCAAGCGCTTCATCATCTTCTTTGACGACCTGTCCTTTGAAGAGTCCGACAGCGACTACAAGTACCTCAAGTCCGCCATCGAGGGCGGCGTGGAATCCAGGCCGGAAAACGTGCTGATTTACGCCACCTCCAACCGCCGCCACCTCATCCGGGAGACCTGGCGGGACAGGAACGACCAGCAGGATGAAATGTTCAGGAACGACAGCATCAACGAGACCATCTCCCTGTCCGACCGCTTCGGGCTCATCATCACCTACCTGGAGCCTACCCAGGACGAATACCTGGACATCATCCACCACTACCTGCAGCAGGAGGGCATCTCCCTGGACCGGGAGGAGCTGCGCATCCTGGGCCACCGCTGGAACTTGGAGCACTCCGGCCGCTCCGGCCGCTCTGCCCGCCAGTTCGTCACCCATTACCTGGGGCAGATGCTGGATAAATAAGCCAGCCCCGGCAAAATGAGCCAAAAAAAGCACCCTGTTCAAAAACGAACAGAGTGCTTTTTTTCGTTGCCTTTTCAGCCGCCAATTAGCGTCCCAGCTTGCTGTCAGCCTTCTGCTGGAACTTTTCCTTGAACACAATAAACCGCTCATGGGTGCCGGAGCCGATTTCCCCGGCCTCGTCAAAGGCAGTCACCTTGAAGGAAACCTTGCGTCCCTCTACCCCGGTGATCTCCGCCAGGGCCCGCACCTGCATGCCTACCGGGGTAGCCGCGCTATGGGCCACAGAGAGGGATATCCCCACGGAGGTGCTTCCCTCCTCCAGTAGGCTGTCCATCAGCTCTGAGGCAGCCTTTTCCATCAGACAGCACATGGCAGGGGTAGCAAACACATCCAGGCAGCCGCTGCCCATGACCCTGGCCGTATTGTCAGCCGTCACTGCGGCACGGGCCTCACGGGAAAGCCCCGCCCTTATCTCCTGTGCCATATCAGCCAAACACCTCGGTAAAGTAGATGACAGTAACGGTATCATTCATGGTGATGCGCTTCTTGTAGATGCGCTCAAAATCAGCGATCAGCTCATCCCTGGAATGAATATTTGGATTCTGCTGGCCCAAATCCTCAGAGGTCAGGTTCTCCATCGTCTTTACCCGTACCTTGTCCAGATAAGCGGTATACAGGCGCTTCTTCGGGGTGAACTTCTTGCCGGCGGTAATCCAGACAATGGAGCCCTCCGGATACTTGTCGCTTACATCCCCCAGGCGTACAGTACATCTCTTGCTGCGCTCAATCAGCATCTTTTCATGCTTCTCGGCCTGAAAATTCAAAGACATCATAACACAACACTCCTAAAAACAATATATAAAGTTCATCATCAACAAATCTCGCAACCAGCACAGCAAAATACCACAGCAATACCGCCTCCGGTCGGATTATTATTAGTTTACCATACTTTTCAGCAAAAAAAAAGACCATATCCCGGATAAGGCTGACAATCCCTGCAAACAATCCCCTGCCGGGAAAACAGCCCGGAAAGCGGCACATAAAAAGCGGGCCGCACATCCCCCGCGGCCCGCTTTTTATCTCCTGCCCCCCAGGGGCAGGCACCATCTCAATGCTTACTTAATCATGCGGATAACGCCTGCCAGCATAACCAGCTTCAGAACTCCGTCCACAACTGCCATATCCATAATCATATACCTCCACAAATTCATTATACCATTTTGTACTTGCCATATGCTTTGCATTTTGTACTTGCTCTGTACTTTGTATTCATTTGTGTACATTATACTTCTATGTCCCACATCTGTGAACAGACTTTAGTCCTAGTTTCACCTATTCCATTATAGAACTTTTTTATGCAAAAATTAGCAAAAAAGATATAGATTAATCCATATCCCACCTATAACGAAATAGCATAGCATCAGATATCCCTGTCCGGTTCCGCCATCTTCAGGAAAGAGTCTCCTGGATTGCCCGGATTGCCCTGGTTCTCCTCTGCCTCCTCGGAAGCATCGCGGATGCTCTCAGCCTCGTCACGCACCCCGGCGCCATTGTTGCCAAAGCCGCTGCCCCCCTCCGCCTCGCTGTCAGCGTTCAGGGAAGCCCTGTAGATGGCCGTAATGGACTTGTAGGTGGTCTTTACCCTCTGATAGAGCTCGCCGCCCTTCTTGCGGCCCAGAATCTGAATCAGCTTGTGGTAGAACTGCATCTTGCTGTCGGACTCGGACAGTGCCTCGTAGATAACCCCCGCCTGCTTGTAGTTCAGCGGTATCTTGTGGATGAGCTTGATGTGGTTCAGCAGCTTGGTGCAGATGGACTGGTATGCCCGCCTCTGCAATTCCTCCGCCGTAGGCTCGGCTCCGCTGCCAGCTGCACTTGCCTCGTCAGCGGCTTCGCCTGCTTCCTCCTGGGCCTCCTGAGCAGCCTGAACCTCCTGAACCTCCTGAGCATCCCGCTCTTCCTGCTCTTCCTGCTCCTCGGCCTGGTACCCCCTCCTGGCCGGTACAGCCTGAAAAGCATCCAGGCAGCTGCGGAAGAGATTATCGCTCTCCTCTGCCCTGAAAGCCGTCTCCCAGGCAGGGGCAGAGCCCCCTTCCGGCTCAGGCAGCGTTTCCTGTGCCGGAGATGCGGAAGCATCAGCCTCCCCGGCCAGGTCCAGCTCCACGATGACCTCCTGGTCGCTTTCATCAATCCCCAGGCCGGACTGATGCTTGAGAGCCCCGTCAATATCCCGGCAGCGGTAGATATTGTCCCGCCCCTGCTTGGCAGCCATCTCAATGGCGGCATCATATCCCTTGTCCTTGCTGATGATATAGTAGCTGTCCTCAGGGGAATAGCTGCACATCAGCGCCGTAATCAGCTGGAAGTCCAGCGCATTTTCCACGCCATTGTCAATCTTCTCAAAGCGTATCTCCGCGTCACAGCCCATCAGCTGGCGCACCACATCAATCTTCAGCGTATCCGCCTTGCAGCTGTAGAACAGGCACACACTGCTGCCCTGCTCCAGTTTTTCGATACCGTTCAGTCCTTCATTATGCACGTTTTCATAATCAATATAATAACTTGACACCCTAGCACCTCACTAAATAAATTTCCCTTTTATTCTACTCCCCCGGAGCGGATAAAGCAAGCCCCTGCTAAGAAGCATCGCGGCAGCTGCCCTCCACGCCCCTGACCAGCCAGTCAAACTGCCGGGACATCTCCTCATCGGAGATGTTCTCATCCCCGGCCACCCGCAGGACACCCTGCTGGTCGTAAATAGGGCCGTAGAACACATCCCACTTGCCGGAACGGAACCTGGCCATAGCCGCCTCCACCAGAGCGGCAGTCCCCGGCACCACCAGCGGCGAAAGCTCTGCCAGCCCGAAGAACCCCTCGGAAATATCCGCATAATACATGGTTCCCCTGAAGCGGCCTTCCAGGCACTCGTGCATCCTGGCCTCATAGAACTTGTCCCAGTACCATACGGAAGCCGTCAGGAAAGTGTTGGGAAACATGTCCTTGTGCTCCATGTTGCAGCCGATAATCTTTACCCCCCTGGCATCCGCAGCCTTCAGCACGGATATGGTATCCAGGTTGGTGGTCATCACATCCACCGGGAACTGGTCCATCAGCCTGTCAGCCACCTCCCGTTCCCTTGCCTCGTCATTGTAGGTGCGGCTCCAGCGCACATGCACCACAGCCTGGGGATTGACGCTCTGCACCCCCAGGGTAAAGGCGTTGATGACCTTGACGGACTCTGGCTTGGGAAAGCCGGACACATAGCCGATATGGCCTGTCACCGTCTGCCTGCCTGCCACGATGCCGGACAGATAGCAGGCCTGGTACATCCTGGCATAGTAGGCAGCCAGATTATCCCGTGCCTTTTCTCCTCTCAGCTGGAAAAACTTTACATTACTGTACTTCCGTGCGGCCTTTTCAATGGCGGAAGCGTACACATCACTGGTAGAAAAGACAATGGTAGCCCGGTCCGACCGCACCAGCTGGTCGATAATGTGCATGGCAGTTTCCTCGTCAATGCCGCTTGCATCCCCCCGCATATCATTTTCCACCCGCATGTTGGCATCATCGATATGGGGCAGGGAATCCCTGTACACCACCTGCACGTTCATGTTTTTCTTCAAATACTCAAAGCCGATGCGCTGCGCCTCGTTCCAGCCTCCGTCATTCAGCTTGCCGTTAAATAGCACGCCAATCCGTATGTCCCCCGTCACCGCCGCAGCAAAGGGATTGCTGGCAAACTTGATGCAGAAATATCCTGCCACCCCCATGAGAAGCAGCAGCGCCACAGCAAAAGGCTTGATCAAATCCCTATTCATCACTGCCACCTCCATAGACACGCCGCTCATAGTCCGCCACCGGCTCCGCCTTGGCATAGAGCCAGCCCTGCACCACATCGCAGCCGCTTTCCCGGGCCATAGCCGCCTGTTCCTCAGTTTCCACGCCCTCAATCACCGTCAGCATGCCAAAGTCCCTGGCCAGGTTCACCACATTGGCAATCAGGCTGTTGTTGTGGTTCCTTTCCCAGCCCAGCACAAAATTCCTGTCCAGCTTCAGCACATCAGCCGGTATCTGCTCCAGCATGGAGAGGGAGGAATAGCCAGTGCCAAAATCATCGATGGAGAGGCGGAAGCCCGCTTCTGACAGCTCATGCAGCCTTTCCACCATCGTGGCGGCATCATCGATAAAGGCACTCTCCGTAATCTCCAGCTCCAGCAGATGGCGCGGCACCCTGAAGGAATCCGCTATCATGCAGATATTCTTCACCAGGGACTTGCTGGCAAAGTGGGCACGGGAAATATTGACAGAAATCGGGTACACCACCCTGCCGCAGTCCAGCCAGCGGCGTATCAGGCAGCATGCCTCCTTCAGCATATACAGATCAAGCCGCTTGATATCCCCCGTAGTCTCCAGGAGAGGCACAAACTGATAAGGAGGTATCATCCCCAGTTCCGGATGATGCCACCTGACCAGGGCCTCGCTGCCTGCCCAGCCATCCTGCTGCAGGTGGTGCTTTGCCTGCAGGTACAGCTTCAGCTCCCGCTTCTCCAGCGCATGCTCGAAGTCCTCCTCCAGCCGCTTGCGCATCTGCTGCTCCTTGTACATCCTCTGGTCGTAGAAAACCACTGTGTTGCTGCCCTGCTTGGCATACTTCAGGGCCGTAATCGCCCGCTCATAAGCCTCATTCATGTGGCCGCCCTCTTCTGCCACGCTGGCGCCTGCCGACAGCAGGATGGTATACTCCCGGACGCTGTCCCGCACCTTCTCCAAAAGCCTGTACACCCGCGCCGCTGCCCCGTCACCATTCATCAGGATGGCAAACCTGTCCGCCGTAACGCGGCAGACCATCTCCCCGGAGCCGATGCCGTCCCTCAGGATGGCAGCCGTCTTCTTCAGCACTATATCGCCATACTCGTTGCCCATAATCATGTTCAGGGCACTGAAGGAATTGAAATCCACCACAAAAATCGTCACCGGCTTCCGTCCCCCGGTATGCCATTTCCGCCTCATGCCGGCATAATTGTACAGCCCTGTCAGCTCATCAATATACGCCAGCTTTACCAGCTTGTCCTGGCTCTCCCGCCTGTTGGAGTCCAGGGTCCACATGGCCAGCCAGAACAGCACCGCCAGAACCATCGAGGCGGCCATGACCAGATACAGTACATCGTGAATCGGCGTGTCCACAGTCCAGGCCGGCGTCATCCGGTACACATACCAGCCGTCCAGTTCCGGCACGGCTACCGACACCATATACCACTTCTTTTCACCCTGCTCAAAGGCTTCAATGCCGTGGCCATTGTAATACAGTTTCTGGGCAAGATTGTTCCAGTGATTTTCATCATTGAAGAAGGCATGGGCAGCCTGCTGGCTTTCCGGCATCATGCTGCTGACCCCCAGCTGCCAGCTGTGATGGGAGGCAGCAAAAACAATGCCGTCATCATCCTCATGATAAAACAGGCTGTTCATGGCGCTGCTGTTCAAAATCCCGTATACGGCACCGCAAACCCTGCCGTTGCGCCAGCAGGGCACGCTGACGATGACATGCTCAAATATGCCGCTACAATGATACTGGATTTTCTCGTAACCCCGCATGGTCTGCTGCAATACCGGCAGAATGTCATAGGGCGCCTCATCCCCATAAATCATCTCCCCCTGGGGCGTCACCGCCCCAATCAGGATAAAGTCCTTCAGGGCAGGATTCACCCTGCGGATGTACCCGTTCAGCTCCTCCCTGCTGGTCTGCTGGGAATCAGCCACGGAATGTACATACTCCAGCGTCTCATAATACTTCTTGATCCGCTCATCAATCAGATGCCTGGACTGGATGGTCTTCTCCACCAGATTCTCCTCTGCTTCCCTGTACATAATCTGGGATAGTGCATACTGGCAGGCTACCATGCAGGACATCAAAAGCATCCCCAGAATAATTAAAGCTTGAAAACTGTCATTTTTCTCATGAAGTGCAAGCTTCATACTTTCCACCTCTACTGCTTGTTATTTGCTGTCAGCCAGCTGAAATCAGCTGCCATAGAACCATATATTATAAACTACACATTATATGTATAAGATATTCGCCATAAAATTAAAATATCCTGCAAATATTTAAAAATTTCAATTTTTCGTTGTGGTTTTTTGCTACAGTCCCTTGGCTGGAGACGGTGGCTATATAGCAAAAAAAGAGACTGTCCTAGGACAATCTCTTTCTAACCGGCAACTTCCTATCCTCCCAGCTCGTCTCCAAGCAAGTACTTTCGGCGTTTATGTGCTTAACTACTGTGTTCGGAATGGGAACAGGTGGAGCCACATAGCCATCATCACCGGATTATGCTGTTGTATACACTTACATGTACACACAAAACTATACAGAAACAAGTCTTGAATTGACGATTCATCTTAGGGTTTGTAATTAAGCCCTCGACTTATTAGTATTGCTCTGCTTCACATGTTGCCACGCTTCCACTCCCAACCTATCTACCTTGTCGT
>JALFXV010000049.1 GCA_022786545.1 Selenomonadaceae bacterium
ACAACTAGGAGCGCGAGCGTGTTTTCTATGGGTAGCTGTCCCGCTCAGCCCATTTTTAGTCTGAACAGAGTCCACGAACTACCAAACTATTTCAGTCAGTATATGCTCGTAGTTACAAACAAGCACTACGACAAACTGAAAATTGTTTTTATTTATGTCTGTTTTGGTGTATAATGAGATGGATTGTATAGGGAAATGAGGTTTTACTTGTATGATACATATGAAGGATGTTATGAAGGTCTACGAAAATGGCGCCGTTGCTTTGAACAATGTCAATGTGGACATCCGCAAGGGCGAGTTCGTTTTTCTGGTGGGCCCCAGCGGCGCCGGCAAGTCCACCTTTATTAAGATGCTGTTCCGTGAGGTCCTGCCCACCTCCGGTATCCTGACAGTCAACGGCAGGGACGTGGTCCGCATGGCCAACAGGGATGTGCCTTATCTCCGGCGCAGCCTGGGGGTAATCTTCCAGGATTACCGCCTGCTGCCGGACAAGACTGTTTATGAGAATATCGCCTTTGCCATGCAGGTTATCGAGGCACCCCGCCGCATGATGCAGCGCAGCGTGAACTCGGTGCTGGACATTGTAGGGCTGCGGGACAAGTACAAGTGCTTTCCCAACCAGCTTTCCGGCGGCGAGCAGCAGCGTGTGGCCATCGCCCGTGCCATCGTCAACAACCCCTCCATCGTGATTGCTGACGAGCCTACGGGCAACCTGGACCCTGATACCTCCTGGGGCATCATGGATATTTTTCAGCGGATTAATGCGGCCGGAACCACCATCGTCATGGCCACCCATGACAAGACCATTGTGGACTTCATGCAGCGGCGGGTCATCGCCATCGAGGATGGCAGGATAGTCAGGGACGAGGCACAGGGAGGCTACGGCTATGAAAATTAGAACATCTGAGTATTTCATCAGGGAGGTTTTCCTGTCCCTGAAGCGCAACAACTGGATGTCCGTTGCCTCCATCGGCACGGTGGCGGTGTCCCTGTTTATTTTCGGCATGTTCCTGATGCTGGTGATGAACATGAACAAGATGGCTGCGACCCTGGAATCCCAGGTGCAGATAAACGTGTACCTGGAGGATGCGGTGAGCCGGGAGGAGGCCCGGGACATGGAGGCGGAGCTGAAGGACATGCAGGGGGTGGAGAAGGTCACCTTTGTTTCCAGGGAGGAGGCGATGGAGCACTTCAAGGAAAGGCTGGGGGACCAGAAGACCCTGCTGGAGGCCCTGGATGACACCAATCCGTTGCCGGATGCCTTCGAGGTGACGATTGCCCGCCCGGAGCTGGTCAAGACTGCGGCTGAGTCCATTGAGAAAATGGAAGGGGTGGAGTCTGCCAAGTACGGGCAGGATGTGATGGAGCATCTCTTTGAGATGACGCGGCTCATCAGGATATTTGGCTTTTCTTTGATGCTGGTGCTGGCCCTGGCCACCCTGTTCATCATTTCCAACACCATCCGGCTGACTGTCTTTGCCCGGCGCAAGGAGATTGCCATCATGAAGTATGTGGGGGCTACGGACTGGTTTATCCGCTGGCCTTTCGTACTGGAGGGCATGGTGCTGGGACTTTTGGGGAGCCTGGTGGCGGCAGTGGTGCTGCGGATAGCATACACGGGCATGGCTGAAAAGATTTATGATACGCTGGCGTTTTTCCCGCTGATTCCGGAGCAGCCGTTTTTGACTTATATCACCATCGTGGTGGTGCTGAGCGGCATGGCTGTAGGGGCTGTGGGCAGCGCCGTGTCCATCAAGCGGTTCCTGAAGGTCTGAGGTGATGGCAGGATGAGAGAAAAAGAGTGCAGCGGCAGCTGCAAGATTAAGCGGCAGGGCAGCGGTTCCGGCACAATGGGCCAGGGGGCAGTGGCCAGGCTCCTGAGCCTGGTTCTTGCTCTGGTGCTGTTTTTGTCCCTGCCGGGCCTGGCGATGGCTGACGACCTGGAGGAGCAGCTGGCTGATTTGCAGCGGCAGGCGGAGAGGCAGCAGGAGATTACCAATGAGGCGGCTGCCAAGGTGGAGAGCGTCTCCGAAAGGCTGCGGGTCATTCAGGAGGAACTGAGCGCGGCTACTGCGGCCTACAGGGAGGTCAGCTCCCAGCTGGCTGCCGTGGAGGGCAAGATTGACGAGAATACGGAGCTTCTGGAGAAGACGGAGGCGGACCTGAAGGTCAAGAACAGGATGCTGCAGCGGCGTGTCCGGGATATCTACATTAACGGCCAGATAAGCTATGTAGATGTGCTGTTCGGGGCGAAGGATTTTTCGGACCTGATGACGCGGATGGATATCCTGAAGCGGATTATCAAGCATGATTATGACCTGATTGTGAAGGTCAAGGAAGAAAAGGCGGTGGTGGTGGCCGCCAGGGCGCAGCTGGAAAAGGACAGGGCGGAGGCGGAACGGCTGGTGGCTTCTGCCGAGGAGACCAAGGCTGCCGTGGAGGCCAAGGAAGCGGAGCAGCAGGAGCTTCTGGACCAGGCCATCTATGACCGGGATACCTCTGAGCGGGCTTATGAGGAACTGATGGCGGCCTCCGAGGAGGTTGCCAGCATGATTCGCCGCAGCAACATGTCCTACAGCGGCGCTCCTGCCGGTGCCGGGGGCATGATCTGGCCCCTCAGCGGCCCTGTGACCTCCGAGTTCGGCTGGCGCACCCATCCGATTTTCGGGACGGCGCGTTTTCACAGCGGCCTGGATATTGGCGGTGACTACGGCCTGCCTATTTATGCGGCGGCAGGGGGCACCGTGATTCATGCCGGCTGGATCAGCGGCTACGGTAATACGGTGATTCTGGACCACGGCGGCGGCGTGACCACCCTGTACGGGCACAATGATTCTCTGAATGTGGGGGTGGGCCAGACCGTGAGCCAGGGGCAGGTGATTGCCATGTGCGGCTCCACGGGCAATTCCACCGGGCCTCACTGCCATTTTGAGGTGCGCGAGAACGGGGAGCCGGTGAGCCCGTACAGTTATTTGTAAACAAAGGTAATGTGGTATGAAAAAGATAATTGTAACTGCCTTGGTGACTGCCCTGCTGGTGGTGGGGGGCATCTTTGTGGGGCTGTTCAGCCTGCTGGGGGCCAATGAGGCAAATGTGGCCCAGGTGGGCAGGCTGGTGACCACCATGTTGTTTATTGAGAATAAGTATGTGGACGAAGTGCCTCTGGAGAAGCTGGTGGATGGCGCCATTGACGGCATGACCAGGGCCCTGGGGGACAAGCACTCCATCTACATGGATAATGAGAAGTTCAGGCAGCTGATGCAGCAGACCGAGGGGGCCTTTGGCGGCATCGGCGTGGTCATGGGCTTCCCGGAGCCGGGGCGCTGCGAGATTATGTCCGTCATGGAGGACACCCCGAGCAAGGAGGCAGGGCTTCTGGAAAAGGACGAAATCCTCAGGATTGACGGCGAGGATGTGTCCGCCATGCAGCCGGAGGAAATGGCCGGCAGGGTGCGGGGGGAGGAAGGCACCCAGGTGGTGCTGACCATCCGCCGCCAGGGCCAGGAGGACTTCGATGTGACGATTACCCGGGCGGTTATTCAGCTGGCCACGGCCAAGGGGGTATTGCTGGATAATACAAAGATTGGCTACATCCGGGTGGCCTCCTTCAGCGAAAATACCGGCAAGGAGTTCCGGAAGGAACTGGCAGCCCTGAAGGAGCAGGGCATGGAGGGGCTGATTGTGGACTTGCGGGCCAACCCGGGGGGGCTCATTACCTCCTGCGTGGAGATTGCCAACCAGCTGATTCCTGCCGGGGAAATCGTGTCTATGGTGGACAGGAACGGGCACCGGACTGTCTATGATTCAGAGCTGGCCAGTCTTGATTATCAGCTGGTGGTGCTGATTGACGGCAACAGCGCCAGCGCCTCGGAGATTCTGGCAGGCGCCGTGCAGGACAGGCAGTGCGGCACCATTGTGGGCACCAAATCCTTTGGCAAAGGCTCCGTGCAGACTATGCTGCCCCTGACCCACGGGGACGGCCTGAAGCTGACCGTGGCCAGGTACTATACCCCGTCCGGCAGGAGCATTGACGGCACCGGCATCGAGCCGGATATCCAGGTGGAGCTGCCGGAGGGAGCGGCAGAGGACGCGCAGCTTTTGAAGGCTGTGGATGTGCTGAAGGAAAAGCTGGGGCAGTAGGCAGATATAGGAATCCCCTGGGGCTTGCAGGCAGGAAGCGGCAGGGGATTTTTTGTTTTTAAAATTTTGCTTTTTTAATGGTATTTTAAGATTGGCGTACTAGAATAATTGCGAGGATATTTCAGAATAGAATCATTTTCAATATAAGTTGAGCTGAAAAGCTTATTTTGCAGGCTTATTTTATAAGTCGATTTTGTAAGCTTATTTTGCAAGCTGATTTTGTTATAGGGCAGTCCCCGGGCAGGGGATGGTGCCATAAGGAAGGGTGTTTTTGCATGAAAATAAAGAGACTGGTGCCGGGGGCCCTGCTGGCCGGCTGCCTGCTGGCAGGCAGCAGCACGGGCAGCTGCATGGAGCTTTCCCTGGCCAATGCCGTGGAAATGGCGCTGAAGAATAATCCCGATGTGCTGATTACCCAGCTGGGGGAGGAAACCGCCAGGGCGTCCCTGCGGCAGGCGCGGGGCCAGAACAGCTTCAGCTGGAAGGCCAGCAGCACCTTCAGCCGCTCCGGGTCTGACAGCAAGGACTGGGAGAACGGCAACAGCAACAGGCTGTCGGTGTCCCTGCCCCTTTATTCCGGGGGCGCCAATCAGAAGGGCATCAAATCCGGGGAGCTGGGGGTGGATATTGCCCGGCTGCAGACTGGGAGAAAGTGGGAAACCACCAGGCTGGCGGTAATCCAGGCTTATTATGACACTCTGGAGGCCCAGAAGAAAATCGCTGTTTATCAGGATACGGTGGACAAGTACCAGCAGCACCTGACCAATGTGGAGCAGCTGTACGGGGCGGGCAGCAAGGCGAAGATTGACGTGCTGCGCTCCCAGGTGGAGCTGTCCAACGCCCGGCAGGAGCTGATTAAGGGGAAGAATACTTATGACAACAATCTGAGCACCCTCAGGAACCTGATTTATGCAGATAGCGGCGAGCCCCTGGTGCTGACGGATGATTTTTCCTATCTTGCCTTCGAGGAGGGACTGGAGGACTGCCTGGCCTATGCCATAGACAACCGCAAGGACTTGCTGGCGGACAGCTATAAGCTGCAGCAGAAGGAGCTGGCTGTCAGCACGGCCCAGGCTGGTTATGCCCCAACAGTGGATTTGAGCCTGGGAGCCGGCTGGAGCAAGCAGGTGCTGCCGGATGGCAGCAACCATGAATATTCCGCTTCCATCGGCGTCAGCTGGAATATTTTTGACAGCGGCATTACCAGGGGCAAGGTGGATGCCGCCCAGGCGGAGCTGTCCATCGCCCGGGCTACCCTGGCCAGGGACAGGAACGATGTGGACCTGGCTGTGCGCAAGGACTACAACAGCATGCGTGAGGCAGAGGAAAGGTTCAGTTCCACTCAGACCGCAGTGAAGCAGGCAGAGGAGGACTTCTTCATCGCCCAGGAAAAGTACAAGGCAGGTGAGGGCATCATGCTGGATATTATCGATGCCCAGGAGGCCCTGTCCACGGCACGGCACAACTATATCAGTGCCCAGTATGACTACGCCCGCTACAAGGCGGCCCTGGAGAGCGATATGGGCATGCCGGTGGAGTATGCAGCGAGCAGGGAACAGGCTGATAAGATAAGAGAATAAATAGGCTGATAAGATAGTTGCGATAATAAGATATGAGGTTTGGCAGGCAAGCAGGCAGAAAGGCTTGCAGGGGAGTTGTGCAGATGAAGATAAATGGCAAGGTGAAATGGCTGGTCATAGGCGCGGTGGTGCTGGCGGCGGCACTGGGGGGCTATAGCTGGTATAGCGGCCAGCAGGAGGCGGCGCAGCAGGCGGCTTCTGTGGAGCTGGTGACGGTATCCAGGCAGAGCCTGAAGTCGGTGGTGTCCGCCACGGGCACTATCAGGCCGGCGGATTCGGTGGAGGTCAGCTCCAAGATTACGGCCCGCATTAAGTCGGTGCTGGTGGAGGAAAATGATGTGGTTAAGGCGGGGCAGGTAGTGGCTATCCTGGATGGCAAGGATTATGAGGCCACCAGGGACCAGGCTTCCTACAAGGTGGCCAATACCCGCTCCAAGTACAACCGGGCGGAGTATCTCTACTCCATCGGCGCCAAGTCCAAGGAGGAACTGGAGGATGCGGAGTATGATTACGATACGGCGGAAAGCTCCCTTTCCAAGACGGAATCGGATTTGGCGGAGACGGTGATTACCGCTCCGATGGACGGCATCGTGGTAGGGGAGCCCAAGACGGCAGGCACAATGGCTGTGCAGGGCAACAGCAACCCTACTGTCATCATGACTATTGCGGATTTGTCCAGAAAGCAGATTCTGGCCAAGGTGGATGAGACGGATATCGGCAGCGTCCGGGCGGGGCAGAAGGCCACCTTTACGGTGGATACCTACACGGGCAGGTCCTTTACGGCAACTGTGTCCAGGATTTCCCAGACGGATGTCACCAACAGCTGGAATACCAATTCCAGTAATTCCTCTAGTTCCAGCAGCTCTGCCAGCGTAATTTATTATTATGTGGTGCTGGACGTGGATGATCCTGAGAACCTGCTGCTGCCGGCCATGACGGCCCGGGTGGAGATTGTCACCGATGAGAAGGAAAATGCCCTGGCGGTGCCGATTTCCGCCCTGAAGACGGATTCTACCGGCTCCTATGTGATGGTGCAGAGGGAAGGAGCAAGCAAGGATGGTGCTTTCCAGGAGAAGCGGTATGTGACCACAGGCATCTACAGCGATGAGTATGTGGAGATTCTGGAGGGGCTATCTGACGGGGAAAGGCTGGCCATCAGCTACAAGTCCAAGAGTGGCAGCAGCAGCGGCAGGGGCGGCATGGGCGGCCCGCCCATGTAAGGAAAAGGCGGGAGTTGTTATGAGCACTAATAGAGACGGCAAGGAGAAAGATACTGGGGCAGGCAGGGCAGCACAGCACGTCATCCGCCTCCGGGGCATACGGAAGCTGTACCAGATGGGGCAGCAGCAGGTGGCGGCGCTGGACGGCATAGATTTGGACATAGACAAGGGGGAGTTTGCGGCCCTGATGGGGCCCTCCGGCTCCGGCAAGTCCACCCTGATGAATATCCTGGGGTGCTTGGACAGGCCCACCTGCGGCTCCTATGAGCTGGAGGGCAGGGAGGTGGCCCACCTGTCAGATGATGAGCTGGCGGTGATGCGGAACAGGCATATCGGCTTCGTCTTTCAGAATTTCAACCTGCTGTCCAGGATTTCCTCCCTGGACAATGTGGCCCTGCCCCTGATTTATGCCGGGGTGGGGGCTAAGGAGCGCAGGGAAAGGGCCATGCACTTTCTGGAGGCGGTGGGGCTGGCGGATAGGGCTGAGCACATGCCCAACGAGCTCTCCGGCGGCCAGCGGCAGCGGGTGGCCATAGCCAGGGCTCTGGTGAACGAGCCGGAAATCATCATGGCGGACGAGCCTACCGGCAACCTGGATACTAAGTCTACCAAGGAGATTATGGAGATTTTTCAGAAGATGCACGGCAAGGGGCGCACCATTATCCTGGTCACCCATGAGCCGGAGATAGCCGTCTGTGCCAACAGGCAGCTTTTGGTGCGGGATGGCGTGATTACCAGGGACGAGGGAAGGGGCGTGGTGCTGGATGTTGTTTAAGGAATGTTTCCTGATGGCCTTTACGGCCCTTTATGCCAACAAGCTGCGCTCCCTGCTGACCATGCTGGGGATTATCATCGGCGTGGGGGCGGTTATCGCTATGGTGTCCGTGGGCATGGGGGTACGCCGCAACGTGCAGGAGTCCATCGCCAGCCTGGGCAGCAACATGCTGATTGTTTCCCCTGGCTCCTCCAACCGGGGGGGGCCAAGAGGGGCGGCAGGCTCCATGCAGACCTTGAAGTATGAGGATGCCAAGGCCATACAGGCCAAAATCAGGAATATCGATTTTGTTTCTCCCAGCGTCAGCGGCAGCTACCAGATTGTCAACGGCAATCAGAACTGGAACTCCAGCGTGCAGGGGGTAACTCCTGAGTACATGGATATCAAGTCACTGGTGGTGGAGTCTGGCTCCTTTATCAGCATGGACAACATGAATAAGCGGGACAGGGTGGCTGTTATCGGCACCACCGTGGCGGAGAATCTCTTTGGCAGTGAAAATCCCGTGGGCAGGAATATCCGTGTCAACAATCAGCCCTTCCGGGTAATCGGCCTGCTGGAGAGCAAGGGCCAGTCTTCTATGGGGCAGGACCAGGATGATGTGGTAATCATCCCCCTGACTACGGCTCAGGAGCGCATGCTGGGCATTACCTACGTGCAGTCCATCAGCGTGCAGGTGAAGGACGCCCTGTACATGGATCAGGTGCAGGAGGATATCGAGGTGCTGCTCAGTCAGCGGCACAGGATTGTGGGGGACAAGGAGGATGACTTCCATGTAAGGAACCTGACCAGCCTGATGGAGGCCATGAACCAGACCACCACCATGATTACTTTGCTTCTGGGCAGCGTGGCAGGCATTTCCCTGATTGTGGGGGGCATCGGCATCATGAACATCATGATGGTGTCGGTGACGGAGCGCACCAGGGAAATCGGCATCCGCAAGGCGCTGGGGGCCACTTTCGGCAATATCATGATGCAGTTCCTGATTGAGTCGGTGGTCATCGGGGTGATTGGCGGCATTATCGGCATTGTTGCGGGCTGCTGCCTGTCCTACGCCATCGCGGGGCTGGGGGGCTTCAGCACGGTGATTACCCTGGCGCCCATAGTGGTTTCCTTCAGCTTTTCCGTGGGGATTGGCCTCCTGTTCGGCATTTTGCCTGCCAGAAAGGCGGCGAAGCTGGACCCGATTGAGGCGCTGCGCTATGAATGAGGCTGGTGGCGGTTTATTGCATCAGGTGGGTTCAGGTGGCTGCAAAGGGCGGTTGACAGCTTTTTTTAGGCTCTTTGAAAATTTTTTTGAAAAAATTGTAAAAAAAGCTTGCAATTTTTGTAAAGGTGTCATATAATAACACTTGTCGACGTCATGTGACAAAACACTCCTCGATAGCTCAGTCGGTAGAGCACCTGACTGTTAATCAGGCTGTCGCAGGTTCGAATCCTGCTCGAGGAGCCAGATGGCGCGTTGGTCAAGTGGTTAAGACACCGCCCTTTCACGGCGGCTTCACGGGTTCGAATCCCGTACGCGTCACCACTTTGATTTAAACGGGGAATGTATTCCAGAGGTTTTACTTCCCTTATATATGGGCGCTTAGCTCAGCTGGGAGAGCGTCTGCCTTACAAGCAGAATGTCAGCGGTTCGATCCCGTTAGCGCCCACCATATATGAATTTAAAGGCTGCCGTGTGGCGGCCTTTTTTGTATCTTCGTATATGCGTATCTTCGCATATTTGTATATTTATTTTTGGGGCATATTGGCGTATTTTGTTTTTTTCCTTGCTTTTTTCATGGTAATTTGCAATAATAACAATGGAGAATGTAAAACGAATGTGCAGTTTTGCCGGTGCCGGAAGGAACTGGCAAGGAAGCAGCTGGGAAGGGGGGAGCCCGATGGGATTTTTGGCTGATTTGTGGCACAGCATGGTGCTGAAGGAGCAGACCTCTACGGACAAGGGCTATGTCAGCGCGCCGGAGCAGGAGAATCTGGTGGGCAGGCAGGGAACTGTCACCCGGGAGCTGCGCCCGGCAGGCACCGTGGTGATTGACGGGGAGCCGGTGGATGTGGTTTCCGAGGGTGATTATATCGAGAAGGGATGCCAGGTTACGGTAGTGGCCGTCACAGGGGGCCGCGTGGTGGTCAGATAGGCGGCTGCCGGCATGGTATGTGCTATATGTATTGTATGGACTATATGTGCTATATGTGCTATATGTGTTACATGTATTATATGTGCTTTGTTTTTTGAAAGGATGGAAGCTTATGATTTCAAGTATCTTTTTCCTGGTGCTGGCGATAATCTTTATTGCCTTGTTCCTGCACTTTGTGCCTTTGCGGCTGTGGATTGCGGCAAGGGCTGCCAACGTGCCCCTGAATATCATTACCCTGGTGGGCATGCGCATGCGCCAGGTAACTCCTTCCAAGATTGTCATGCCGCTGATTAAGGCCAACAAGGCAGGGCTGGATGTGGAGGTAAACCAGCTGGAGGCCCATTTCCTGGCCGGAGGCAACGTGGACAAGGTGGTGGATGCCCTGATTGCGGCACACCGGGCCCAGATTCCCCTGCCTTTTGAGCGTTCCGCCGCCATCGACCTGGCGGGCCGCGACGTGCTGGAAGCAGTGCAGATGAGCGTAAATCCAAAGGTTATTGAGACGCCAGTGGTTTCGGCTGTGGCCAAGAACGGCATCGAGCTGAAAATCAAGGCAAGGGTGACTGTCCGTGCCAATATTGACCGCCTGGTGGGCGGTGCCGGGGAGCCTACCATTATCGCCCGCGTAGGGGAGGGCATCGTTACCACTGTAGGTTCTTCTGAGAGCCACAACGATGTGCTGGCCAATCCTGATGATATTTCCAAGACCGTGCTGGGCAAGGGGCTAGATGCCGGTACTGCCTTTGAGATTTTGTCCATCGATATTGCCGATGTGGATGTAGGGCGTAACATCGGTGCGGAGCTGCAGACTGATCAGGCGGAGGCGGACAAGCGCATCGCCCAGGCCAAGGCGGAGGAACGCCGTGCTATGGCTGTGGCCAAGGAGCAGGAGATGAAAGCATACACCCAGGAAATGGAAGCCAAGGTAGTGGAGGCCCAGGCAGAGGTGCCTCATGCCCTGGCAGAGGCCCTGAGAAACGGCAACATGGGCGTGATGGATTATTATAACCTGAGCAATATCAAGGCTGATACAGATATGCGTGACAGCATCAGCAGGAGCACCGGGGACAGCCAGCTTGTGCCGCCAGCCATCAAGTGAGCAGGTGATATGTATGGACTTGCTGGATATGCTGGATATTTCCAGGCGACTGGCCCATTGGGCTGATACCCTGTCTTCCCTGATTCCCTTCTTCATGTTCGTCATCGCCATCATCATCGGCAATCTGGGGGACAAGAAGAAGCCCAAGGTGAAGAAGTCAAAGCCTTTTCCCCAGGGTGCACCCCTGCCGGATTTGAAGCGCCCTGAGAAGGTGACAGTGGATATCAAGCCCATCCCCCAGCCTCCTGTGAGGCTGGGGAAGCCCTCAGGGCAGGTGCCTGCACCGCTGCCGGAGCACCGCCCGCACAATCCTGCGGAGTATGAGGAGGTGCACAATCCTTATCAGAGGTATCTGGAGGAGGGGCCGCGGCGGAGCAGGCCCAAGCCGGATGGCCGAGGAGAGGACGGGCAGCCTGCCCACGGGGGCGGCAAGCAGACGCCAGAGGCGGCCTGCCAGGCCGGAAGGGCACCTGTTATCAATATGTCGCTGGCCCAGGCCATTGTCTCGGCGGAGGTGCTGGGCAGGCCCAGGGCTTTGCAGCGCAGGCGGCGCTGACATCTGCTACTTGTTAATTTGATAAAATAACGCTATAATAGATATGTTGTGGCGTTATTTTTTTTGCTTTTTTGCTTTTTGTTTTTTAGATGTTTTGATATTTCTGATATTTTCGCTGTCCGGGGGCAGGGAGGATTTTGGTTAAGAGAAGATTTTGTGCAAGAGAAGATTTGGGTGTATAGAAGGTTCGTGGGAAGATGAAAACAATATCGATTGTGGTGCCGGTCTTTAATGAGGAAGACAATATCGAGCATTTTTATAAGAGTGTCTGCAAGGTCATGGAGCCCCTGAAGTACGATTTTGAGCTGATTTATGTGGATGATGGCTCCAAGGACAGGAGCCGGGAGATTCTGCGGGGCCTGGAAAAGCAGGATGAGAGGGTGCAGTCCATTTTTCTCGCCAGAAATTCCGGCCATCAGCTGGCGCTGACCTGCGGCCTGGACAATGCGGAGGGGGATGCTGTCATCACTATGGACGGCGATATGCAGCATCCGCCGGAGCTGATACCGGTGCTGCTGGAGAAGTGGGAGCAGGGCTACGAGGTGGTGCAGACCATCCGCAAGACGACTGAGGGCGTGTCCGCCATGAAGAAGCTGACCTCCTATTATTATTACAAGGTGCTGAATGCGCTTTCCAACGTGCATATTCAGGAGGGGGGCTCTGATTTTCGCCTGATGGACCGGGTGGTGGTGAAGGCTTTCCGCCGCTACCGGGAGCATGCCCGCTTTATCCGGGGCATGATCGGGGCGATGGGCTTCCGGCAGGTGCAGATTGAGTTCGTGGCGCCAAAACGCTTTGCCGGGGTGTCCAAGTTCTCCCCGCGGAAAATGCTGAATTTTGCTGTGGACGGGGTGCTGGCCTATTCCAACCTGCCCCTGAGGCTGGGGCTGTACATCGGCACCATTTCCGGCTTGATAAGCCTTTTGCTGATCTTGCATGTGTTTGTGTCCAAATACGTGCTGGACGATGCGGTGGCAGGCTGGGCTACCCTGACGGCATGTACCTTGTTTTTTGGCGGCATGCAGATGATTGTGCTGGGCATCATGGGGGAGTACCTGGGCAGGGTCTTCGAGGAGGTCAAGCGCCGTCCCCTGTACCTGATTGCCAGGGGCAAGCCCAAGGATGAGGCAAAGGAAGTTTTGAAAGAATAAAATTGAGAAAAATTCTCAGATAGTACTTGAAAATAATTCTCATTTGTGCTATATTATATTCAGGCTTGAGGACAGCATATCCTCTGAAAGGCTAACTCTCCTAAATATAATACACACTAAAAAAATCCCTCCGCTCATGAGGGATTTTTTTAGTGGCCTTTGTCTATAGCTTCTGTGGGAAAAGGGAAAGGGACGGCTCATTTCTTGCCGAAGGCAAAGATTTTTACCATCAGGAAGGTGACGGGGATGCCCAGGACAGCTGCTAGCAGGTAGCTGACTACCGGCGGGAATGACAGCATGTTGTAGAAGATGACTACGATGACGTTCTGGATGAGGTAGTTGGGTATGTAGGAGATGAAAAATTTGGCATAGCGGGTCAGGGAGAGGCTTTCGTGAAAGATGAAGCGGCTGTTCATCCAGTAGGCGATGATGTTGCCGGTGATGTAGCCTATGTTGAAGTTCAGGTTGTTGTAGGGGCTGACGATGCCGCACAGCCAGGCGATAAAGGTGCCGTTGAAGGTGTTGATGCAGCCCACGATCAGGAACAGGAAGAACTCCCTGGTGAGAAAATGCTTTTTGGCGTTTTGGATGATGTTCATGGTTATGTGTGTCCTCTTCTCATTTTTTTGTACAGATGCAGGAATGAAATGTTTAGTTTCCAGACTGTGCGTTAATTGACATTATAGCGAAAAAACTTTTCCATATCAATACATTGGGAAATTTCAGTTTATCGCCGTGAAAGTTCGAGACTTTTGGAACATTAACGGATGAGTTTTGTGAGTTTGTGCACTCTGTTCAGATTAAAAATGGGATGGTCTACGGCAGTACCCTCAGAAACACGCTCGCGCTCCTAGTTGT
>JALFXV010000066.1 GCA_022786545.1 Selenomonadaceae bacterium
ATCCCCCCACAACATGTCCCTCTAAGCAAAATTTCAAAAATTTCCGCAGAAAATCTTAAAACCCCGATTAGCTCTGCTCCAAGTCAGACACTAATCGGGTTTTAGTATGCCATGAACTCCATAAAAATTCCTGCCATGCCACTCTTTCATGGCTCAAAGGACTCACTTCCCCACATTTCAGATATATTTCTCATCTATACGCCTCATTCCCCTGCAAAATCAATTTCATTCTTTCCCCAAACTGCCCTGCCATCCCCTGCTCCCGTCCATAATCCCATGCACGAAATAAGCCATCTGCCCCTCTCCATCCCATATCATCAGCCCAGCACTTTCCCCAGCTTTCTCCATCCCCTTCACCTGTCACACGAAAAAAGCCCAGCTGGCACAAAACCAACTGGACTTCCTATGTTAAAGACGAAGATTTGCCTTTTCGCCCTAATATGTGGTGGAGATGGGGAGAATCGAACTCCCGTCCGAAAGCGTTGTCATACCGACTTCTCCGAGCGCAGTTTATGTTTAAGCTTCAGATATGGGCAGACACAAACAACCGCCGTCCATCCTATCCTGGAAAAATTTCCCAGTCAGCCCTCCAGGAGTCAGGCATCAGGTATCCCGCAATTGGCCCCTTATTCCCTCAGGCGGGAGCTAAGTGAACAGGGGTTAGCATTAAGCTGCTAAAGCGTAGTTTTCGTTTGCTTTTATATTTAAATAAAAGTTTCACCTTACTGACGGGGCTAGGTGAACCCCCGGCTCGCTATCCATACTCCAGCCACCCCCGTCGAAACCTTTACATCCCCCTATAAAGGGAAACCTCATTTCGCAGAGATTTCAAGAACATGAAAACTACTAGTATAGTATCACTAATTAATCAAAAAGTCAATACAAAAAATATCCTTTTTTCAAAAATACAAATGAAATTTTCGATAATACAGCAACATCACTCACTGTATTCACGGTATTCACAGTATTTACTATATCCACTACATTCACTACATTCACTGTATATACCTGCCGATGGTCTCCAGCATAACCTCCACATCTATCGGCTTGGCGATATGGTCGTTCATGCCTGAGGACCAGCACTTGCGCTTGTCCTCCGTAAAGGCATTGGCAGTCATAGCCACAATCGGCACGGTCATGGCATCAGCCTTGTTGGTAGCCCTGATAGCCTTTGTCGTTTCATAACCATTCATCACCGGCATCCTGACATCCATCAGAATCATATCAAAAAAGCCTGCGTCCCTGCCCAAATACATCTCCAGGCATTCCCTGCCATTATGAGCCACAAGGCACTCCGCCCCGTGATTTCCCAGCAGGAAGGTGGCGATTTCCAGGTTCACCTCATTGTCGTCCACCACCAAAATCCGCTTGCCTGCCAAAACATTCTTGTCATCACATTCTTTTTTCCGCTTGCCTTCCACCAGCTCCGGTGCCAGCTCCATAGGGGTATATACCTTGAAGGTGCTGCCTTCTCCCAGCTTGCTTTCCACCTTTATTTCGCCGCCCATGAGCTGCACAATTTCCTTGATAATCGCCATTCCCAGCCCGGTGCCCGGCACCTTTTCCTCGGAGCACTCCCTGGCAAATGGTGTAAACAGCCTGTTTTTCAGAAAATCCTCGCTCATACCTATCCCCGTATCCTGCACAGTCAGGATGAACATTGCCTTCCCTGTCTCTCCCTCAATAGGCTCCTCTGTCACATATATCGTCACCGTGCCACCCTCGCGATTGTACTTCAGGGCATTGGACAGGATGTTGGAGGCAATGCGCTGAATATGCACAGGACTGCCAAAAATATATCGGTGCTTTGCCTGAAATCCCTTGTAAATCACATCAACATCATATTTCCTGGCGATAGTCTGCATCCCCGGCAACAGGCTTTCCACAATCTTTTTCAAATCCGTATGCTCCCGGAGCAGCTGAATCTTGCCGCTCTCTATCTTGCTCATATCCAGCACATCATTAATCAGCATGTGCAGCTGATGGCTGGCGGACTGGATTTTCTGCAGTGCTTCCCTGACACGTTCCTTGTCATCCAGGCATTCCATGGCAATATTCGCCATGCCGATAATTCCGTTCATCGGCGTGCGCATATCATGGCTCATGCGGCTGAGGAAATCCGACTTTGCCTCGCTGGCCCTTTTGGCCTCCTCCAGCGCCTCCAGCAGATTGGAGTTGGCCTCCTCCAGCTCCCTCTTGTGCTCCTTTTCCTTCCATTTTTCCTCATTAATGCTCTGCCAGCCAAACAGCAGGGATACAACATCCGTAAAGGTATCTCGCTCAACCACCATGATATTCAGCCTTATCCAGCCCATATTGGCAGTATAATACTCCAGCTCCATGGTGTCCTTGTGCCTGAGCTTGACCTGGAGATTTTCTATCCGCAAAGTATCTCGCAGCACATCCTTATATTCACAGGTTGCACGGCCAATCACAATATCGATGGCCTCTTTCACCGTCAATGCGCCATTCCGCCACATAAACGCATGACCATCCAGCTCCACCACCGGTGTTACCTTGTCCAGCAGCAAATCCAGCCGCCAGGTAGCAAAAAACACCTTGCTGATGGCACGCACCATATTTACTTCCTTCTGCAGCGATTGATTCAATGACTCGGCCCTCGTCAAAGCCTGACGCAGCCCCTCCCCCGTGTCGCTCACAATAACACCCCTATTCTGCCCGCTAGCGCCGCACAAAAACGAATCCTTTCCGGCTGCTCCGAATTTTCCGAATCATCCTTCAAATGTATTCGTATACAGCTTAAACCCCTCTATATCCGCCTCTGCCAACCTGTAATAATTCTTGCCTCCCGGGCTGTGGGGCAGCATCTTATCCTTGAACCTGGCATACATTGCATCATAGCCTTTGGCATAATCAGCCAGTTCTATGCCTGCCAGCACCCTGCTTTTGGCCTCCCCGCCCTGGGAAATATCCCCGGCAGCATCCCCTGCGTTCCTGTCCTTCCTTGCCGCCAGAGGCTTTTTCCTTGCCACCAGCAGGATTCCCTCTGGGCAGTCAATCAGGTACAGCCAGCCCTTCGCCTTTTCCACAGCCCGGTTGTGCAGTTCCACCCCCACGATGTCCTGCAGCTTGTGCCACCCAAGATAAATCTGCTCATCCGTAAGCGCCTCCTGTCCCTCAGGCAGCTGGCACAGATGATGCTTCCGGATAAACCTGCGCATCAGTACCTCATAGCAGTACAGGGTTGCCCTGGCATCGGCAGCTGCCGAGTGGGCAGAGCCCTCCTCCCAGACGTAGCCGCAGAACTCGGCACACTTAATCAGGCTTGGAACATGATAAAAGTCCATTGACAGCTCGTCACCATAAACCCCCCAGAACAGTTCCCGCACATCCAGGCATTTTTCCGGCTTCAGCCCCGTCACCCCTGACTGCTCTAGGATGCGGATATCATTGTCCAGGGCAAACCCCAGCACCATCTGGCTCCTGTCAAAAATCTTCTGGACTTTCCGCAGGCAGTCCTGAAAATGCGGCTTGTCCTGCACCATCAGCGGGCTAATGCCGTGAACCTTCTCGGAATGAGGCCACCGCCTGTTCTTTTTCGGCTTATAAAGGCTGTTCAATATCAGTTCGCCCCTGGCGCTATAAATCGCCAATTCCAGTATTTCATTAAATTTTCCCGTACTTGTAGACTCAGTGTCCAAGCAGGCAATATGCATCCTATGCCCTTCTCTCTGTTTGTTTTGTACATTTTACTATCACGGCTCATTTAATTCCCCGGTTATCAGCAAGCGTCCTCTCCTACTGTCATATTATCTATTATACTATAATATTCACTGCAACAAAAGAGCTTCCAAAGCACAAATCACACCCTTGCACTCTGGAAGCAACCAATTTTCACCTATAAAACAATACAAAAGCTATGCCGGTACACTCAGCAGGCTTACTCAGCAGGCTTACTCAGCAGGACGCAGTGCCAGGCCCCGCTCTGCCAGCTTATCCACAATCTCATCAAAGGACTTGGAACCCAGATTCCTGAGGTTCTTCACTTCCTCGTCAGTACGCTGCACCAAATCACCGATAGTGACAATCCCGGCACGCTTCATGCAGTTGGCAGGGCGCACATTCAGCTCCAGGTCCTCGATAGGACGCTCCAGGATATCTGCCTTGCCGCTGGTATCGCCGCCTGTTACGGTATCGCCGCTCTGATAAATCACGTTGTTCAGTTCAGGATTCGGCTCCTCAATCTCCGTATCAGCCAGTTCCCACATCGGTGACAGGGAATCAATCATCAGGCTGGCAGACTGGTTCAGGGCATCTGCCGGAGAAATAGTGCCATCAGTCTCAACCTCCACAATCAGCCGGTCATAGTCAGTAGTATTTCCCACACGGGTATTCTGCACCCTGTACTCTACCCGGCGCAGCGGGGAATAAACACAATCCATAGCAATCATGCCCTCAGGTGCCAGGCTATTCTTCTCAGCAGGCACATAGCCGTAGCCGCCGTCAATCAAAAGCTCCATTTCCAGAGAACTGCCTGCCTCTACAGTGGCAAGATACTTGTCCTGGTCCAGAATTTCCAGCTCGGCATCATCATCATCGCACACGATGTCCGCCACAGTTACATCAGTATCCTCATCACCTGCCGTCACCCGCACAAAAGCCTTGACAGGAGCCTCTACCGGACGGATGCTCAGTTCACGCAGGCGCAGAATGATTTCCTGCACGCTGTCCTTCACACCGGCAAGCTGGTCATTGACACTGTCAGCACCCTGAAACTTCACCGCCACCACGGCTGCACCCTTCAGGGAAGACAGCAGGATGCGCTTCAGGCTGCTACCGATGGTAGTGCCGTAACCGCGGTCCAGCGGCTCGCAGGTACAGGTAGCGTGATTTTTGTTATCCGGGTTATCCTCATATCTCATTTTAGTATCATTAATATCCAGCATATAAAAACTCCTCTCGGATAAAATATCAAATTTCGCGTACTCTATATTCTACAACAAACTAGTAAAATATGCAAGACGAACAGGTAAAAATCAACGTCACATCATCGACCGGCAAACCATTAGATAAAAATCCCCAAGCAAAAAGCTACAGCAGGCTTCCCCACTGTAGCAGCTATTTTACCACAAAACATATATCTTTCGGGCGTCAGACGGCAAATCCATCCTGAAAGCCTGCCTGTTTGCAAACTGCCCCGGAGCCGGCCTATGCCGCAGCACCCTGAAAAAACTCATTCCGCTTCCAGCAGCACCCGCAGGATTTCCTTTTCCCTGCTGCTTGCCTCCCTAAGCTGAAACTCCAATTCCGCATAAGCCTCCAGGGAAATCTGCAAAAAATCTGCCATCATGTGCATGCTGTAGCCCTTGTGCTGGCGCAGCCTGCCCAGTCCTTCAAGCATCATCTATATCCTCACCTATTCAACATAACAATAACCTCTGCCCACCGCAAAGGCAGCAGCAGCCAGCCCGGCAGCACATCCGCCGGTACGCCCTTCCTTTGCACAGCACATGGTAGTATATTATATTGAAATGATTTTGTAAAGGGGATTTTTTCAGCCAGAAAGGAATTTGCCATCAGAGGTGCAGAATACGCAGAAATATCACGCCCGTGCCCAAGCTCATGCCTTGTACAAATCCCTGATAGTTACCAGGAGGACAGGCTTGGCAGCAGAATACTCCACGCTCTTGGAGATTTCCATCTGGCAGTCCCTGTAGCCCTCAGCCGTCTTATGCCGGAAATTCATGCGCAGCGGCTCGCCGCCATTGTCCCGGAAATGCTGCAGCACGCGCCGCTGCTCCACAAACCATTCATAGGTGGCACGGTCATCAGGATGCACGAATTTCTTGGAAAACACCGTAGCGTAATCCACAATATTGTGGGCATCCCTGTACAGCCCCGGCTGCTCGTCCTTGTCCTTTTTCAAGACGTCAAAACAGCCGCTGCGCAGGTTCACCCTGATAACCTTGCGGAAGATATTGTGCATCAGCGTCAGGGCGTCAATGCGCTCCGAGGCGTCCTCATTGGCACGCTTCCAGGTAAACAGCACCCAGGGAGCCTCCAGGGAAAATGCCTTGGGCTGCAGACATTCAAAGGTATACCACTTGTAGACGCCGTTGCGCCGGTAGCGCAAATCATACAGAACCCTGAGCCTCCTGCCCAGCAGCCTTGCCTTGATATATGACATGCTGCTGCGGCGCAGATAGCCCGCCACATCATCAGGATGCACAAACCCCTCACTGATGCTTTCCTCAATGTACTCCTCAATGGTATTCGGCCTGCTGCCAAAGGCAAGCCGGAAGTTCTCATCGTGATGAATGATATGGTATTCCCCTGTAAAGGGATTTACCTCCGCCACCATGCCGAAATACTGCGCCAAATCCCTCAGATACGCAGCGCCCGATTTGCGGCTGGTAATATTGCAGGTGGCAATATTGTTCTCGTCCTCCAGCAAAAACTCATACTCGGAAATCGGCATCGGACGATAGTAATAATACCCCTGGGCAAAGCTGCAGCCGAGGCTCAGAAGCATTTCGCTCTGCTCCAGCGTCTCAACCCCCTCGGCAATCACCGGCAGGTCTATCTGGTTCGCCATAGTAATCACGGAGCTGACAATATTCCTGCCCTTCAGGTAGTTGTCCTTATTCATGTCCAGGAACCGCATATCCAGCTTCAGCACATCCGCCTGAATATCCTTCAGCATATTCAGCGAGGAATAGCCGCTGCCGAAATCATCAATCAAAATCTTGAAGCCCAGCTTGCGGAGCCCCGTTTCTGCCTCCTTGATGAGCGCCTCCTTGGCAGCATAGGCGCTCTCCGTAATCTCCAGCTCCAGGTACTCCGCCGGAACTTTGTACCTCTTCAGCAGCTGGCTGAATACATCCACCACATCCATCTCCATGATGTCGATGCGGGAAATATTCACGGAAATCGGCAGGATGCGCCGTCCCTGCTCCATCCAGCGGCAGATGACCTGGCATGCCTTCTCCCAGATATACCTGTCCAGCTGAATGATATAGCCGTTCTTCTCCAGGGCAGGAATAAACCTGTCCGGCGGAATGACCTCCCCCGTATCGCTAATCCAGCGCATGAGGGCCTCCGCCCCCACAATCCTGCCGTCCCGCAGCTGGCACTTAGGCTGCAGGTAAAAGGTGAACTGGGCCTTTTCCATGCCGCTGGTAATCCTTGGCATCAGCTCCATTTCCTCCACCATCTGCCTGGCCAGCTGCTCGTCAAACCAGTAAATCCCCGTATTGAGGGAATCCACTGCCTGACCTATGGCATTGACAGTGTAGTCAAACAAATCCATAGCCCCGGCTTCCATGCCTTTCTTGAGGACAAAGCCTCCGAAAATCGGCCTAAAGATTTCGTTATCCCTTACTGTCTGCAAAATAGCAATAATCCCCTGGCGCACCTTTTCCGCCACATCTACCCCGGAGGAATAAAAGAAAACGGAGAATACATCATCGCCCATATAGCCGGCAATAGTCCCCAGGTCCCTGCCGCACTGCCGCAAAAAAGCAGCAATCTCCGCCAGCAGCCTGTCTCCCTCCTGCCTGCCGTACCACTTGTTATAGTAGCTAAAATGCTCTATATTCATCGTAAGCATGCAGGCACCCTCGCTGTGCTCCGCCAGCTTTTCATCCACCAGCTGCCAGAAATACCTTCTGTCCGGCAGCCCTGTCAACAAATCAACATGAATATCCATAGCTTATCTCCCTGCAACCCTGAAAGATATCCCTGCCGCTTCAGCAGCGCAAAAAACAAAAGCAAAATGTCTTGGTCTATTGTATCACGATTTGGCCAATAGTCAAAGCGTTAGCCATGAGAAAAATTGCGGTGTGGAAACTGATAATTAAAAACTTTTTCTGGGATATACGTCTCCCCCTCTTTACCCCTTCCCCTTACTTGTGATATAATTAGGTGTCGTATTAGATTTTATAATTTTGTGAATATTTATTATAGGGATAGTTGCGATGGACAGAAGTGATGAATTGAAAACGAAAGAATTTGCTGAAGCTACAGTTATGGCCTTATTCCGGTCGGCTGTGGCGGCTTTTTATGTAGATGTTCAGCATGACTGGTTCAGATGTGTCCGCTGGTCCAGCAAGATTCCTATGGAATTTCCTGCGGACGGACTTTACAGCACAGCCATAGCTACGTCTATCACATCGATGATTCCCGACTCGCACCGGGCCGACCTGCAGCTGAAAATTTCCTGCGAATACATCCGCAACCATGTGAACAAGGAAACACCGGAATTTGGCATCAAGGTTCCTGTCAGGGTGCGCAGCAGCGAGCGCTGGCTTCATTTCTTCGTAACCCTGATAGACATGGAATGTGGCATGCCCCATCATGTGGTTCTGTCCGCCCGGGATATTACCAGAGAGCATCTTGCCGAGCAGAAGCGTTATGAGCTGATTTCCCAGCTGCGCAACGAGACCTCCCAGCAGGACAGGGCCATCGAGCAGCAGAACCGGGAGCTTTTCGCCCAGAATCAGGAACTGTCCGCCCTGAACAAGGAACTCCTGGAAAGCCAGGACGCCCTTTTTCAGCTGGCAGATGACATGCAGGAGTACATGTTCCAGAACAGCATGTATCAGGAAATGCTGAAGATGCAGCAGGCGGGAATTATTGCCTATAAATGCGATACCCTGGAAATCCTCTACATGAACGATACCGCTATGGAACTGTACGAAATCAGCCACGACAGCGGTTACAAGGGGCTGACGATTGAGGAACTGCGCCGCCGCGTGGTCATCACCGATGGTACGGAACCCGTGCGTAATATGCCTATTTTGCAGAATGTAGGCAAGACAGCCGACCATGAGTGCTCCATCACCCATGCTGATGGTTCCGTGCACCACATGGCGATTTCCTCCAAGAACATCCTGCTGGAAAACGGGGAAAATATCATCATTGACGTTGTGTCCGATGTCACCGCCCGGGTGCTGATGAACCAGCAGCTTGAGACTGCCTGCTATATCGCCACCAATGAGCGGGACTCGGCCCAGAACGTCCTGATGCATTTTTCCGACTACATATACCATGTTGACCTGACCACCGGCATGCTGCTGGACCAGTTCACCTGCAGCAGTGACTTAAAACCCTTGCAGGCGGCAAGCAGGGACATCCCGTGCAATTACGATGAGTTCATCAGCAACGCCATCGACCTGCTGGGGCTGGAATTTATCAGCTCCAACGGCAAAAGCGGCATGAACTGGACCTGCCGTAACCTGCTCAAGGATTTTTACTTCGGCATCAGCAACTGCGAGGCTGAGTTCTGGCACAAGTCCTCCGATACTTATCACCGCATTACCGGCCTGATTGCCGTGGACCCTCAGACCTGCCATGTCATCATGACCGTCATCGGCAACGACATTACCATGCAGCGAAAGCAGGAATACGAGGAACAGCGCCTCCTGAAGGAAGCACAGAGTGCCGCCGAGCAGAGTGCCGCCATGCTGGAGGAAAAGCAGGCAGAACTGGAGAGCAAGCACAAGGAGCTGGAAACCGCTTACGGCGAGCTGGTGGAGTTCAACAGCATCGTGCAGGGGCTGCAGTCCATCTTCGACAGCTGCTACTACCTGGACCTGACCTCGGACAAATTCCTGGAAATCAAGGGCAACCGTGCCATGCGCAAGGTATTTACCAGCGGGCGCAGCGCCAGGGAGGCCATGCTTGCCTATATACGTTCCGATGCCCACCCAGACTACTGGCGGAGCCTGTTTGAGTTTTCCGACCTGAATACCCTGACCCAGCGCATCAAGGACAAGCCTTATATCACAATCGAGTACGAATCCCGGACTATGGGCTGGATTCGGGGCTATCTGGTACCGGCACAGTACAACCAGGACAGCGAGCCAACACATTTCCTCTATGTTTGCGAGATTATTGACGAGGAAAAGCGCATGCAGAACCATCTGCAAAAAATCGCCGAAACTGAC
Source organism: Selenomonadaceae bacterium (assembly GCA_022786545.1). Lineage (GTDB taxonomy): Bacteria > Bacillota > Negativicutes > Selenomonadales > Selenomonadaceae > Anaerovibrio. The sequence continues at coordinate 9,909 of JALFXV010000066.1, forward strand.
GGCCTGACCGGCATTGACAACCGCGCCAGCGGTGAAAGGAAAATCAGTGCCTACATCCAGAATCGTCACCCCGGCGCCTTCGGCGTGCTGGACTGCGATGATTTCAAGGGCATCAATGACAACTATGGGCACGGCATCGGCGACAAGGTATTGATTACCGTGGCCAACAGCCTGAAAGAGGCTTTCGGTTCCCGCAATGTGGTGCTGAGGCTGGGCGGGGATGAATTTGCCTTCTACCTGCTGAACTGCACCACCACCACCATGCTGACGTCTATGGTATCCAAGTTCTTCACTATCCTGGATACTGTGCAGATTCCCCAGATGAAGGGGCGCAGGATTTCTGTCAGCGTAGGTGCTGCTATCTACAAGGGGCACAGCGGAGCCTGCTTCCATGAGCTATATGAGGCAGCCGACCAGCGCCTCTACGAGAGCAAGAGGTTCAGCGGCAACCGCCTCACCCTCTAGCATTAACCAGCAAAAAATAAAAAAAATCCCGGTACGGGCCTGCAGGCTGCTGCCTGTTCGCCGCACCGGGATTTTTTTGTGTCAGAATTTCTTGATATACTCGGCTATCTTGATAGCCACCTGCAGGGGGCTCAATTCCCCTGTGTCCACGGCATAATCCGCCTGTTCATACATAGGCTGGCGCTCATCCAGCAGGGACCGGATTGCCTGCCTGCGGTCTCCCCCCAGCTCTGCCGCCCTGGCATCCAGCACAGGGCGCCTGCCCTGCTTATCCGTTCTCGCCAGCAGGGTATCCACATCGGCAGTTAGGCAGATAATCTTGCCCGTAGCCTTCAGCAGAGCCACATTCTCCGCATCCTTGACCGTGCCGCCGCCGGTGGAGATGACCGTATTCTTCTGGGCCGCCCAGTAGCGCACCATTTCCTTTTCCTTATCCCGGAAATACGCCTCACCGTATTTTTTGAACATCTCCGGGATAGCCATGCCGTACCTGTCCTCTATCTCCTTGTCCAAATCCACAAAGCGATAGCCAAGCTGCTGGGCCGCCGCCCTGCCGCAGCTGGATTTGCCGGTGCCCATAAAGCCAATCAGGACCACATTCTTCATGCCTGCACCCTGCCTTTGTAAGCCTCAATAGCCGCCAGCACATCGCACATGGCATCGCCGCCAAATTTGTCCAGCATCGCCTCGGCAATCACCATAGCTGCCATAGCCTCGCCCACCACGGAAGCGGCAGACACGGCACACACATCGCTGCGCTCCTTGCATGCCAGTACCGGCTGCCCGGATGCGATATCCACGGAATGAAGCGGCTTCATCAGTGTAGGAATCGGCTTCATGCAGGCCCTGACCACAATCTCCTCCCCGTTGCTCATGCCGCCCTCCAGACCACCGGCGCGGTTGGTCTTCCTGTACACGTTCTGCCCGTCATCCATGAACATCTCATCATGAATCTGGCTCCCCGGCAGCTCGCCGCACTGGAAGCCTGCACCGATTTCCACGCCTTTGATGGCCTGAATCGCCATCATGGCCTGGGCCAGCCTGCCATCCAGACGCTTATCCCACTGGATATGGCTGCCAAGGCCCAGAGGCACGCCCCGGACAAGCACCTCGAACACGCCCCCCAGGGTATCTCCCTCCTGCATGGCCTGACGGATGCGCTCCTTCATGGCTTCCTCCGCCACAGCATCATAGCAGTTCAGCTCCGATGTGCCGCTGCCAATCTGCTCCCGGTCAATCCTGGCCTCATCCACGGCAACTCCGCCGATTTTCACCACATGGCTTACCACCTCTATGCCGCAGGCACGCAGGAACTCCTTGCACAGGCCCCCTACAGCCACACGGGTAGCAGTCTCCCTGGCACTGGCACGCTCCAGGATATCCCTGGCATCGTCCCTGTCATACTTCAGCACGCCGGTCAGGTCGGCATGTCCCGGGCGGACTGCCGTCACCTTGTCCCCGAACTCAGGCCCGAACACGCTCATGCGGTCAGTCCAGTTCTGCCAGTCACGGTTGACAACCCGCAGGGTCACCGGGTCCCCCATCGTCTCGCCGAAGCGGATGCCGCTGAGGACATCTGCCCTGTCCGTCTCAATCTTCATGCGGCCGCCGCGGCCATAGCCCTGCTGACGCCGCGCCAAATCGCGATTGACCGACTCAATATCCACCTGCAGACCTGCCGGAATCCCCTCCACAATCGCCGTCAGGCACTGGCCGTGGGATTCACCGGCAGTCAGAAAACGCAAACCTGCCATTCAAACACCTCATTACACTCACTACAAAACTACAAAACTACAAAACTACATTACCATAAACTGCAAAATAACATTACAAATAACATGAAAGCTAATCACCAGCAATTACAGGAAATTCAGCCTCAGCAGATTTCCTTGCCCAAATCCAGCTGGCTGGCATGCTTATTCAAAAGCTCCAGCAGCACGCCCCGGTTCTTTGCCATATAGTCATGCCGCTTCATATCCGCCATAGGCCCCAGCACCTTGGCCAGAAGCCGCAGGGACTGGTTTATCAGCGCCATGCCGATAATGTCCCCCGGAAAACGGTCATTATCTATGCCCTGCTTCATCCTGGCAATCTGCTCGTCCGTGCGCATGCTGCTTATCACCTCATCCAGATAGGCAAGAAACCTCTCCGTCAGCTTATCCCGGAACTCGGTGCGCTCCTCCGGCGGCACATCCCTGATGGACATTTCCTCCACGGCACGATTGAAAAAAATCAGGCTCTTATTCAGCTGAAAGGTTGTAAAAGGATAGCCGTTATCCTGGGCATACCGCTTGCAACGGCTGACAGTCTGCTGAATTGCCACCTCCAGCATGTCCTCCAGGGAATGTTCCAGTGCCAGAAGCTCCCCGTCAGCCTCCTGCACCTCCTTGGGCCAGCCAGCTACAATAAAATCCCATTCATGCTCCTTATCCAACACCCTCTCCTCGTCAGACATTTACAACGCTCCTTCTATTACTCATACAATATACAAATATAACACTAATTTGTATATTATAGCACAAATTATACCTGAATTACACTGCCATCACGCAACATGTACAAATATTTTTCCGCTACCTCAAGGCCCAGCACGGAGCTGACCGCCTCTGCATAAAGCTCCAGCTGCATGCGGTATTTTTCCCTGACCGCGTCCGGCGATGTATCCCTGTCCGTCTTGTAATCCAGCAGCACCACCCTGCCATTCCGTTCCTGGAACAGCACATCTATAACGCCCTGATTAAAAATCTCCGCACTATCATCCCTGACCTCATCATAAAACCTGCCAGCTGGCAACATGCGGCAGAAAGGCAGCTCGCGCCACAGCTTCTCCGCCCCTGTCATGCGCCTACCCAGGGAAGAGGCAAAAAATGCCGCAACCTGCCCTGTACCAACCATATCTGCCTGGTCTGCCGTGATGATTTCCTGCTCCGTCAGACCTGACAGTTGATTTTTGATACCGGCCTCCGTCAGCTCCCCTGCCAGGTCAAGATGCTGCATGACGCTGTGCATCAGGGTGCCATACTCCGTGCCGCTGGTACGGCGTCCCCTGGCTTCCTCCCTGCGCTGCAAAAACTCAGGCCGCGGAAAGCTGTACTCCCGCTGCTCCCTGACCGCCATAGCGGCAGCCCCCTCTGCCATTTGCCCCATCTCCTGCAGCTGGCGGGCAAACCGCCTCTTCAGCTCGGATACGGAAAGCTTGGCAGGCACTTCCTCCGTGCCCAAAAAATCATACTGCCAGCCCAGGATGCGCTCTATCTCGCCAGATACTGCTTCCGCCACAGGCAGGGGCTCACTGCCTGTCACCAGCGCCAGAAGCTGCCCGGCCTCCCGGGTAGCCACCTGAGGCAGATGGATATCCCTGCCATCCACCAGCCGTATCTGCCACTGGGACTCCCTGCCCGGGGCGACATGCATGTATCCCAGGGCCTGCACATACTGCTCGCAGGTCATCTCCAGCACCCCGGCAAAGGCCGCCCCAGCCTGGTGCCTTGCTGCTGCCGCAGCCACCCAGTCAAGATAGGAGCCTGCCTCGGAGATGGCATACCTCGGCAAAAGGCAGCTCCTGTCGTACTCCCGATAGCGGCACCATCTGGCAGCCGCCTTGCCGGCATCCTTTACCCTGCCCACCATAATCAGCTTTTCCCGGGCACGGGTCATGGCTACATAGAGGACGCGCAGTTCCTCTGCCTTGCTTTCCTGCACCATTTTCGCCCTGACTGCCAGCCGTGAGAAGGAGGGATACTTGACATTTTTTTCCACATCAATATTATCAAGCCCCAGCCCCAGGTCCTTGTGCAAAAGGATGCTGTCAGCAGTATCCATCAGGTTGAACCGCTTGCCCATATCTGCCAGCACAACTACAGGGAACTCCAGCCCCTTGGACTTGTGGATGGTCATAATCCTGACCACGTCCTCGTTTTCCCCCAGGGTTCTGGCCACGGACAAATCCGTGTCCATATTCTTCATCTTCTCAATAAAGCCCAGGAACCTGAACAGCCCCCGGTAATTGGTTCCCTCAAATTCCTCCGCCCGGGCAATCAGCATCCTAAGGTTTGCCTGCCGTAGCACGCCCCCCGGCATGCAGCCAACGTAATCATAATAGCCCGTATCCCGGTACACCTGCCACAAGAGCTCTGCCACCCCTGCACGTCGGGAAAGCTGCCGCCAGCTGCTGAGGCGGGACAGAAAATCCGCCAGCTTGTTCTTGATGATGGCGGACAGCTTCACCTCGGCACTGTTGGCATTCAGCATGGCCTGATAGAGATTGCCTCCCTCAGAAGACAGCCGCAGCTTTGCCAGCTGCCCGGCACTGAGGCCCACTATCGGGGAGTAGAGCACCGCCGCCAGCGGAATATCCTGCTGCACATTGTCAATCACCGACAGCAGGGACAACACCACCTGGATTTCCGTAGCCTGGAAATAGCCTCCCTCCGTGCTGGCAAAAACAGGGATATCATTGGCCTGAAAAATCTCCTGCAGCACCTCCGCCTTGCCCTTGCCGGAGCGCAGCAGCACCACCACATCACGCCACTGCATGGGCCTGTAGCCATTATTCCTCTCCCCCAGGGACTTGTCAAACACCAGATAGCCGCCCTTTTTCAGTTCTTTCAGCCTGTCCGCAATATGCTGCGCCTCCAGCTGGAAGTTCCTGAGCTCCTCCTCAGCTCCGCCGCCTGTCTCAGAAGGAACCTGTTCCTGCCCGCCGGCACCATTGGCAGCATCTGACGGATTTTTTTCTGCCCCGCCGGTATCCTCAAGTCCCTTCTCAGCAATAATATCCAGCTCCACCGCTTCGGCAAGGGGCATAATCCTCCCTTCCTCCGGCTCCCCATAGCCATAGGGCTCTCCCGGGTTCAGCATGGCATTCTCATCATAGTCAATTTCCATTGGCTCCTTGGTCATCAGCTGGGCAAAGACAAAATTCACCGCTGACAGAATCTCCCGGCGGCTGCGGAAATTGCGCCCCAGGGAAATCAGCTCGTTGGCACAGCCACCAGCCCTGGTTTCCGCCCCGTATGTCTCATACTTGCCAATAAAAAGCCCCGGCTCCGAGGCACGGAAGCCATAGATGCTCTGCTTCACATCCCCTACAGTGAACAGGTTGCCGCCATTTTCCCCGGCAATCAGCCTGACAATGGTATCCTGCACCTCATTAGTATCCTGATACTCGTCCACCATGATTTCCTTGTACCGCCTGCGCAGGGCGAGAGCCGTTTCTGACGGCTGGATATTCCCCTGTACAGACTCAGGTGACAGCAGCAGCTGCAGGGCAAAATGCTCCATATCGCCATAATCAATGATGTTCCGCTCCCGCTTGGCAGCCGCGTAAGCCTCCCCAAAGGCGATGGCCAGCTCCGCCAGCCCCTCCGCCTCCCCGGACAGCCCCTGCAAATCAGCCAGCATGGTCGCCTCATCATCCAGCACGTACTTGTCCTTCAGGGCAGCCACCGTTTCCTTGAGGGCGGCATTAGCCTGTTTCAGCTGCTCCCTGAGGTCTGCATCCACCTCCAGCTTGCCGCCTGGCATGGTCTTGAAATTTGTTTCCTTGTACTCCAGCACCCGAAATGCCTGATAAATCTCATCCCATTCACCGGCCAGGGAAGACATAATTCTTTCCACGATTTCCCTGGCCCTGTCCAGCCGTTCATCGTACTTGGCCCGGGCCTTTTTGTCATCTACCTGGCTGACCAGCAGGCTGAACTCCGCCAGTTCGTCCTCTGCCCGTGCCATGCCGGTGCGCAGCTCATCTATCAGCACCTGCCACCACTTGCCATAGTCCCTCAGATGGGCAGCTTTGCCGGAAAAGCCAGCAAAGTCCTCTGCCAGCCCCCTGAGCCAGTCTGCCGGAAAAGGCTGGTTCATGGCCTTTTCATGGAGCTTCAGCACGATATCCCAGAGCCTGCCATCGCCCCTGTCCGTGCCGTACTGCTCCCCCAGCCGAAGCAGCACCTCGTCCATAGCCTCATAGCGCTGCTCAAAAAGCTCATCCAGCACATCCTGCTGCAGAAGCAGCAGTTCGTTTTCATCTGCCACCCGGAATTTCGGGTCCAGGTCCAAAGCGGAAAAATTATTTTTGATAATGCTCTGGCAGAAAGAGTCAATAGTAGAAATGGACGCCCCCGACAGGAGGATGACCTGCCTCTCAAGACGGCTCACCAGCCCCCTGTCCGGCTTCTCCCTGTCCAGTTCTGCCGCAATAGCCTGCTGCAGCCTGATGCCGATGCGCTGGCTCATCTCCGCTGCCGCCGCCCGGGTAAAAGTGACTATCAGCAGTTCGTCCACGTTCCAGGCACCCTCGTCCGTTTCCGGCCTCAGGAGATGGCTCACCACCCGCTCTGCCAGCACGGCGGTCTTGCCGGAACCTGCCGCCGCTGATACCAGAATATTTTTCCCATCCAGGTCAATCGCCCTCTGCTGTTCCCTTGTCCATGCCATCAGCTGTCCACCTCCTGCGCATCCGCCTGATTATCCCTCTGCCTGTCATTCTGCCCGTGACGCCCTGCCAGCCGCTCATCCACTGCCCTGACCTGCTCCGGGGAAAGCTCCGCCTCAATATTCTGCATGAAATCCACATCCTTCTGCTTGAGCACCTGCCTGTAGCCAAATCCTTCCAGCTGGGCATCAAAGCCGCACAAGGCATGATAGCCGCAATAAGCGCAGCTGCTGAAGCCATCCCTGTCCCGGTAAGGCTCCGGCGCAATCTCCCCGGCCAGAATCGCCTCCCCGGTTCCCTGCAAAAGCTTCTCCACATAAGCCAGCAGCAGCTCCAGCTCCCGCTCCGTCCTCAGATATACCTCTGATTTGCCCAGGCTACCGTCCTTCTTCAGCTTTGCATGGATAAAGCGGCTTTCCCCGGAGGCAGACAGGCTGCTATCTATCAGCTGCACCAGTTCCTCGTCCGCCACAATCCAGCCCGGCATCTTCAGCCGCTTTTCCAGTTCCGCAATCACTTCCCGGCTGCTTTCCCTGTGGCTGGACAGGCTCACCATAGGACGCTTCAAAAAGCAGTACAGCATCCCCACCGGCACAGTGCTCCTGCCCTGCTGCTCCGCCAGAAGCTGGCCTGCCACCAGGAGATAGGTCAGAACCTGCAGCTTGATGCCGTAGTACACATCCATGATATTGATGGAGGCACTGCCTGTCTTGTAGTCCATAACCATAAAGTAGCTGCCGTCCTCCGTCATATCGATGCGGTCAATCTGACCGTTCAGGGACAGCATGTTGTGATTGGACAGCCTGTAGACCAGCTCCACCGCCCGCTGATTTTCATCCCGGGAAAAAATCCCGAAGCCCTGCTCAAAATAGCAGGGATGCAGCCTGCTTACTGCATCAAAGGCGCAGAGCCGCTTCAGGGCAAAATTCGCCGTATTCTCAATGCGCCTCAGCTGGATTTCCAACCGCTTCTGCTGGAAAATAATATTATTCTGCAAGCGGGGCGCCAGCCGGTGCAGGATGGCGTGGCACATCTGCCGCTGCTCCGCCTCCGCCACATCGCTCCAGCGCCTGCCCTCCTGCTTCAGCTGCTCGCCAAACTCCCGCAGTACGCCGTGGAGCAGGGTGCCCAGTTCCGGGCTGCTGAAGCCGCGGATTTTCCTTTCCTGCAATTTCAGGCCATATTGGGCAAAATACTGGAAAGGACAGCGATTGTACCTCTCCAGGCGGGTAACACTGCCCCGGAGATAGCCCTTGGGAGCAAAAAGCTGCCCTGCCAGTTCCTCCGGCAGCCGGTCAGCTCCCATCCTGCTGGCCAGGGCCTTCTGGAGAGCCGTCAGCCCCTTGGCCGGATAGGATTTTTTATTTTTGGCACGCTGAGAAAGCAGCCAGTTGTACACCGCCTGCCATTTTTCCTCCATGATGCCATAATCCTTGCAGTGCCTGAGGGCGATGCCCAGGCCGGAAAGGGCCTGCCTGCCCTCCGCCACAAAGCCAGCTCCCTGCAAGACCTGCCCCAGCTTCAGCTCCGGCACCAGCTTCCTCAGCCACTGCACCAGCCTGGCCGGTTCCCTGCCTGCCCCGGAGTCATCAGACAGGGCGTAGGAAACCCAGAGATATTCCCTGGCCTGGGTAAAGCTCTTGTACAAAAGATATCCCTCATTGTAGCTGTTTTCCTGGCCTATAACGGACAGCCGCCTGTCATGCCGCCTGTCCCCGGCTTCCACCTGATTAATGTAAATCCTGTCCGCATCCGACAGGATAACATTCTCGCTGGAATGGCGGGGCATGCTGCCGGCATTGGCCCCTGGCACATAAATCGCCCGCAGGTTGTCCAGGCTGTTCTGGTCAAAGGAAGCAAGGCTCACATAGTCCAGACCCGGCGGAATCAGGCTCACCGAAAGGCTGTCCAGCCCCTCCCCGGTCACAGAGGCAAACTCAGCCAGAGACGGCTCCCCGGAGCCAGTTCCCAGTTCTGCCAGCTGGTCGAGAAGTTCCATGACACTGCGCCATACCTGCTGATGCTCCCTGGCATCCTCCAGCCTGCCCTGCTGCTCGTCCCCTGCCGCCCACTGCTCCAGCTGCCGGGGCACCTGCAGCTCCGTCAAAAAGCCATAAACCGCCTCCGCCATGTCTGCTGCAGTTTCAGCAGCCTGCAACGCCTCCTGCAGCCTGAGCAGGGGCTCTGCCACCAGGCGGCGCCGCCCGTCTGCCAGGGCTGCCCGCTGCAGCTGCCCCTCATCTGCCTCGTCCTCTTCTTCCTCATCAATGCTGTACCGGCTCACAAACTGCCAATCCTCCGGCTGCGCCCAGATTTTTTTGCCCTTGATGCCGAACTCCAGAACATAATTTTCCAATTCATCCAGGGCATCCGGCAAAAGACCGCAGGCTTCCTTGAAAAAGCCTGTTTTCAGGCAGCCGAAGACATTCTCATAGCTCCAGCCGTTGCGGCTGGTACAAATGGCCAAGGATGAGCGTATAAGTTCTGCTAATGGATGATGGGTGCATTTTCTTCGGGCGGCATTAAAGAAGGGAATGTCATACTCCTGCAAAACCATGCCTGCCATGCTGCCATAGCTGTCCTCATCCCGGATGAGGATGCCTATGTCGCGCCATTTGTAGCCCTCATCACGCACCAGCCGCACAATATCATCAGCCATCGCTTCCAGTTCCAGCCTGATAGTGGCGGCTTCCGTGATGCGCAGCTGGGCACTAATTACGTCAATTGCATCTTGCTGATCACTATTTCCCAAATTATTATTATTGCTCTTATTAGTCTTATTGCCCTTATCACTCTGGCTGCTCTTGACAATCTTGACAGGTACTGGGCGATTGGAAAGCCACTGCCTCTCCATGTCTCTAAGGAGCGGCGATACAAACCTGGCTCCCCCTGCCATGAACCGCTCCCTGACTTCCATGTTCATTTCCCCTGCCAACTCAAGGAGATAGTTTCTCGTACTCTGGCTGCGGTAAAATATATCCTCCCGTGGCACATTCTGCCATGGCTGGCCGTCAGATAAGGTGCTATTATCCAGCGTCAGGGATACATGTACCTGGCTGCACAGACCGAAAAGCACCTGCAAAAGCTGCTTCTCCAAGGGATTGAAAAACAGGAAGCCATCCAGCCACAGCTCCGCCCCCTGCACAATCCGTGATTTGGGCAGCTTTTCCAAAAGCTTGCAGAGAATGTCCTTGCCGTCATTGTAGCTGCCTGCCATGGCTTCATTAAAATCCTGATAGATGAGTGCCATATCCTGCAGCTTGCCGGAAAGACGCTTATCCTTTTCTGCTATCTGGCTGCTGATTTCCTGCAAGAGCTCCGGCGAAATGCAATAGCTTTTCAGCTCGTTGATAATATCCCCCAGCTCCGCGGCAAAGCCCCGCTGTCCTGCCGCCCTGGCAAAGGCAGACAGGCTCTTGTCCTTCCGGCGCCTGTCCAGAAGCTGCCGCAGAAGCAGCTGCCTGCCCAGGTCTGTCAGCCCAGGTTCCAGCCCGCCGCCGGTTTCCTGCAAAACCTGATAGGCAAAGCGGCGGAAGCCGTAAACATAGCAACGGCAAAAGCCCCTGCCCTCCTTGGCCAGCATGGCTGCCAGCTCGCGCTCTGCCTTGTATGTCATGTGCTCCGGCAGCAGCAGGATAATGGCCTCTCCTGCCGGCTGCGCCAAAAGCTTATTCCTGATCTGCTCCAGGCAATAGGCGGTCTTGCCGCTGCCAGCCCGCCCTGAAATAATCTCCAGCATACACTCACTCCCTGTCAAATTGTCCGGCTCTCTATGTTAGGCTCCAATGGGTGGAGAGGCAATGCCAATGCGGGCACGCTCTCGCTATTATCCACGCCTAGCGGTGCTAAGCTCACGCTTCGCCTTCGGCTCGCGTATCGCTAAGCACCAAGGCGCGTCTCAATGCCCTGCATTGGCACCGCCTTCTCCGCCCATCACATATCTGCCAACAGTTACATTCCTGCAACAGCCTATCGTCATTACTTCTAAATTCAAGAAGTCACATATCTGTCAATAGCTACATTCCTGCAACAACTTATCTCCCACTCACAGTGCTTTATATTTTTACTTTTTTAAAAGCTCTATCATCGTATCAGCACATTTTGATGTGAATCTTTCAAAATAATCTTTGTCCAGCAGACGATAAAAAGCGGCATTAGGATTTTTAAAATCCGGGCTTTCAGCTTCCTCAAGAAATACATATTGCCACGCTAAAAATGCACTGCCATATTGAGCATGTTTGTATGGATTGTCTTTACTATTGAGCCTTTGCAACAATTTTTCTACAGTATCCTGACTTACTATTTTTTCGTGCTTATGTACACCTTTTACAGTATTCCCGTATCCTAAAAAAAGCTTATTATCTATTTCCAATTTAAGGCATATTTCCGCACCATTTTCACTAGCATCATCAGAATAATACGCTATGCCAGGAAATGTAGATATCTGATTATTTTGACATACTCCCCATGGCTAAAGCCAGGAGATTCTGGGATAATAACGAACCTTGCCTGCCTTAACAGCAGGTCTTACGAGTTCTCTCCGCAGTGGACAATGCCCTGCCCACATTAATTTCAGGCGAAAAACAATCTTTCACCTTCTGATTTTATGTTTATGGCAGCATTTTTATCACGATTGTGGACAGCCCCGCATTTAGGGCAGAGCCATGTCCTTACTTTTAGATTCTTTATATCCTTGTTCTGATAGCCACAACAGGAACACAGCTGGCTGGAAGGATAGTATCTGCCTATCCTGACAACAGATGTGCCGGTTTTGCCTGCAAGATATTCCAGCTTGCTGAAAAAATCCGCAAAGCCAAGATCAGAAATTTTCCTGCCATACAGCTTTTGCATGCCCTTTAAATTCAAATCTTCCAGGCTGATTAAGGCATATTCGCCTACCAGCCGGTGAGCTGTCTGCCAATGAAAGTCATTGCGCTGGTTATATACTCTTTTATGCAGCCTTGCCAGTGCCAATTTGTCTTTCCTGCGATTTTTAGAGCCTTTGGCCTTACGGGATAGTATTTTGTTTGCTTTGGCTATAGCCAGACGATTTTGCCTGAAAAACAATGGTGCTTCTATATCCTTGCCATCGGAAGCTGTGAGGAATGTTTTGAGACCAAAGTCAAAGCCGACACTTTTACCTGTTCTAGCCATGACTGTATTCTCAGCTGCCTCACATACAAAATATAAATAAATGTCCCCCAGTGCATCTCTTTTGATGGTTAGTATTTTTACAGTACCACTTATTTCCCTTGATTTGGCATAACGATAACGCTGCTTTCCAATAACAATGCTATTATCAGCCTCGTTCAATTTCCAGCCAGCCTGCTTCAATGTGAAGGATTTATACTTGCTGACCTTCTTGAAAGATGGTGGCGCAGTACGGAGATTATTCTTTCTATTGCTGAAAAACAGCTTATATGCCCTGTC
>JALFXV010000074.1 GCA_022786545.1 Selenomonadaceae bacterium
CAGCTACGCTGTTGAGCCATGCTGCTTTCGGATGAACAACCCCGTAAAAAATATACGGCTGCCGAAGGATGCGGCACGCCGTACAGAAGATGTCCATATATTTACCGCTGAGGAGATGCAGCGTATCTTTGAGAAGTGGCCGCCGGGCCACCATTACTACCTTGCTATCAATATCTGCTACCATACAGGCCTGCGCATCGGCGAGGCTCTGGGGCTCAGGTGGCAGGATGTTGACCTGGAGAACATGGAGCTGTCTGTGAACGGCACCATGCTGGAGAGCGGTGAATGGCAATCATCGCCAAAGTCCAGGAGCAGCGTACGCACCATCCCATTCGGGGAAAAGATTGGCGCCATGCTTAAAGCAGAGCGCAGGCGCCAGGTTGCCGCCCAGCTGCAAGCTGACGGAAACACCTACAACTCGGACGGCTTCGTCTGCGTGTACAGGTTCTCCGGCATGTCCATCAATCCGTCAGAGTTCCACTACTTCAACACATGGTGCCGAAATAATTTCGGCGGTGGCAGCACCCACTGCCTGCGGCATACACACGCCACCATGCTACTGGAGAATGGTGTTTCACTGGAAGCTGTATCCAAGCGGCTCGGGCATTCCTCAATAGGAATTACCTCCAAATACTACTCCCATGTCACCCAGAAAGGCAAGGACGATATGAGAGCGGCACTGGATGGAACATTCTAGTTTTATTATATGTTTTATTTCTCGGAAAAGCAACTAACTGCACACCGATACCGATTTTGGAACGATTTTGGAATTTGGGGTAAAAACTGGCAAGAAACCCTTATATGACGCGGCTTTTAAGTCAGGTATAAATTATCGGATGTAATAGCTTTGAAAAAGTGCTTTAAACCCTTGTTTTTTTTTGTGAAGCTGATTGAGCTGGATGCGGACGCGTTCTGCCCGGCTGGAATAAAAAATACCGCAACTATCCAGTATGGCCAGATAGTTGCGGCAGCCTGGGGCTATTCTTAATATTCAAAACTTATACAGTAGCCTGTATCTTGTCCACAATGAGGTTTTGCACCCACTTTGGTGGCATCCTGCGACCTGCATTCCATTCCTGGACAGTACGATACGGCGCATCCAGCAGGGCCGCAAGCTGTTTGATGTTCATGCCAGCCTTTTTCCTGGCGTAATTGATTGGATTGTTTTCACGCTCTATAACTTCCTGATAAGCAGCTGTATCAGCCATAACGAGATTCACAAATCCATTGGCAGGAACAGGTACTTTCTCCAGAGGTGTCGGCTCCGGCAGTGCCTCCCCTGTTTTTTCCATGTAATACAGCATAAGATTAAGCGCATCGGAAGCATTCTCCATAGCTTCAGCTATACTGTCACCATCCGTAAAGCAGCTCTCTATATCAGGAAACGTAACATAATATGTGCAATCCTCACTGCTCCAGCTGAAGATTGCCGGATATACGAACTTACTCATTTTGCAACACCTCCACTACTTTATCCCTGCCTGTTTAAGAATGGCATTAGCCGTTCCTGGAGCTATGTCCTTGGCATGCCTCCAGACAGGGAAACACTTTCCCGTAACAGGGCTGTAGAATATGTCGTGGTTTCCGCCATGCTCTACAAACTTGCAACCGTGCTTTTTCAATAACTTTAACAATTCTGACCGTTTCATTTCGTCCCCCTTGAAAGTAATTATATACACAATGCGTGTATCTGTCAATTTCATAGGCAGCTTTTCAGGAAAGGAGTATCAGCATGAACTATTTTTATCCTGCTGTTTTTCATGAAAACAATGACTGTTCGTTTACTGTAATTTTCCCAGATTTGCCTGGATGTATTACAGAATGATTAATATTTCTTCTACCTGCTCAACCGTGATTTCCTCTTTGGCATCTGTTTTTCTTTCAGATAAAAAAATCTGCCAACACCACTTATTGTGATATTGGCAGATTTTTTTGTTTAATGCGCTACATGCTCTTTTCTCTATACTGCATCCGTCATTGATAAATCAGCTATCAATAATTTTCCGTATTAAGCTCAAAATAGCTCTGGGCATAGCCGCATACCTCACAGGATTCAGGTGCCTTTGTGCCAACCACGATATGACCACAGTTGCGGCACTCCCACACCTGTACCTTGCTCTTCTCAAATACCTGGGAAAGCTCGATATTCTTCAGCAGGGCGCGATAGCGCTCCTCGTGGTGCTTCTCAATGGCTCCTACAGCACGGAACTTAGCTGCCAGCTCAGGGAAGCCCTCTGCTTCGGCTGTCTTGGCAAAACCATCATACATATCGGTCCACTCATAGTTCTCACCCTCAGCAGCTGCTGCGAGATTGGCTTTGGTATCACCCAGTTCGCCCAGTTCCTGGAACCACATCTTAGCATGTGCTTTTTCGTTCTCAGCAGTCTTCAGGAACAGTGCCGCAATCTGCTCAAATCCTTCGCCCTGTGCCACAGAAGCAAAATAAGTATATTTGTTTCTTGCCTGGGACTCACCGGCAAAGGCAGTGTGCAGGTTCTTTTCAGTTTCAGTACCAGCATACTTGCTGCCCTGAGCAGCCTCGGCTTTCGGCGCAGCAATCTCCTCAAAAGAGGTGGCCGGCTGCTTGCAGATAGGGCACTTGAAATCTGCCGGCAGGCTGTCACCCTCATACACATAACCACAAATCTTGCACTTCCATGTCTTCATGTTCTTCTCTCCTTCTACTTCTTTATTTGCATTTCCCGCTTCATCAGCAGGGGCATTTTTTCTGCTAATAATACTGCTTCTATCATTGTATGAGGTATGCAGCATCTTTTCAGCCAGTTCGCTGAGCGGTCTGCCGTAAAATTCCTCATAAACCGCCTTGATGTCAGGATTTTCATGGCTCTTGCGGAGGCTCATGGCAGCATCCTGGGCATACAGGCTGGCGATGCGTGACTTCCTGACCTCATCCCTGTCCTTTTCCAGGTTCTTAGGCTGGCCGCCGCCGCCGATGCAGCCTCCAGGGCAGGTCATAACCTCCACGAAATGATACTGCTTTGTGCCCTTCTGAATGTCTGCAATCAGCTTTTCAGCATTGGCGGTGCCGTAGACAATAGCAACCCGCACATCCAGATTGCCTACTTTCAGCTCGGCCTCCTTGATGCCATCGTAGCCGCGGACAGGCTCCAGCTGGAACAGCACATCAGGAGCAGCTTCCCCTGTAATGTATTCATAGGCCGTCCGCAGGGCAGCCTCCATTACGCCGCCAGTATTGCCAAAAATTACAGCCGCACCGGATGCCTCTCCCATGAACTTATCAAAATCACTGTCTTCCAGGGCAGCGAAGTCAATGCCTTCTTCCTTGCTCCATCTGGCCAATTCCCTGGTGGTAATGACAAAATCCATGTCCCGCATACCCTCGGCCTGCAGATAATCTGCCGCATCCTTCATCTCATCCCGGCGGATTTCAAACTTCTTGGCTACACACGGCGTCAGTGCCACGTTGACAATCTTCGCCGGGTCAATGCCCATCTTTTGGGCAAAGTATGTCTTGATGGTAGGCCCCTGCATGCCAATAGGGCTCTTTGCTGTGGAAATATGCGGCAGGATTTCCGGATGATAGATTTCGGCATACTTTATCCATGCCGGGCAGCAGCTGGTAAACTGCGGCAGCGGTGCCGTCCCCTTGGTGACACGCTCAATCAGTTCGCTAGCTTCCTCTACAATGGTCAGGTCAGCAGCAAAATTGGTATCCAGCACATAGTCAGCTCCCAGTTTTCTAAGGAGTGCAACCATCTTCCCCTGCACGAAGCTGCCATCAGCCATGCCGAACTCTTCGCCCAGTGCCGCCCTGACAGATGGCGAAGTACTGACGATTACGACCTTGTCCTTGTCCTGCACTGCAGTCCTCACATCAGGATACTCATAGCGTTCCGTGATGCTGTCTACCGGGCATACATTGGCACACTGGCCACAGTTGATGCAGACAGCCATGCCATTGGTTTCTTCAAAGGTATATGTGCCATGCACACCAATCTGATTGGTGCAAATCTCCTTGCACATACCGCACTTGATGCACTTTGCATTATCCCGGACAATGCTGGGATTGTCCTGCTCAATGGGAACCCTGATGCTCAATGCTAAATGCTCCATATCCAAAGCCCCTCCTTTAAATATAGCACATAATTATAATACACACACTTTCTCACCAGCTGGCCACCTTGGCATACCTTGGTATAAAATACAGATAAATATCTTATAATTTTTCTTTATAAATAATAATTATTATCTAATTTATATTATAAGAATAGCAGATTTTTAAGAATTTGTCAATGAACAAATGCAAAAATCTATCTTGACATTAATTATAACATAAAAATAAGAGAAATTGTATATATTTATTGGCAATATCTTTTATTTTAGGAAAATTTCTTCATTTACAATCAAGAGGCTTTTCAGAAAGGTATTGACAGGAAGGGGCTGTCATACGACAATATATTTGTTCAGCCTGAACAGCAGGAGGTAAAGAAAATGCAGATAACAAACAAACATGAAATAACCTTGCCGGAATTTCACGCCGCCTATTCCTCTCCCCTGCCCCGGGAAGAACTGCTGCTGGCAGGGGGCGGCAGGGCTCCGTCAGGCAGCTGGCTGCGTCAGGCGGCTATGGGCAGGGAACTATGGGCCATTGACCGGGGCGTGAACTGCTGCTGCCATGCAGGTCTGATACCGGCGAAGCTGATTGGTGATGGTGACAGCGCTACGGCACAGGCATGGCAGTGGGCAGAACAAAGCAGCGTACCTATCGCCAAATTTCCAATCAAAAAGGATTATACAGATACCCAGCTGGCATTGGAAATGGCTGTCTCTGAGCAGAAATTTGCAATTCTGACTGGGGCTATGGGAGGCCGCTTTGACCACGCCTACAGTACCGTTTTTTCCTTTGGGCACAGCAATCTGCAAGGTTGCATTGCCGATGAGCAGGAGGCTGTTTTTTTTCTGCGCGGCCAAGAACAGCTGTCGATATCCTTCAGGCGGCATGCTAAGGCCATTTCCTTGCTGCCACTGACTGCCGTCGCTTCCGGCGTTACCATTCAGGGGGTATACTGGCCCCTGCAGGAAGCAGAACTGGTACAGGGGCTTCCCTACGCTATCAGCAACGAAGCACTTGCTGAAAAAATCAGTGTGTCCCTGTCTGAAGGTATCCTGGCAGTTTATATCTGCTGGCAGGAAAAGGAGCCGTCATAATTTAAGCTGTTGCATCAAAAAGGCGGTCATAGCCACACCTGTATGGTGATGGCCACAACCGCCTTTTTTGAATGTCCGCTATATTTGCAACTCTGCCGGAATGATTCGGCAAGATGTGCAGGCAAAACTTAC
Source organism: Selenomonadaceae bacterium (assembly GCA_022786545.1). Taxonomy (GTDB): domain Bacteria; phylum Bacillota; class Negativicutes; order Selenomonadales; family Selenomonadaceae; genus Anaerovibrio. Next base: position 5,323 of record JALFXV010000074.1, read on the forward strand.
TTTACTGCTGCAAAGCCCTTTTCCAGATCCGCAATAATATCATCGATATGCTCAGTGCCGATAGAAAGCCTGATGGTGTTCTGATAAATGCCCTGGTCAGTAAGCTCTTCCTCAGTCAGCTGGGAGTGAGTAGTAGTAGCAGGATGGATAACAAGGCTCTTTACATCTGCTACATTTGCCAGCAGGGAGAAAATCTCCAGATTGTCGATAAAGGCATGGGCTTCCTTCTGCCCGCCCTTGATATTGAAGGTAAAGATGGAAGCACCGCCGTTAGGGAAATACTTCTTATACAGCTCATGGTCAGGATGGTCAGGCAGGGATGGGTGGTTTACCTTCTCCACCAGAGGGTGCTTGCTGAGGAACTCAACAACCTTCTTGGTGTTCTCCACATGACGCTCTACCCGCAAGGACAGGGTCTCTACCCCCTGCAGGATAATGAAGGCGTTGAAAGGAGAAATGGTTGCACCGGTATCACGCAGCAGGATTGCCCTGATATAAGTGACAAAGGCAGCAGGGCCTACTGCATCGGCAAAGGAAATACCGTGGTAGCTAGGGTTTGGCGCAGCGATGGCAGGATACTTGCCGCTGGCCTTCCAATCGAACTTGCCGGAGTCTACGATAACGCCGCCAAGGGAAGTACCGTGTCCACCCAGGAACTTGGTAGCGGAATGTACCACGATATCGGCACCATGCTCAATCGGGCGGATCAGGTACGGAGTACCAAAAGTGTTATCAATTACCAGCGGCAGGCCATGCTTATGGGCAATCTCTGCCACTGCCTCAATGTCAGGGATATCGCTGTTAGGATTGCCAAGGGTTTCCAGATATACTGCCTTGGTGTTAGGCTGGATGGCAGCCTCTACCTCATCCAGATTGTGGGCATCCACAAATGTGGTCTTGATGCCATAACGAGGCAGGGTGTGTGCCAGCAGGTTGAAGCTGCCGCCGTAGATGGTCTTCTGGGCAACGATGTGGTCCCCCTCACCGGCAAGTGCCTGAATGGTGTAGTCAATAGCCGCAGCACCGCTTGCCACTGCCAGACCAGCTATACCGCCTTCCAGGGCAGCTACGCGGCTCTCCAGAACGCCCTGGGTGGAGTTGGTCAGGCGGCCATAGATGTTGCCTGCATCAGCCAGGCCAAAACGGGCTGCCGCATGGGCAGAGTTCCTGAACACATAAGAAGTAGTCTGGTAAATAGGCACTGCCCGTGCATCGGTAGCCGGATCCGGCTGCTCCTGCCCAACGTGTAACTGCAAAGTCTCAAATTTATAGTTGCTCATAATAAATACCTCATTTCAATTTAATTTATCTACGCTAACTGCTATCAATTGTTATTAATTGCCATTATTTGATATTAATCGATATAAATTAACGCCAATCGCTCTATCTTCATCATCAACCGTTATTAATCAATCCATAATCATCATCTTTGCCTGCACATGACGAAAGTGCTCTGGTGCCAGGCTGAAAGCCTTGCTAATCTCTGCATAACCCTTCGCCTCCTTAACTCTTTAATCTTTTACTATGTGGTTCAAACCTTATGCTTGTATATTAAACCTATTTGTCTAGTATGTCAATAGGTAATTAGAAAAATTTGCGAAAAAGCAACAAAAAAGGGACTAAATGCTACTTTAGTCCCAAAGATACATACTGCTTGCCTGCTTACTTGTCTGCTGATTTGAATATGCTGCCAAGCATATTCAGCATAATTGATGTATTCAGCATAGTTGATGTATTCAGCATAGTTAGCAGGAATTGCTGCCCAGCCTGGGATGCGCTGCGTGGCGCAGGCTGCGGCGGCGTATAATCGCCATAGCTTCACGCAAATCCACATCCTCCCTGCTGCAGCCCTGCTCATATACGCAGACGGGCCTGTCCAGGCCCAGTTCGCTAGCAGGCATATAGACATATTCGGCAGTATTGCTATCCCCGAAGATAACGCCTGCCTTTAACTCACATTCCGTCATGGTTGCCATAAAGAAAACTACGCTCCTGTTTTTATAATTACCTATTTACCTGCTGCCATGCGCTGCAACCGGCTCAGTGAATGTATCAGAATTGTACATAAAATTCAATCTGCTGCCATGTACGGCAATCGGCTCCGCAAAAGGCTGTGCAACCAGCTTGCAGGCAGTTTTGCTATCGCTTGCGCTCCGGCCAGCATTTCTGCAGGTATTCACGGATATAATGCTCCCGCCCGTTGTCAGAAGGATGGTAATAAACCCTGTCCTTGAGCTTATCCGGCAGGTACTGCTGCACGGTGAAATTGCCCGGATAATTGTGGGGATAAATATAGTCCAGCCCATGCCCCAGCTTGGAAGCCCCCTTGTAATGGGAGTCCCTGAGATGGGCTGGCACAGCGCCGCAGTCCGCCCTGCGCACATCCGCCAGCGCCTCGTCAATGGCCATATAGGCTCCGCTGCTCTTGGGAGCCGAGGCCACATAGGTCACAGCCTCCGCCAGGGGAATACGCCCCTCCGGCATGCCCACGAACTGCACGGCCTGCACAGCCGCCATTGCCACCACCAGTGCCATAGGGTCTGCGTTGCCCACGTCCTCGGCGGCACAGATGGCCACCCTGCGGGCAATAAAATTGGGGTCTTCCCCACCGGCAATCATGCGGGCCAGGTAATGAACTGCCGCATCAGGGTCACTGCCCCGCATGCTCTTAATAAAGGCGGATACCGTATCATAGTGGTTATCGCCGTTCTTGTCATAGCACTGGATGCGCTCCCCAAACAGGTTCTCCAGAAGTGCCATATCAATCACAGCACCGTCCTCCGTCATGGAAGCCGCCTGCTCCAGCAGGTTCAGTGCCATGCGCCCGTCACCGCCGGAGAGGCGCACCAGGGCAGCCATAGCCTCCTCGTCACAGGCAATACGGCGGCTGCCCAGCCCCCGCTCACAATCATGCAGTGCCTGCTCCAGCATCCTGCGAATATCGTTGTCAGACAGGGCATAAAGCCGCACGATGCGCACCCGGCTCAAAAGGGCATGGTTCACCTCGAAAAAAGGATTTTCGGTGGTGGCGCCAATCAAAATAAGCCTGCCGTCCTCCACATAAGGAAGCAGCACATCCTGCTGGCTCTTGTTAAAGCGATGAATCTCGTCTATAAACACGATGGTGCGCTTTTGATAAAACTTGCGCTGTTCCGCCGCTTCATCCACGATTTTCCTGATATCCCCAATGCCTGAGGAAACAGCATTCAGCCGCTTGAAATGGCTGTTGGTGATACCGGCAATCATCATAGCGATAGTGGTCTTGCCGGTTCCCGGGGGGCCAAAAAGAATCATGGAGGGAAGCATATCCTGCTCAATCATCCGCCGGAGATACCTGCCCTTGCCCATAGCCTCTTCCTGCCCGATAAATTCCTCAAATTTTCTTGGGCGCATCCGCTGGGCCAGCGGCTCGTACTTCGCCTTGCTCCTGCTTTCCTCCTCGGCAGCTGCCGCAGAAAACAAATCAAACCCCATATCCATAGCTACCTGTCTCCCGTAGAGCCAAATCCGCCGCCGCGCCCTGCGCCACAGCCTGCCCTATCGCCATCCACCAGAAGATAGCGATAAAAAATGCCCTGGGCAACCCGCATGCCTCTGGCTATTTTCACTGCTTTTTCCCCATGATTAATAAGGGGCAGCATGATATGCCCCTCATTATCAGGATTGTTATAATAGTCCGCATCAATAATCCCCTGGCTGTTAATGCAGCTCACCTGATTTTTGATGGAAAAGCCTGAGCGCACATGCAGCCCCAGGTATTCATCAGGCTGCATATATGCCTTCAGCCCGGTAGGCACCAGCACAACCTGATGAGGAAGCAGGGTGACATCCTCAGCTGCCTGAATGTCATAGCCTGCGCTGGAGCCTGTCTTTCGCACCGGCAGCTCGACGCCTTTGCCCATATAGGCAGAGATGACCTCAAAGCCCCTCTGCCTGCCATCCTTGCCGCTCATATATTTCATGCTGTCAGTGGCCCGTTACGCACGCTCGGCGCTTTCAGCCTTCTTTTCAAAATTATCCACCGGGCGGCTCATGGTAATGGTGGAAATAGCATGCTTATACACCAGCTGCTGCTTGCCCAGTGAGTCCATAATCACGGTAAAATTGTCAAATCCCTTGACAAATCCCTTAATCTGAAAGCCATTGACAAGGTGAATGATCACGCTGATATTCTCCTTGCGAACCTGATTTAAAATGCTGTCCTGTAAATTGATTGCCTTTGTCATGATTTCCCTCTCCTACATAGTATAAGCTTATTATTTCTTAATCCAACGCTGTACATCCCAAAGCAGATTATCTGCCAGCATGCCGGTATCCTTGTATAATTCCGGCTGGTACCAATGAATATACGGCATACGGCGATACCAGGTCAGCTGCCGCTTGGCAAAGTGGCGGCTGTTCTGCTGGATTTTCGCCACAGCCTGCTGCATGGTTATAAATTCCGGCAAGCCAGAATTTTCGCAGTGGCCCGACACATCATAGCTATATGCCGTGTCCCTGCCTGCCAGAACAGGCAGCAGCTCCTTGTAGCCAATGCCCTTCATGGCCTGCACATCAGGTGCTACACCTGATTTCAGCAGATTTATAATCTCCTGTTGCAGTCCCTGGGACATCATTATATTCACTCGTTGATTTATTCTATCATACAATTTATCACGCCGCCATGTCAAGCCAGCTACGTAACAATCATATACTAATTCTCTGGATTTTTTCTGAGAAAGCTGGCCGCCCCCCAGATGATGCACCTCTAAGGCCCGGATAATACGGCGAAAATCATTGATATGCAGCCTGGCTGCCGCTTGGGGATCTACCTTTGCCAGCATGCCATGCACATATTCCCTGCCCTTTTCCTCCGCCAGCTTTTCCAGATAAGCACGATATGATGTATCCTCACTCTGGCTGTTCAGTTCGTAGCCCTCCAGCAGGGATTGGATATACAGTCCCGTGCCGCCTGCCAGCAGGGGAATTTTTCCCTGCTGGTTGAGCCTGGTAATAACCTCCTTGGCCTGCTGCAAAAAATCCATCAGGTTAAAGCTGGCATCCGGCGGCAGAATGTCAATCATGTGATGCCGGATGCCTGACATTTCTTCCACAGTTGGCTTTGCCGTGCCGATGTCAAAGCCCTTGTACACCAGCATGGAATCCCCGGAAATAATCTCCGTACCTAATTCCTTGGCAAGCCTGATGGACAGGTCTGTCTTGCCGGAGGCAGTAGGCCCCAGCAGCACCAGCAGTTTTTCCCTTTGGGCAGTTTTCTCAGCCTGGCTCCTTGCGGAATTGACAGCTGAACCTATGGCTGAGCTTATAGCTGAATTTATATTTGGCTTTATATCTGCAACTATAGCCGAGTTGATAGCCGAGTTATTTTTCATAGCTTATCTATATCCAGTGCATCCCCCGGTGCCAGAATATGCACCTGGGAATCAGTATCCTTTTCCACCAGTGCCTTAAAACGCTCAGGCTCCGCTGCAATCACCGGCCAGGTGTTATAATGCACAGGAACCACATGCTTAGGTTGCAAAAGCTTCACCGCATAAGCCGCATCCTCAATGCCCATAGTGTAATTATCACCGATTGGCAGCAGGACGCAGTCCAGCTTAAACCGCTTCCCGATGAGTTCCATATCGCTGAAAAGAGCCGTATCACCTGCAAAATAAACATTCTTGCCTGCGATATTCACCACAAAGCCGCAGGAAAGCAGCCCCGGCACACCGCTGCTGTGAATAGCCCTGGTCATATACACGCTGCCAAAGCTGAATTTGGCACTGCCGCCGATATTCATGCCGTGGCCGTTCTCTGCCCGGCAGGCTTCCAGAATTTCCGGGGTGCCAATCACCATAGCCCCGGTGCGTGCTGCAATAGCAGGTGCATCCCCCAGATGGTCCCCATGACCATGAGATACCAGGATATAATTGCAGGTCACCACATCCGCCGTAGTAGTTGCCAGAGGATTGCCGGAAAAAAACGGATCAAACAGCAATTTATCCTTGCCATCATTCAGGGCAAAAGCCGAATGGCCATAATAAGTTAAAAGCAACATAAAAAACACTTCCTTCCTATGATGTCAAGCCCTAAATCATTGATTCATCGGGCTTTCAGACAGTAAATGGCGATATATCCCCATCGCTATTATAAAGTTAATTATTTTTAGACGTTCTCAAACAATGCAGAAACCCACTACATTAATTATAGCAAATAAAAACAGAAAAAGCATTTTATTTATAAAAGAATTTATGAAAATATTCCAGCTATGCCACTATGAAGTCATTCACACAACAATCTGGTATAATATTTTTCTGTATCTGAAACAGTGCCACCTTCCCGCAAAAGAGCTATCTGCAAATAATCATTTGCCCGGGAGCAGCCTACATACAAAATACGTTGCATTAGCGGCTCGTGCAATTTGCTTACATCTCCGTCTATCAGCAGTACAGCCTTTGCCTCCAGTCCCTTGAATTTACGCACAGAGGTAAACCACACCTTGCCTTTTACCCTCCACCAGCGCAGGTATTCCCTGGCACATGGCTGTTGCCTTAAAAGGCATATTTATGGAACCATTCTAATTTGCTCAATCTATCAAACATATCATGGTAATCTGTGCGTATTCTGGCTGCACATCTGCAACAAAACAAAAAAGCTTCCTCATCATTATCTTTTAAAAATTGCTTATGCCCCCAGATATGCGTAAAGCTGTCCTGCCAATCATTGAACAGGCAATTCATATCGCTGAAGGTTCCAGCTTTCATGCCATGCTGCATGCCGTATTTTTTTGCCAGCATGGCAAGCAATCGCTGTTCTGCAAATACCATATATGGCAGGCCACCCCAAAGCCCCAGTTTATTAAGAAGATTATTCGGACTGATATGCACCATGAAGGACAATGCTTTCTGGCAATAATCATATCTTAGCTGCTCATTTGAAAAATATGCAAAAGCCGTATTCAGGGCAGGTACCTGCCAATCCAGTTCCTG
>JALFXV010000085.1 GCA_022786545.1 Selenomonadaceae bacterium
TATGTATGCTGCTAACGGCATGGAAGCCTTGCAGGGGCCGGTGAAGGCAAATAGCAGCAGGAAATCTGCGGCCAGGCTAAGGGCAGCAGATGAGGCAGGTGGCAGGGAGTATGACCGGCAGGATGTGGCAGCCAAACTGCAGGAGCTGCTGGCAGATGTTGAGTTGTATGAAAGCCGCGTCAGGCAGCTGGAGAAGGTGACGCTGGAATTGACGGACAGGATGAAGGTGCTGGAGAGAAGGTCCAATGAACTCTTAATAGAAAAAGAGGTCTTGTGCAAGGCAAGACGGTCAGGCGGGGAACTTAATGCTGGCGGTCGTAACAACACGGAGCTGTATCAGCTTATCCGGGAGGCGGCAGAGGCCTGCCCTGAGTATGCCAATGTAAAAAGGCTGTGCGAGGCTTTGGATGTGTCCCCCAGAGGGTATTATGCTTATTGGAAAAGGTGAGGACGTGAACTTTCTGCATTACAATCTGTATCACAATTTTTTGAGAAATTAAAATAAGCCGCAGTGGTCTGCGGCTTATCGAGGGAATGGCTGAGTTAGAGCAGGGCCAGGTACTGGGTATAATCTGATTTTGGGATGCCGATGGCACTCATAGCATCTTCAGCTGACAGGTGTAAATTTTTCATAAGGTTCTTTATGGAATCGAGTTTGCTGCTTGCCGCTTTTTCTTCAGCTTTGACTCTGGCAGCTTCAGCTTTGGCAAGTTCTGCCTTTGCTTCGGCCATTCTCTCGGCAACGTATTCTTCTACGATATTGCACATTTTGTTTACCTCCTCATCAAGAGATTTTAAATACTTCATTTTGTCTGCTAAAAGCTTGGAGTGCATTTTGGCCGGGTCGGCATTTTGGAAATCCTGCATGAGCCTGCCCAGGGGCGTGGCGGATTTGTTTTCGCCATTGACATAGATGATATGAGCCATATCGTTGAATGGTACGCCCAGCTCATTGATATGCCTGTCAATGTGGTAGATGGGGAGGCCGTAGCCCAGCACATCCTTGGCTGTAATGAAGATTACATAGGTTTCTGGCAGGTCATCGAAGTCATCGCCTGCTTTCAGATGGCGCAGGTCAAGCATATCGATGTTGTACCTGGCTCTCTTGGGAGCAGCCCCGCTGCTGGCGTTCTGCACCTCAAAGTTGTATTCGTTGCCGTACTGGTCGACAGCCAATACATCGAAGCGGACGCCCCGGCCATAGATGTTTGGAACAGCATACTGGGTCTTGACGCTGATGACTGTCAGGTCATTTCGCTCCATGATGATGTTCAGGACATACTGCATGGAAGCTGTATCGTCTTCCATGAAGCAGTTGAAGAAGATATCATCCATCAGTGTCATGGACTTAACCTTGGCTATCAGCCGTTGCCAGTGTGCATCATCTTTGAGGATTAATGGTGGATTAGCGTTCTTGTTTACCGTTGTCAATTCTTTCACCGTCTTTATTATAACATGTAATGTAGATATTTTTCCACTCTGGGAAGTGGGGAAATAATGGTGATGCTTTATAAAAAAGAGCGAATTTTTATTACATATATTCTAACACATAAACATTTGGAAATCAAAGGTTTTTTTTTGAGACTGATAAAAAATGTGAGGATATTATGTTTATTGGAAAAGGTGAGGACGTGAACTTTATCTCTCTCAATCTGCCTCACAGTTTACCCAGAATCCCCTGGCTTTAGACATGGGGAGTATGTCAATTCGTGCAGCTCCATGTTGACTGTTAGATGATTTTGTGATAACATAGTTGATGCTGATAATTCTGAAGAATCTGCCAGGATTGCATAAAAAAGACTGGCAGAGGAGGAAACTCTGGAGAATTCCATTAAGTTGGATACCGAAGGTGCAAGGCCCTTGGCAGGGCTGAAACTCTCAGGTAAAAAGACAGAGCTGACGGCGGTTCTTTTGGTGCCGCCTTTGGTCCTGTGCTCCGGGGTGCTCTTGGCAGATTGCCAGGGCACCTGTTTTTTTGTGCAAGGAGGTATGTGGTTTCGATGTTTAATGAGTTGCTGCCGGTAGTTCAGATGGTGAATGGGTATCTTTCTGATTACATTCTGGTGTTTTTGCTGATAGGCGTGGGGCTGTTCTACAGCATCCGCACCAGGTTTGTGCAAATCCGCTGCTTTGGGGATGGCATGCGGAAGGTGTTCGGCAATTTTTCTTTTAACGGCAAGGCCGGGGAAGGGCAGATGAGTTCCTTTCAGGCCCTGGCCACGGCTATTGCGGCTCAGGTGGGCACTGGCAATATCGTAGGCGCCTGCGGCGCTATCCTGACCGGCGGCCCGGGGGCGATTTTCTGGATGTGGGTGATTGCCTTCTTCGGCATGGCCACTATCTATGCGGAGGCGGTGCTGGCCCAGGTGACCCGCATCAAAAATGCTGACGGCAGCGTGCATGGCGGCCCTGTCTACTATATCCATGAGGCGTTTCCGGGGGCTCTTGGCAGGGTGCTGGCCGTGTTCTTCGCTATCGCCATTACCCTGGCCCTGGGCTTTATGGGCTGCATGGTGCAGTCCAATTCCATCGGTGAGACCAGCAGCATGGCCTTTGGGGTGCCGGCCTGGGGGATTGGCATCATCATAGCTGCTGTGGCTGGCTTTGTCTTCCTGGGGGGCGTCAAGCGGATTGCTGCCATTACGGAGAAGCTGGTGCCGCTGATGGCGCTTCTGTACATTACCGGCTGTATTCTGGTGCTGGTGATGAATTATGACCGTATTCTTGATACCTTTGGCATGATTTTCTACTATGCCTTTAATCCTGAGGCGCTTTTGGGTGGCAGCTGGGGGGCTGCCTTGAAGACTGCCATCAGCCAGGGCGCCAAGAGGGGACTGTTCTCCAACGAGGCAGGCATGGGCTCCACCCCTCATGCCCATGCCCTGGCCAATGTAAGGCATCCTCATGAGCAGGGGATTACTGCTATGGTGGGCGTGTTTGTGGATACCTTTATCGTGCTGACCCTGACGGCTCTGGTGGTCATTTCCACCCTGTATGCTGACGGGGGCATCCTGGCCTCCGGGACGGCAGAGGGGGTCAGCAAGACCAACATGGCGCAGCTGGCCTTTGCCAGCGTCTTCGGCAACGGCATCGCCAGCGTGTTTATTGCTGTCAGCCTGCTGTTTTTCGCTTTTTCCACCATTCTCAGCTGGAACTTGTTTGCCAAGATTAACGTGACTTATCTTTTTGGCCCGAGGGCGGCAAAGGTCTTTTCCTTCGTGGCAATTATTTTCGTTTTCCTGGGTTCCTGCCTGTCCAATGACCTGGTCTGGGAGCTGGCGGATATGTTCAATAACCTGATGGTTATCCCCAATGCCCTGGCACTTTTTGCCCTCAGCTCCCTGGTGCTGAAGCATCTGGATGATTAAAATACAATAATTTCGGGCTGCTGCATTGATGCTTTATGTATCTCTGCGGCAGCCTGTTTTTTGTGTGCAACAGCCTGCTTGTTTTTGTTCAAAAAATAACTGGACAAATTTGCCTGATAATGTCCCAATATAATCATTGGGATAAAATTGAATGTGTTAAAGAAACTGAGTTATGGGAGGATGGAAAGCGGCTGGCCATGCTGTGCGGGTGTGCTTTCATAATATTGCATAATATTTTCCCATATTTCCTTTTTCTCTTTTCATCTTAGCTGTTCCCTTCCGGGTGCCAGGCGGCGGAAAGCCGTCTAGCGGAAGGGAACAGCTTTTTATATTCAAAAGCTCTACACGCTCTAAAAGAAAGTCTATATTTTTTTATAAAAAGATATAACTTTTACTTGACATTGAATATGCCTATGTATATAATAATAATTGTCAAGGGGAGATGAACCAAAGCGAAAGGAAAAAGCAGGGTTCGCTTCCAGGAGTAAATTTAAGGATATTTTTAAAGTCAAGAGAGGGGAATTTTATCATGAACATCTACTTAGTTTGCAACGCAGGTATGTCTACTTCCATCGTTGTCCGCAAAATGCAGGAAGCTGCCAAGAAGAAGGGGCTGGATGACATTTATGTAGAGGCTTTCTCCGTAGAGATTCTGGACCAGAAGGTTGCCAGTGCGGATGTGGTGCTGCTTGGCCCTCAGATTCGTCACATGCTGGGGGATGTAAAGAAGGTTGTTAACGGCAAGTGCCCTGTAGACGTGGTTGATATGCGCGACTATGGCACGCTCCGCGGTGACAAGATTCTGGCCAAGGCTCTGAAGATGGCTGGGAAATAAGCATTTATAGTTTTAATTTCACGTACATTTAAAGGGGTGTAACGAAACAATGAATTCTTCCGTAATTGAAAAGTTTGAGGCAGTCATGATGCCTATTGCCGGCAAGGTGTCCAGCAATAAGTATCTGCTGGCCATGAGGGATTCCTTCTCCATGCTGCTGCCGTTCATCATCGTTGGTTCCTTCTTCGGTATTATGGAGTGGGTAGTCCTGGACCCGTGGGGCACTGTCCTGGGTCCTGACGGCATGAACCTGGGTGCCAGCATTACCGGCCTCACCGGGGATGCCTACAAGGCTTCCGGCTTCGTGGCAACCTTGCAGATGCTGCAGGGGCTCTGCAACAACGTAGTAACCGTAGGCTTCGGTGTTTTCTCCTTCCTGCTGGTTATTGCCTTTGCTTACCGCTTGGGCGGCATCTGGGGCGGTGACAAGTTCTCCACCGCCCTGACTGCTACCGGTGCTTTTATCATCATGACGCCGCAGCAGATTGTGACCAAGGCCGGTGAGAAGCTGGGGGCCTTCGATATGAACTACTTCGGCAACAAGGGCGTGCTGACTGCTATCATCGTTGCCACCATCGCTTCCTGGCTGTTCGTGAAGCTTTCCAATAACGAGAAGATGAAGATCAAGATGCCGGAGACTGTACCGCCGGCAGTGGCCAAGTCCTTTGAGGTTCTGGTGCCGGTATTCTTTACTCTGGGTTTCTTCACCGTATTCTCCACTATCCTGGCCAACTGCCAGTTCATGGGCTCTAGCTGCCTGAACGATTTGATTTACAGCCTGATTCAGGCGCCGCTGATGGGTTTCTCCCAGGGCCTTGGGTTCTCCATTCTTTATCAGGCTATTGTATGGTTCTTCTGGTGGTTCGGTATTCATGGCCACAACGTTACTGCGGCTATTCAGAACATGGTTTACATGCCTGCACAGCTGGCCAACCAGGCAGGTGACGCCAGCTATATCTTCAGCAACGGTTTCTTTGAGGCTGGCCTGATGCATATCATGGGCCTTGTTATTGCCATCCTGCTTTTCTCCAAGAAGGACAGCTGGAGAGCGGTAGCCAAGCTGGGTGCCCCGGCAATGTTCTTCAACATTCAGGAGCCAATCGCCTTCGGCCTGCCAATCGTCCTGAATCCTTTGCTGCTGGTGCCTTATGTGCTGGTTCCGCTGGTAAACACTGTAATCGGTTATGTGGCAATCTCCATTGGCCTGGTGCCAATCTTTAAGTATGTGGTGCCTTGGACCATGCCTCTGTTCTTCGGCGGCACCATCGGTACAGGCTCTGTGATGGGCGGTCTCTTGCAGGTAGTATGGCTGCTGGTTGATATTGCGATTTATGCACCATTCGTAATTGCCGGCAACAAGGTTAAGGACGAATATGACGAGGAGGAAGCTTAATTTATGGACGAGAAGGTTGTAGAGCAGTCTATGGAAATCATTACCTACTCAGGTAATGGCCGTGCCCTGGTTATCAATGCCCTGCGTGATTTGTTCAAGGATGGCGATATCGCCAAGGCACGTGAGCAGATTGCTGCCGGCGGCAAGGAAATCGGTGAGGCTCATCAGATGCAGACGGACCTGATTTCTGCCGAGTGTGACGGGCAGGAGGTTGAGAAGTCTGTGCTCCTGATTCATGCCCAGGACCATTTCATGACTGCACTGGCTGTAAGGGATATTGCTTCCCTGATGGTAGATATGTATGAAAAGCTGTCCCAGAAGTAAGGGGCAGGTGTAAAAGGGTGGCACGGCTGGCAGAGGATAGCCGTGCCATTTTACAAAAGCATTGTTTAAAGAAGCGTTTTATGAAAAATTTATAAAGAAGAGGGATTTATTATGCAGTACAAGTTTCCAGAGAATTTTTGGTGGGGAGCGGCAACTTCCGGCCCACAGTCCGAAGGCCGTTTCAACAAGGCACATCGCAACATTTTTGATTATTGGTATGATACTGACCCGGATGCCTTTTTTGACAAGGTAGGCCCTAACGTGGCATCCAATTTCTACAACAGCTTCCGTGAGGATATTGACCTCATGAAGCAGGTTGGGCTTAATTCCGTGCGCACCTCCATTCAGTGGTCCCGCCTGATTAAGGATTTTGAGACTGGCGAAGTGGATGCTGATGCTGTGCGTTTTTACAATGAAGTTATTGACGAGTTCATGGCAAAGGGCATCCGCCCCATCATGAACCTGGTTCATTTCGATATACCGGTGGAGCTGCTGCACCAGTATGGCGGCTGGGAGTCCAAGAAGGTAGTGGATTTGTTCGTTATCTTCGCCAGGAAGTGCTATGAGCTTTTCGGCGACAGGGTAAAGGACTGGATTACCTTCAACGAGCCGATGGTTATTCCGGAGGGGGGCTATCTCTACAAGTTCCATTATCCGTTGAAGGTGGACGGCAAGGCTGCCGTGCAGATTATCTACAATATCAACCTGGCTTCCGCCAAGGCGGTGCAGGCTTATCATGAATACCGTGATAAGGCAGGCATCAAGGACGGCAGGATTGGCATCGTCATCAACCTGACTCCTGCTTACCCTCGCTCTGAGAGTCCTGAGGATGTGGCAGCTGCCCGTTTTGCCGAGATATTCAAGAACAATGCTTTCCTGGACCCGGCTGTGAAGGGCGAGTTCCCGGCTGAGCTGGTGAAGATTCTCACCGATGACGGCGTTATCTGGGAATCTCAGCCGGAGGAGCTGGAAATCATCAGGAACAATACCGTGGATTACCTGGGTGTCAACTACTATCACCCTGCCCGGGCCAAGGCGAGGGAGACGGAGCTGGATGAGTCCCTGGGCTGGCTGCCTGAGAAGCATTTTGAGGATTACGAGTGGCCTGAGGCAAGGATTAACCCGCATCGTGGCTGGGAGATTTATCCTAAGGCTATTTATGATATTGCCATCAACGTCCGTGACAACTACGGCAACATTCCGTGGTATATTTCCGAGAACGGCATGGGCGTAGAGGGCGAGGCCAAGTTCCGCAATGCCGATGGTGTAATCGATGACGATTACCGCATTGACTTTATCAGGGAGCATCTGGAATGGCTCCACAAGGGCATTGAGGAAGGTGCCAACTGCTTTGGCTATCATCTCTGGACCCCGATTGACTGCTGGTCCTGGATGAACGCCTACAAGAATCGCTATGGCCTGATTGCTGTAGACGATTTGGCAACTCAGAAGAAAACCATTAAAAAATCTGGCGTGTGGTTTAAGAGCCTCAGCGAGAATAATGGTTTTTGATAGTCGGTACAGGTGATGCTGTGCTGACGTCCCTCTAGTTTCTTTAAATTTATATTCGTACTTTGTGCGGCGTTTCTGCCGGCCTGTCCCCTAGGCTGGCTGGCGAAGTGCCCCACGCAGAGAAGCCTGCTCCCCCAAAGCAGGCTTTTTCTGTCAGCGGCAGAGGAAAAAGCATATCTTTATTTTAGATAATATGTCTTTTGCTGAATAAAAATGTGATATATGTATATGAAAATGTGTTGTTTTGTGCTATAATGTCTAAAAGAAAGATATGCAAATGCCCTATATGGGTATGGCAAATATATAGATACGAGAGGTAACGCTGTATGAATAAGTATGAACAAATTGCTCAGGATATTTATAACGATATTGCCAATGGCAAGTACGAGCCGGGCAGCCAGCTGGCTCTGGAAAAGGAGATGTGCGCCCAGTACGGCGTCAGCCGCATCACGGTGAAGCGCGCTGTGGACGAGCTGGTGAAGCAGGGGCTGGTGGTGAAGCGCCGGGGCTCCGGCACCTTCGTCAAGGGGGTGCAGGAGGAGGATGTGGAGAATGTGGGCACGTGCGGCCAGTTTGGCGGCTTCAGCAACACCCACCGGGGGCGCCGTGTCAGCACTGATGTGAAGAAGTTCGAGATAGTGCACCCCAGTGCGGAGGCTGCTGAAAAGCTGAAGATTTCTACGGATGATTTTGTGTATGATATCGTCCGGGTCCGCTATCTGGAGGGCATGCCTGAGAATGTGGAGTATACCCAGATGCCTATCGAGGTTATTCCGGGCATCAAGCAGGAGGTGCTGCGCAATTCTATCTATAATTATATCGAGGGCACCCTGAAGCTGCAGATACAGTCTGCCCATCGCGTCATCAGCGCCGATATGCCTACTGAGGCGGAGAAGAAATACTTGCAGATAGACGGCGTCCTGCCGGTGCTGCAGGTGGCGCAGGTGGCCTTTCTCAGCGATGGCAGGCCCTTTGAGTATTCCAGGTCCCGGCACCGCGCCGATACCAGCGTGTTCCGGGCTGTCAGCATAAAATAATGGCTGAAATACATAGTTGAAAAATAGCTGAAAAAAGACCCGCCCTCATGTCAGGGCAGGTCTTTTTTGGTGGCATGGAGGGCGGCGGCAAGTTGCTCCTCGTGGGAGGTAAAGATGATGGTCTTGCCTGCCTTGTGGAGGCTGGTGAGAAAGTCGGCCAGCCAGAGCTGGCCTTTGGCGTCCAGGTCGTTCAAGGGCTCGTCCAGAATCCATATCCGGGGATTGATGGCCAGGATGGTGCCGATGGCGGTCTTTTTCTTTTCGCCGCCGCTGAGGGTGTAGGGAGCGCGATGACGTAAATGTTCTATCTTGAGAAGCGCCAGGGTATCGTCTGTCCGCCGCCGGATTTCTGCCGGGGACAGCCCCATCTGGGCAGGGCCGAAGGCGATTTCTTCCTCCACGCTGCTGCAAAATAGCTGGGCATCGGGATTTTGCCAGACATAGCCTATCTTCTGGTGGAACCATTTGGCATAGGCGCTGACTGCCAGCCGCTGCCGGGTGACGGGCTCTCCCAGGAAGAGGTATGTGCCCTTGTCAGGAAACTCGATGCCGTTCAGCAGCCTGATGAGGGTGGTCTTGCCACAGCCGTTGCCACCTGCCAGCTGCAGGGCATCACCGTCATTGATTTTCAGGCTGATATTGTTCAGGACGGGCTGTCCCGGCAGATAGCCGAAGGTGATGTTTTGCAGCTGGATGAGGGGCAGGCTGCCGGTTTCGTTGCAGGATGTGTTGTTCATAAGAGCATCTCCAATCGCAGATAAATGAAAAGCAGGGCGGCAGCTGCCAGCACAAGCATGATATCGGCAGGACGCCATGCCCGCCTGTGGCTGTGGGGGTAGGTGCCTGTAAAGCCGCGGCACTGCATGGCGTGATACATCTCCCGGGACATTTCCTGGGACTTGAGGAAAAGATTGCCTGTAACCCCTGCCATCGACCGTGCTTTTTGGCGGTTGCGGCCTATGGAGCGCAGCTGCAGGGCTGTCAGGAAATCCCGGGACAGGCTGCCCAGCAGGTAGATGTACCTGAGGGCTGTGTCCAGAATAAAGATGGCCAGCTGGGGGACATGGAACCAGCTGATGGCGGCAGTAATCCTGTTCCAGGGGTAAAGGCCGGTGAAGATGCCGGAGGCCAGCACGGTGAGGAATGTCTTGACCGGCAGCAGCAGGGTGAGGGGATTGGCGGTCATGAGGATAGCCGGCAGCAGGATGACCAGGGAGAACAGGGTTGCCAGCAGTGACGGCAGCAGCAGGCGGCTGATACGGCGTCCGTCCTGCAGGGCGAGAAGGGCCAGCAGCAGGGCGGCCACGGTGTAGAGAAAATAGGGCTGGCTGCTGGTGACAACGAGCAGAAGAAGCAGCAGCAGGAATATAATGGCTGCCATGGGGGAAGGGCAGAGTCTGTCCGGCAGGAACGGAGCGGCAGCTTCGTATCTTGCCAGGATTCCTGTGATACGCAAAAAGGACCGGGAAATAAAATAATCACGGTCCTTGTCAGGAATATACTGTTCTTCTTTTTTTAGCCAGTCAGGCAGCTGCATGGCAATATCCCCTCGCATTTTGGTAAATTAAGGTTATAAGGGTGAAAGGGGGGCGCAGAATGATGCCTTTGCTCATTGTGGTTTATGTTGGGATGTTTATTTCGGGTGGGTATCGTAGAGGTGCTTATTTCAGGGTGGCGAAGGAGCTCCAGAGCTTGAAGGTAATAACCAGCAGGGCAGTGCCGATGATAGCCGAAAGGATATAGGCAAAGGCATCAGGCATGCCGCTGATGGCATAGTCCGGGAACCACACATCAAGGCTGAAACCATCCATCATACCTGCAGGAGTGTAGCCGAGAGGAACACCGCTTTCTGTCAGGGCAGCCATTTCTTCTACGCCCCATTCACCCCAGGCAGTGCCTTCGGCAATGAGACCGAGAGGACAGAGGATAATGAGTGCCAGCAGGGCAGCGATAGAGGCCCCGATTTTCTTGTCGGCATACCTGGTGGTGCTGCTGGAAAATGCCGGTGCCGTCCTGGCAAGATATGCCAGCATAGCCCCTGTAAACACCGCCTCGGCAAGGCCGAAGATAGTCAGATGTCCTGCCATCATAGCAGGAATGGAGATGGAAAGGGGATAAGGGCAATATAATGCCTGTCCCAGCTCATTGGTGAACAGCAGGGGCTGGATGCCAAACTCTATGGCGGCGGCAAGGGCTGCTGCATTGATGCCGATGAAGCCTGCCACTGCGGCACAAACAGGCAGCATCGCGTCTGAGGTGAAGCATTTTTTCAGCAGGCTGAAGGCATAATAGCCTGCAAAGGGCAGCAGGAATGCCATGTTGAAACAGTTGGCGCCGATGGCAAGGATACCTCCGTCCCCGAAGAATACCGCCTGCACGATTAGTGCCACGCTGACGGCAAGGCAGGCGGCATAGGGCCCGAAAAGCAGGGCAATCAGCGTACCGCCAACAGCATGTCCCGTGGTGCCGCCCGGCAAAGGTATGTTGAACATCATGGCGAGAAAGGAAAAGGCGGCAGCAACTCCCAGAAGGGGCAGTTTTTCCGGCGGCAGTTCCTTTTTTACTTTTTGCAGGCTCATGTACCAGACAGGTGCCATAGCTGCGGTCAGCACCGCGCAGGTGCCGGGACTTAGATAATTCTCTGGAATGTGCATGGTTTTCTCTCCTTATTGTGTCTTATTGTGTCGCAAAATAACTGTATTGCGCTACTACACTGTATTATATCGTACAAGCGTAATTTTGTCACGAAAATATGTGAAAATGTAACGGAAATTTGTTAGATGAATTTTTGAAAAACATGTTGCCAAATGATTATATTTACTGTATAATCAATATTAAATAATTCGCAATTAAGGGGAAGTCGGGACGTTGAAGGTAACAGAGAGGGGAAGTGTCTTTTATGGAGTTGCAAATTCCTTATAACAAAATCAGGATGAATATTGAAATCCCGGATGAGAATTTCCAGGGGGTCCTGGAGTCGGACCCGGCCGGCTGCCGCATGGAAGGCACGGAGCAGGAGATTGTGGAGCGTGCCCTGGACAACCCGATTGGCAGCCAGTCCCTGGAGGAGCTGGTGAAGGGCAAGCAGTCTATGGTCATCATTTCCAGCGACCATACCAGGCCGGTGCCAAGCCATGTGACCATGCCTATCCTGCTCAGGCGGATTCGCGAGGCAAATCCTGAAATCGATATCACCATCCTGATTGCTACGGGCTTCCACCGGGCTACTACTCATGAGGAATTGGTGCAGAAGTATGGGGAGAAGATTGTAGCAGAGGAGAAGATTGTGGTGCATGACTCCCGGGATGATGCCGGGATGGCTGACCTGGGGACGCTGCCTTCCGGCGGTGCCCTGAAGCTGAACCGCCTGGCTATTGATACGGACCTCCTGATTGCCGAGGGCTTCATTGAGTCCCATTTCTTTGCAGGCTTCTCCGGCGGCAGGAAGAGCATCCTGCCTGGCATCGCTTCTGCCACTACCGTCATGGCCAACCATTGCAGCGAGTTTATTGCCAGCCCTTATGCCAGGACGGGCATTTTGCAGAATAATCCTATTCACCGGGATATGCTCTACGCTGCCCAGCAGGCAAAGCTGGCGTTTATCCTGAACGTGGTCATCGATGCAGAGAAGAAGGTCATTGGCGCCTTTGCTGGGGACAGCCAGCAGGCTCATGTGACCGGCTGTGAATTTGTGCTGAAGATGGCAGAGGTCAAGGCAAATCCTTCGGATATTGTAGTGACTACCAATGGCGGCTATCCGCTGGACCAGAATATCTATCAGTCTGTGAAGGGCATGACGGCTGCCGAGGCCAACTGCAAGGAAGGCGGCGTCATCATCATGGTTTCCGCCTGCAACGATGGTCATGGAGGACAGTCCTTCTATGAGAATCTCCGGGATGCGGCCAGCCCTGGTGCCCTCTTGGAACGGATTGCCAGGGTGCCTAGGAATGAAACTATCCCTGACCAGTGGGAAATGCAGATTCTGGCCAGGATTCTTGATAAATTTACTGTGATTATGGTAACTGATATGTGCAGCCCTGAAATGATCAGGGAGATGCACATGGAGCATGCGGCCACCTTCCAGGAGGCTTTGCAGCGTGCTTTTGCAATAAAGGGTAATAACGCCAGTGTGACAGTAATTCCCGATGGAGTATCGGTTATTGTTCGCACCGCCTAAAATAATTTTTATGCTATGTGCCGGGGAGCAGGCTCCCCGGCGATTTTTTTGCTTAATTATTATTGGCTTAGCGATTATTTGCTTATTGATTACTTGGCTATTGATTATTAGCTATTGCTCATTAGTTATTAGCTATTGATTATTAGCTATTGGATATTGATGTGCTGTTTTGGGGGGCAGTGCTTTTTTACTGCAGCGCTTCCTTCAGGACGGCGGCATTTTTTTCCATAGTGGTGATATAGGCGTCCAGGGCACTTTCGTCAGCTTCGCCTGTTACCACAGGGTCCAGGGAATAGATGCTGGCTCCCGTTTCACGGCTGATGGTCTCGGCGGCAGATGGCGAATACTGGGGCTCAGTGAACAGCACCTTCACCGGCAGCTTCTTCACTTCCTCAATGGTTTCCTGCAGCTGGGCAGGGGTCGGCTCGGTGCCAGGCTCCCGCTCTATGACCTTGACGATGTTCAGGCCGAACTCCTTGGCAAAATACGGGAATGCCTCGTGGAAGGTGACGATGTCGCGATGGGGCAGGCCGTCAAGCTCTGCGTGGAGCTTGGCCTGAAGGGCTTTCAGCTTGTCAGTGTAGGCTGCGGCGTTGGCCTGGTAGGCTGCGGCGTGCTCAGGGTCCGCCTCTGCCAGCTGGCCGGCAATATTCTCCGCCTGGCGGATGGCAGCGGTGATGCTCAGCCATACATGGGGATTTGCCCCTTCTTCGTCCTGCAAAAGCTCAATATCCCTGGAAGCATCGATGACCTTCAGGTTCTTGTGCTCATGGATGACCTTGTCCAGAAAAGCTTCCATGCCTGCACCGTTGGCAACAAAGGCATCCGCCTTGTCCAGGGTCTTCATGTCATCAGTGGTAAGCTGATAGTCGTGCAGGCAGCCGGTCTGAGGCCTGGTCATGTTGATTACCTCTACGCCATCCACTCCCCTGGCAATATTGGCGGTAGCGATATAGACGGGATAAAATGAAGTGACGATGCGGAACCTGCCATCATCCTTGGCGGTATCGGCTGCCGTGCCGTCCTGTCCGCAGCCTGCCAGCAGGGTGGCAGAAAGCAGCACAGCAGTCAAGAGATAAAGAATTTTTTTCATCAGCAATCAGGTCTCCTTTGATAAGATAGTTTGTAAATACTCGGTGCCACATCATACTTGCTAATGCGATGACATGACATGGCGGATTTGGTAGCGAAAAACATGCCCTCACTATAATCTAGCACAGGAAAGGGCAAAAGACAAATAGAATTGAGAAATGATTTCAAATTTGCCCTAAAATGTAGCCGGTAAAGAGGCGGTCATGTATAAAAGCACAAAAAAAGTGACGGCACCGAGTTCCGATGCCGCCAATGGGATGGAGAAATGATGTATATGGGATTGTACATTGAGTACATCATGTACATCAAAGGGATTGTCTATAATATACCAGCTCTATCTGAAAAGAAAATGAAAAAATGTGAAATCTTGCTTTCATCTTTGTGTAGGGTTATAATGTATAGCAGAGTAAATTTATTTTAAGATGGTGATGTAAATGCTTATTTGTAATAAACTGAGTGAAGCGAAGCAGGTCCTGAGCGGCAGGGCCACGTCCGTGGCCCTGGGGACCTTTGACGGGGTTCATGTGGGGCATCAGAGCATCATACGGCGGGCTATTGCCCTGGCAAAGGCCCACAAGCTTACCAGTGTCGTCTATACCTTCAGCAGCCATCCGCTGGCGGTGGTGGCGCCTGACAGGGTGCCTATGCAGATTGGCGACAATATCTCCAAGGCGGAGATTATGGCGGAGCTGGGGGTGCAGGTGCTGGTGAATGTGCCTTTTACGGAAAAGCTCTGCCGCCAGTCCCCGGAGGATTTCCTGCTGGATTTGCAGCAGGCGCTGAATCCCAGGTATGTGGTAACGGGGCCGAATTTTTCCTTTGGGGCCAAGGCCAAGGGCAATCCCAGGATGCTGGTCCGCGTGGGGGAGGATTACGGCTTTCAGGCGGAAATCGGGCAGGCGGTGCAGCTGGACGGCAAGATGGTCAGCAGCACCAGGATACGCAGCCTGATTGAATCCGGCAACCTGGAAAAGGCCAATGAATACCTGGGGCGCTTTTTCAGCTTCGGAGGGCGTGTCATTCACGGCGACCACCGGGGCAGGAAGCTGGGCTTTCCCACGGCCAACCTGGCTATCGGTGACAGGCGGGCCATGCTTCCCAACGGCGCCTATGCGGTCAAGGTGCAGCTGGATGGCAGGGGATACAGGGGCATCGCCAATATCGGGGATAATCCGACCTTTGAGGGCTGCAATCGCCGCCTTGAGGTGAATATCCTGGACTTTTCCAGGGATATTTACGATTGCCCGCTGACCGTGCAGTTCGTAGCCAAGCTGAGGGAGCAGAAGAAGTTCAGCGGCGTGGAGGCACTGGTCAAGCAGCTGCATGCTGATGAGGAAAAGGCCCGCCAGCTGCTGGCAAATTTGTAAGATTATAAAGTTATAATTATAATTTTCGGCAAAACTATGGGCATTTCTATTTACATTTTGCGCAAGTTATGCTATAGTATTCAGAGTGTGCTGTGCCCTTTGGTGCAGCGGTGTAAGCAGCCTTTGGCTCAGATTGGCGAAACTCCAACGCCAGTCCCGGCTTGAGGCATTTTAGAGAAGTTTAGGAGGAATTTTCACATGTTGACACAGGAAGCAAAGCAGGAAATCATTCAGAAGTATGCAGTTCATGAGGGCGACACCGGCTCCCCTGAGGTTCAGATTGCAGTTCTGACTGCCCGTATCGTTTATCTGACCGAGCATCTGAAGGAGCACAAGAAGGACCATCATTCCCGCCGCGGCCTCTTGAAGATGGTTGGCCATCGCCGCCGTCTCCTGGCTTACCTGAACAAGGTAGACATCGAGCGCTATCGTGCAATCGTTGCAAAGCTGGGCCTGCGCAAGTAATCAGAGGCTTTGTAAAACTTTATAGATAGTTTGCATGTAATTGTCAAGCCCCCTGTGATGGGATGAACTCATCATAGGGGGCTTTTCTGTGGATGGATATATCATATCACGTGGATAAAATATTATGTTGATGAAAATATTATGTTGATGAAAATATCATGCTGATGAAAATATCACGTTGATGAAAAAACGGCTGCCGCGCTGGTAAATCAGCTGCGGCAGCCGCTTTTGTGCTACGTTGTATTTAACTGCAAGCAGTTACGCCGTAATACCGGATATCTGATATCTGAGAACAGATATTAGAGACGGCCATTCTTCTCAAAGAAGTCCAAGGCAACCTGTGGGAACAGGGCATAGGAGAGTACATCCTCCTCAGGGATTTCGTCGATCATCTTGGCAATCTGGGTGTCACGAACCTGCTCATAGATGCCTGCATCTACGCTGGCAAGGTTAGCCTTGATAGGGGCAAGCTTCTTGTCAACCTTCTTGGCAGCCAGTTCCTTGCGGAAGTCAGCCATCTTAGGCTCCTTGGCATCGGCAATAGCGCAGTCGGTAATCATTTCCTCCGGCTTAATCTTCATAGCAGCCAGAACCTCAGGCTTAACAGGCTTCGGAGTCTTGCCGAACTTGCCACGGGCCAGGTCGCGAACTTCGTTCGGAACCATGCTGTAGCGAGGCTGGCCGTTAGCCTGCATGATTACGTTCATGGTAGCCATGGTACCAACAATCTGGGAGGAAGGGGTTACCAGTGGAGGGAAGCCCAAATCCTCACGCACGCGAGGCATCTCATCCAGAAGCTCCTGATACTTGTCAGCAGCGCCCATTTCCTTCAGCTGGTTTACCATGTTGGAGAGCATGCCGCCCGGAATCTGGAAGTCCAGAACCTTCGGATTTACATCGAAGTAGCCAGGCAGGTTGAACTCCTTCATGATATCCTTCTTAACCTGCAGGAAGTGCTTGGCGATAGGGTCCATAGCCTGACGATCCAGACCGGTATCGCGAGGCAGGCCCTCCAGGGTGGCAACGATGGTCTCAGTACATGGCTGGGAAGTATCATTTGCCAGTGGGGACAGGGCGCAGTCGATGATGTCAACGCCGGCCTCAATAGCCTTCAGGTAGGTCATGGAACCAAAGCCGGAGGTGTAGTGGGTATGCAGCTCAATTGGCAGGCCAACCTGCTCCTTCAGCTTCTTTACCAGGTCCTCAGCTACATAAGGCTTCAGCAGGCCGGACATGTCCTTGATGCAGATGGAATGTACGCCCATTTCCTTCAGCTTGATAGCCAGGTCAACAAAGGTCTGGTTGGTGTGGAACGGGCTGATGGTGTAAACGAGACAGCCCTGTACATGCGGCTTCTCCTTTGCCTCCAAGGCTGCAGCAATAGCAGTCTTCAGGTTGGTAACGTCGTTCAGTGCATCGAAGATACGGAATACGCCTACGCCATGCTCGGAAGCCTTTCTTACGAAAGCGCGAACTACGTCATCGGAATAGTGGTTGTAGCCCAGCAGATTCTGGCCACGGAGCAGCATCTGGATAGGGGTGTTCAGGTTTGCCTTGAGGGTGTCAAGACGCTCCCAAGGGTCTTCGTTCAGGAAACGAAGGCAGGAATCGTAGGTGGCACCGCCCCATGCCTCCAATGCGTTGTAACCGATTTTGTCCAAAGCGGACAGCATAGGAAGCATCTGCTCTGTACGCATGCGGGTTGCCAGCAGGGACTGATGAGCATCACGCAGCACGGTTTCGGTAATTTTTACAGGACCAAAATTTGTTGCACTAGTGGACATATAAAACATCTCCTTAATATAAAAATTTACTTAGTTAATAACCCCGAAAAAACTCCTATATTACCCCTAACATTCTCTATATTAGTATAAAGTTTTTGTTTTTTCTTGTCAATAAAAACTATAAATAACGCTTATTTTTTCATAATTTGTATGACAAATTTATAAGCCGCAAGAACAAAATTTCAATTTTGCTAAAATTTGTATGATTTATCGCTTCTTATTGATAGAAAATGAGTTATTATTAGTTAGTTAAGTTTACTATCGGGTATTTCCTCGACAATTTCTATCCTGTCTAATATATTCTTCATATTTTCCCGAAATCCTGCTAAATATTTTTTTCTTAGCTGATTTTGACGGATTTTTTCTTCGTCAGTCAGTCCTATTGACCTTTGTTTTCTTGCAAGGGCATTGATTTCGTCCAGAAGTTCTTTTGTAATCATGTGCGTCTCCTTTTAGTACCGGGGTGGCTGCCCTGGTATAATATTCTGTCATAAATTTCAATTATGCTATGGCTATATTATAGCCGAAATCTCCTCAGGAGACAAATTATAGTTGAATTTACTAGGGAATGATGGTAGAATGTGTGCTGTGGGAGCTTGCGGCAGCAGGCTGAGAGTAGGTTCAGCACCTAGACCGGGAACCTGATGTGGGTAATGCCAACGTAGGGAATGTGATGTACGGGGGTGGTATGCCTGCAGCCTGTCATGGTGCGCCGGGGCATGCCATTTTTGTTTGTTGCAGTTTGCAGTGGAGCAGCTGGCGGCAGGG
>JALFXV010000107.1 GCA_022786545.1 Selenomonadaceae bacterium
GATAAGCTCCTTCAGTCTTAAATCCACACCATTGATTAATACTTTTCTACGATATTTAGGGCACCAAACAACATGGTATTTGCATGAATATACGATATTCTTATTGGATTTATATATTGTTTTGCTCATGCTTATATAATAGCAAAAAATTATATATTTTTCAACAATATAATTTGTCCACCTTCAATTGCTTGCGCAAATTCGGTGGACGTGCCTTATATCCCCATGCCTAAAGGCAGGGGCTTTACGGCACATTTGGTAAGGCAGGTGGCATAGGTAAAAGTATATTGAACTAAGGTATTATTCCTTGCAATTTGATTTAGAGGAAAGTTTGTGGAAGAATTATCATGAAAGTCTTGTCGTAAAATAGTGGCAAGCTATGAGAGCAATATAAAGGTTTTTGAGAAAGAAATGTGGTGAAGAAAATGTTAAATGTATATATTGGTGATTATCCGGGTGAGATATACAATCCGGCACTTTATTTTAAGAATCAGTATGAGCCGGAGTGGCTTACTAGTAAGCTGGGACTGCAGATGATATTTGATGTGGACAAATCAAAGGTTATAGGGGAAAATCTGATTGAAAGCCCTGTGCTGGGACCGATACCGCCTGAGAGGTTATCAGGTGGCGTGAAAACGTTGCTGCTGATGGCATTTGATGTGTCAGGTAACGTATTTAATGCTACGGCGTGCTGTGATAAGTGTGCCAAGTGGATATTGCAGATTGCCGAGGAAAAGGATTTGACGATAACCTTGCATCATAGTATGAGATTTGGCAAGGAGCCTTATGAAATTCGTATTTTAAATACTGGTGTTGTGGTGCATAATCAACAGGAATGGATAGATAATGTTTTTCCTTTGCTGGAATATAATAAGCTTAATGAAGAAGATAATGTTATGAAGGGGAGTGCAAAGTTTTAGAAATGGTAAAATATGTTAGTGTATTTTGCAGGATTTTTACAAAAGATGTCGAAGTAAAGCGTATAAGAATATAGTGTTGTTTTCATAATATAAGGCAGTGAATGAGATATGATTGCAGAAATTGAACATAAATTGGCAAGATATGGTATGGAAGAATCTGAGGACAAGCTGACAGGCGATTTCTTTGGCTGTATGAGATATATACCATATACTCATGGATTAAAATATATTTTCGATAATTATGCACAAAGCAAGCATGATTGTGAATTTGAGAAAATCCTGAAAAGCATTAATGAGGATGTATTTGAGTTTGTTTTTTGGAAACGCTCAGATGAAGGAGAAATTGATGCACATATGGTGATAGGCGATGTGTCTATTGGCATAGAAGTAAAGTTAAACAGCAAACTATCTGGGGAGGATCAATTAATTAGGGAAGCACGGATGCTTAGGGAGTGGGATAAGAACAATCAGCATAAAAAGCTGCTCCTTTTTGTGGCACGAAATAAAGATATTGAGGAAGTTTATTATAACAATTATGATAGAACTTTGAGGGAGGGAGTGCATCTAGGATGTATCTCCTGGGAAAATATTTTGCAGGGCTTGCGTGGTATAAAATCAGATATATATTATGAAAAACTTATCATAAATGATTTATGCCGGCTTTTGGAGCAAAAAGGATTTGATGGTTTTTTAGGATTTAAGGAAGATGTTGAGGTGGATAAAAATGGCTATTACAGATTTGGGTAAAAATATACATAATGCATTTTCTGTCATATTTAATACATATCAAAGCATTGAAAAGCTGATGTGTGCATGTCAATCAGATGAAGTTAAGCAGAAGTACTATTTGCCAACAGAGAAGTTTCTTCGTTATAGCAGCGACCAGTATTGGGAAGGATGGGTATATTGGAGTTTTATTCTTCTTTATCAACGATATGCTGATGGCAATTGTATGGAAAATGGTTGGATTGATGCACCTGTATATGCAGTTGAAATAAATGTGGATGCAGAAATCTGTGAGGAACCCAAAATTTATATTGGGAAGTTTGAATATAAGGATATATGTAGCTGGACACCGGGATGTTCACCTGCAAATCATTATATTTTTTATGATGCAATGCATAATGATGAATTATTTAAGATTGAATCAGTAGGTGATATCAAGGTAAGTGTGCCAGTTGATGAAAAAGTAAGTGGAAAATATTGGGGATTAAAAAAGGTGACTTTTAAGGAAATAAATTTAGTGGGTATAAATGCAGATAATTATTATGATGAGATATTTGGAACAATAGAGTCATTATCTAAAGAATATGAGTGATAGTTAATGGAATTAATTTGTTGCTGAAAGGGGTAATAATTTATGTGTATCAGATTGAAAATGAATTTTATAGTGAAAAAATTATTTTTAAGTGCCATTATGGTAATAGCAATATTAATAAGTCAGGTTGCCCTGGCATACGCCGGGCATCTGGAGGATATTGCCGCCAGGGGGGAGCTGCTGGTGGGGACAACGGGGGATTATCGCCCTATGTCATACTATAATGCGGAAACCGGCGAATATGAGGGGATTGATGCGGAGCTGGCAGAGATACTGGCAAAATCCTTGAATGTCAAGCTGGTTTACGTGCCGACAACCTGGCCAAATCTGGCAAGGGATGTGCAGGAAAATAAATTTGATGTTGCCCTGTGCGGCGTTTCAAGAATTTATGAGCGGGAGCGGACGATGGCCCTTTCGAGGGGGTACTGCGTGACAGGCAAGACAGTGCTCTGCCGCAGGGAAAAGGCTGCTGATTATCATTCATTGGAAGATATCAATAAGCCTGAAGTGCGGATTATGCTCAATCCGGGCGGCACCAACGAAAAATTTGTCCGCAGCAGGCTGCAAAAGGCCACAGTGATTATGCATGAGGAAAATGCGGAGATTCCCGGGCTGATTGCAGCTGGTGAGGCTGATGTCATGATTACAGATACTTTTGAGGCGGTGCGGTATGTGCACATGAATCCTGCCTTGGCGGCACCGCTGGCAGACAGGCCCTTTACTGTCATTAACAAAGCTGCCCTCATGCAGCAGGGAGACCAGCCCTGGCTGAATTATGTGAATTTTGTGCTGCAGGAACTGGAAGCGGATGGGACGTTGCCACAGCTTAGGGAAAAGTATCTGAAGTAATATGCAGTATAATAAAGTATGGCTGTATCAGTCAGCCGGAATCAGGAGCGTGATTTTTTGTTGAATAACCAGGAAACCGGTTTGTCCATGGGGGAGTGGCTGCCATTGGTTGGGATGACCTGCGCAGCATTTTTGTTCAATACATCGGAGTTTATGCCCATAGGGCTGCTGTCTGCTATTGCAGAGGATTTTGCCATGACGGAGGCGGAGATTGGGCGGATTGTGTCCATATATGCCTGGGTGGTAATGGTGCTTTCCATGCCGCTGATGGTCTGGGCATCCAGGTATGGGCTCAGGGCGTTAATCCTTTCTACGCTGGGAGTATTTATTTTATCTAACAGTTTAGCATCTCTGGCAAATGATTTTTGGACGCTGCTAGGGGCGCGGCTGGTGCTGGCATGTGCCCATGCCATTTACTGGTCTATTGCCACACCGGCGGCAGTCAGGCTGGTGGCACCGAAATTCAAGGCCGTAGCCATGAGCATGCTGGTTGCAGGTTCATCCCTAGCTGTTATACTAGGGCTTCCTGTAGGGCGCATCATCGGCTTGCAGCTGGGCTGGCGCATGTCTTTTTTTGTCATGGCGGCAGTGGCAGTTGCCATCCTGATTTATATGGCAGTTGTTTTTCCAAAGCTGCCTAAGACAGAGCCTTTTTCCTTCCGGCAGCTGCCGGAGCTTTTCCACAACAAAATCCTCATGGGCCTGTACGGCGTAAATATACTTGTTCCTATGTCGCAGTATACGGCATATAGCTACATAGAGCCTTTTATGAAGCAGGTGGCAGGTATGTCCGACAATATGATTACTACGGCGCTGATGATTTTGGGCTTTGCCGGTATGGCGGGCAGCATGCTGTTTGCCAGATTGTATGAGAGGTTCAGCAGGTATTACCTGGCAGGCACTATTCTGGGGCTGGCGGCATCGCTTATGGCACTGTATCCGCTGTCAGGCAGTGAGTACCTGCTGCTGCCGCTGATAGTCCTGTGGGGAATTTTCATGACGTCCTATGGCATGGCCAGCCAGGCAGAGGTCTTGCAGGCGACTACCCTCAGCAGTGCCCCTGTGGCCATGTCCATATATTCCGGCATTTTCAATTTTGGCATTGGCGGCGGCACATGGGCTGGGGGCATTATCTGCACTGAGCTGTCTATGGCATATATCGGCTATGGCGGCGCGGTATTTGCTTTGCTGGGCTTTTTGGTCAGCCTGTGGCTGAGGGAGCAGATGGCAGCACAGCAACATTAATAAGCTGCTGTCATAAAGAGTAATGGCAGGGAATTAGCCTGCAAAAAGTACATTGTATACACAATAAAATCCTACCACAATACTCAATTTTGTGATATTATATCAAGTGGTCAATATGTAAATATTGGCATACATCTATACCATTTGTTATATAGTGCTTGCTAGGGGCAAGGTATGCACTGTAGTGAGATAAGAAAGGAAGATATGTAATGAGAATTGGTATTTATGGCTATGGTAATCTGGGCCGTGGCGTTGAGGCTGCTGTCCGTCAGAATGATGATATGGAGCTGGTAGCAGTATTCACCCGCAGGAATCCTGCTGATGTAAAGCTGCAGACCGAGGGCGTGAAGGTTTATGCTGCTTCTGATGCGGCCAGCCATGCAGATGAGATTGATGTGCTGGTGCTGTGCGGCGGTTCCGCTACGGACCTGCCTGAGCAGACTCCTGAGCTGGCAAAGTATTTCAACGTAATTGACAGCTTTGATACCCATGCCCGTATTCCGGAGCATTTTGCCAACGTTGACAAGGCTGCCAAGGAAAGCGGCCATACTGCCCTGATTTCCTGCGGCTGGGACCCGGGCATGTTCTCCCTGAACCGCCTGTATGCCAACGCCGTGCTGCCTCAGGGCAATGATTATACATTCTGGGGCAAGGGCGTAAGCCAGGGCCATTCCGATGCTATCCGCCGCGTCAAGGGCGTCAAGAACGGCAAGCAGTACACCATTCCTGTGGAGGCTGCCCTGGAGTCCGTGCGGAACGGCGAGAACCCTGAGCTGACCACCCGCCAGAAGCATATCCGCGAGTGCTTCGTAGTGGCTGAGGAAGGGGCAGACCTGGCTCAGATAGAGAAGGATATCAAGGAGATGCCTAACTACTTCGCCGATTATGATACTACCGTGCATTTCATCAGCGAGGAGGAGCTGCAGGCAAATCACAGCGGCATCCCTCATGGCGGCTTTGTGTTCCGCACCGGCGTGACCGGCTTCAACGGCGAGCACAAGCATGTTATTGAGTACAGCCTGAAGCTGGATTCAAATCCTGAGTTCACTTCCTCTGTTATCCTTGCTTATGCCCGTGCCGTAAATCGTCTGCATCAGGAAGGTGCAAATGGCTGCAAGACCGTGTTTGATGTGGCACCGGCATACCTGTCCCCATTGAGCGGCGAAGAACTGAGGGCCCACATGCTCTAAGCTTGTCCGGCGCCAGGTGTGCGGCCTTGTCAGAAGCAGCCTGCTGCAGAAGCTAGGCTGCAAGATGGTCCGGCCAGACGGATTTGCTCAATATGATATCTACAATACAATAATTTATTTGGGATACCCCTTTATGCTGGTTCGCATGGCATAGAGGGGTATTGTATTGCAGGTATGCCTGGATGTAAAATATATGGTGTGTATTTTTATATATTGAGTGATTTTCTCTATTTTATCTGTGTTATTATAGTATGACGGCACGTGTTAATGTGAGATTTTGGCAAGAGATGAGGGGGATGATTGCATGCCGGATATAGATTTGTTGGAAATAAAGGCAAATGCAGAGAGCCTGGAGACAACCCTGAAAAATCTGGGTTTATATGTTCAGGGTGTTAATGATGCTATGGGACAGATGGATAAGACTATTTCCGATGTCCTTACTCCGGAAGCCCTGAACAGGTATATACAAAAGGTGGAAGCGGCGTATGATTCCACGAAGAAGCTTGAGGAGATTTTTAAAGACAGCAAGGTAAACGCCTCAGAGCAGATAGAGAGGTTTTCCAGTAATGTAGAGGCCCTCAGGGGGACTAGCAATAGCCTGCATGAGATGTTCGATAAAGGAAGCATTTTTTTGGATAAAATAAACCAGCTCAAGGATTTGCAGCAGACTATAGGCAATATACAGGATTTGTCTTCCAGTTTATCTGAGGCAGAAAACATAAACGAAAAACTGAGCCAGGCCGTCAAGTCGGGGGAAGATGTATCGAATGTATTGGAAAAGCTGGCCTTTATAGGTGAAAACATAGAATATATGCTGGGGGAAATGAAGGTATGGCAAAAGACTGTATGCAGTGATTTGGACGTATATGCCCAGGTTAAAAGTGAATTGCTGTCCGGCATGGAGCAACATCAGGAGAATATGAAAAGATTTGTGGGGCAGTTGCAGCCAATCAGGGATGAAATTTGCCTGGGCGGGGAGAATATTGAGTCACTTAGGAAGAGCATAGAGCAGGCAGATGCCTGCAGAGGTCAATTAGGGCATCTATTTGAGGAATTGCAGGAAGTGCAAAAAGCAAATAGTGCGGATATGCTGGCGAAAATGGACAGCATAAGGTCGCTGCATGCACTTTTCATAAAAAATGAGCAGGAGTTTCTTGAGCAGGCCGTAGAAGTCAGGGATAGCTTAGGTGAAAAACTACATCAGAATCAGTCGGCCCTGGAGTCATTCCTGGCTGAATGGAAAAGCCTCCAGCAGGCAGTGGGCGAGATGGGTAGCTGCCTTGATGAACTGCGGGGGAGCATGGACTCTGCTGCGTCGTCTAAGGATAAATTCAGTGATTTATTTCAGGAAATCAGGGCCGGGCAGCAGGAAAATGCGGTATTGCTCCAGAAGGATATAGAAGGGGTGCACGACCTTATAGACGGCCTGCAGGAGAATATGCGAAAAAATGCAGAACTGAAGTCATTCATGGAGGAGTGCCAGTCACAGGTGATGGCATCTTTTAGAGAAGCCTTCGAGGATAGTACTTTGTTCAGGAGCATGACAGAGCAGGAGGCGGAATTAAAGAGGCAAAGAAAGTTTTTGCTTATCCTGATGGCTGTCGTGCTGATTTCCCTTCTGCTGAATGGAATAATTTTACTGAACATCAACAATCAAGATAATAATGCAGATGCTGCATCTGTGCAGGAGACCCAGGTGATTTCCTTGCCGCATGATGAATGGTTCCTTGTATGATGAATATCCTGATGCGCAATAAACGGTTGTTTGAATAGGGAGCAGGCAGGGGGGAAAATTTTGGAAGCGTTTACTGATGATAATAATTATATAGAGCTGGCAGATGATTCTGGGCAGCATGGGGATAAGGCAAGCCCTGACTATGATATTGCAACTCTGTCTGACAGCTTTGCGGCAATATGCTTTGGCAAAAATGTATTTAATAAGGCAACCAATGAGCAGATAGAGGCCTTTATCAGGCGGATTGGCATAATCCTGAAATATCTGCATCATTATTTTGCTGATGGCAAGATAGGCAAGCAGCTGCTTCAGCCAAAAAACCAGAAGAGCAATAATGATATTACCTTGCTGAAAGCCAGGCTGGATGGAAGCGACAGGTTATTTTTTAGCGTTTATACCATAGACGGCAATAGGATTGTCCATATTTTAGGTATCAATAAGCATGATGAACAGAGTGACTATATTGCCAATTTTGTGGATAAGGGTATTTTATCAGCCGGCCTTGTCAGATGGCCTGTCAGGGATTTTTTTCAGAGAATAGCAGTTTTTCAAGCAAGGGCTGTTTTTTCTGCCAGTGAATTTCAAAAATGGTTTGATGATGATGAGTATTACATTTATGATAACAGCCAGCAAAAGGCGATGGAGCAGGCAGAAAAGGCCAGGCAGCTTTCCATCACCGGCAATGCCGGTTCCGGCAAGTCAATTGTTGGCGAGAACTGGCTGAAGCAGAGAGTTATTAGCGGCAGTGTTGTGTACATGACCATGTCAGAAGGCTTGAAAAATAGCCGTCATGATGCTTACTGGCGGCACAATGAAATCAGAATGGCACAGCAGGGAAAAGGGCGCAAGGATGTGCAGGCCGGGCAAAATAGCAGGATGGTATTTTTTTCCATTTTTGATTTTCTGGCAGGATATGCCAGAAAAGCCAAGTCATCTGTCAAGTATTTGACGGCTGATGAAAGCTACCTTAATTTCAGCCGCATTGTGCGCGATGCGGCTGAAATCATCACCAAGAAGGAAACAAATCGCAAGTTGCTGAAGGATGAAGGCGCCAGGCGCGGGATGTGGCGGAAAATCCACGGTATTGTGTCAGGTGCCTTGCCCGGCAGAATGGATATTGATGCTGCTGACAAAAATTGTATTGCGTATTGGAAGCGTATCGATGATTGCATTGACAAGGAGGAATATCAGAGGCAGTATGCTGCTTTGTATGGCAAACGGGACACCTATGACCTGGATTTTTTGTATGCTGTCTATGAGTATTATCATAGGGAATTGCAGCGCATGGGATGGGGGGATGATAACGACTTGGCGCGGTATATCCTGCGTAATTGTGCTGCCTGTGAGGATTATGATGCTGCTTTTATTGATGAGTGCCAGGATTTGACTAATGTGGGCCTGGCCGCCATTTTTTATCTGCTGCGCAAGTGCAGGCACAGGATGATGTCATCTGACAGATGCCAGATTGTGCAGCCAACATTTTTTGATGACGGCATCATGCGGTTTATTGCCAGTGTCAGCATTGGGCCTGATGCTAAAGGCGTCCAGTCGATACATTTTACCTATAATTATCGTTCTGTAAAGGAAATAGTTGAATTTCAAAGATATATCATCCATAAAATCAATGATATATGGACACTGAAAGCCAGGGAGCTGGCTGATGTCAGGGCAATCATAGCCAGCCATGTCAAGCCGCTGTGGATTGCATCAGGCCCTGAAAACAGGCACAGGCTGCTGGAAAAATGGCAGTCTGTGGATGATGTTGAATTGCAGATGATATTGCCCCACATAAGGTATACAGGTTCTAAGGAGGCAGACCGGGAGATACGTGAAGCTATTGAAAAGGATGGCAGGCTGGTGTATGATGCAGTGACCTGCAAGGGCATGGAGTTCGCCAATGTACTGCTGTGGAATATACTCAGCTGCAACCTGCAGCAGGCAGGCTCCTATGAAGAATGGGCATGGCAGTATTTCTATGTGGCAGCTACCAGGGCGCAGCAGCGCATAATCATCTATGAAGAATGGGATGAGCAAAATACATGTATCAGAAGTTTTTTGCAGGCAGGTGTGGCCCAGGGAGTGCTGGCACGGACGGATAGTGTCTCCCTGCATACGCTGGATGGCATGCTGGATAATCTGAGCGAGAGTGATTATCTAAGACGGGCAAAGGAACTGCAGGTGGTGGGCAGTTACAGTGAAGCGATAAAGATTTTAGAGAGGCTTTCCGGTGACCATAAGCGGGAGATTGAAGTATGCCGGGCCAGGGAACAGATTGCCCGGGACAACTATGGCAAGGGGCTGGAAATTTATATCGAGCTGGGGGTTGAGAAAACATATATTGAGGAAATCATGCAGAAGCAATCTGTTGATGAGCAGACATATTTTGCCTGCCTGCTGTATTGCCACAGGGATGAGATGGATGCGGGGGATGTCAAGGTCATCTATAAAGAATTTTGGGAAAGATTTCCTGACTATGATGAAAACCAGATGGGGCGGTTGCTGGGACAGGTTTGCTGTTCCTATGACCAGCTGAATAAGGAAGTGCTT
Organism: Selenomonadaceae bacterium; assembly: GCA_022786545.1. Classification (GTDB taxonomy): domain Bacteria; phylum Bacillota; class Negativicutes; order Selenomonadales; family Selenomonadaceae; genus Anaerovibrio. Next base: position 9,805 of record JALFXV010000107.1, read on the forward strand.
AATTATTTGAATAACTGCATGACAAATGCTTATTGCCTAGGGATGGATTTGGCAGATAAGCTTAATCCGCCTTTTTTGCAGGCATATACCCGGCGTAATAAGTTATGACATATAATTATATAAAACTTCAACCACTTTTTGAGTGATTTTGCCGCATTGGCAGCCACTTTTTTGCAGCCCTGGGCTGTACTGGCAAAAAGATGGCTGCCAATGTTTTTTTGTGCCCCGGGGCAACGTATTTTGGCACAAAAAAAGAATTATCGCATACCCGGCTGGCCAGCAGCCTTTGAACCAGCTTTTTGTTGAACTTTTATCAGCTTTTTTAGCAATCTGCGGCTGTGCGATAATTCTCTGCTCTTATACGAGTTTTTATACACTTTATGATTTTCGATATTCTAGATATTTTCTGTATTTTCTATATTTTTTATCTAAACAAAGCATTTATATTTTTTATTATCTTCATTACCTTACATGTGCTCGTACACCTGTGTGCTTTTTTCAGTCTTCCAGAAGGGCCTTGCCGGTGAACTGGTCAGTAATCAGCACATTGGCATAGCGTCCCTTGAGGGCTGCCTTGATGGCGTTGATTTTTGCTTCGCCGCCGGAAATCATGATGCTGAATTCCTTGTCCCGCAGCTCGCTGAGGGTAATGCCCACGGTGCGGTCATCCAGGTCCCGGTTGCAGATGCGTCCTTCCACATCAAAGAACCTGGAGCAGATATCGCCCACGGAGCTTTTCTGGATTTTTTCCTGCTCCTCGATGCCTGTATAGCCCAGGCGGAAGAACAGGGCATTGGGCCTGACCGTCCCCACGCTGAAGATGGCGATGTTGGCATGGCGACCCAGCTCCAGCACCCTCTTGATATAGCGGTCCCTGTCCACCAGTTCCTTGGTTTCCTTGGTATCAAAGATGACCGGCAGGGGCAAGTACTGTGCCACCGTATCGAAGTTGGCGGCAAAGCTTTCCAGAATTTCCCGGGCATAGTTGTTCCACTCGGAATGGCTGACGCCGCCTTCCAGCTGGACTACCTGGGAGCCCTTTATCGTCTTTGGCACCAGTGCCTGGGACATGTTGTACAGCGTGGTTCCCCAGCCTACGCCGATGATGTCCCCGTCCTTGATGATGGTGTCAAGATACCGGGCGGCAGCGATGCCGATATATTTCTTGATTTCTTCCTCGTCGTTGATGGTGGAGGAAGCGATTTTTACATCTTTCAGATGCAGCTTGTCCTTCAGCCGCTGTTCCATGTGGCTCATGTCCTCTACCGGGTCCACAATCTGGATATTTACATAGCCCTTGTCTTTGGCATACTGCAAAAGCCTCGAGATGGAAGGCCTGGATACGCCCAGTTCCTGGGCAATTTTCTGCTGGCTGTAATCAGAACGGTAATACAGCTTGGCGACATTGATGGCAAGCTTGTCCTTATCGCGATACATGTGATTTCCCCCTAGGTGATGGTTTACTATTCCAAATTCACTAGTTATTATGAACATTATTGGAGCAAAAATCAAGGATTTTGCTCAAAAATTTGCTATTTTTTAGAAAAAATTTTCATTTCTATATGATGAATTTGAAAAATCGTCAAAAAATAATGTAAATATATTTTATCATAGTATGCAATTCGTGTAAACCTCGCGGTACATAAATGTTCAACTAATGCACAATAAATATAAAAAAAGAGATGCTGCGAAAAAACAAGGTGCAACAGCATCTCTTTGGGAATTTTTTTGTCCGATTGTCAATGGATGGACTTCTTCTTGAAGCGCCCGCCTACAATATCGTGTACCGGGTTGATGGTGACGAAGGCGGTCTCGTCCTTTTCCAGGGCGATGTCCTTCAGCTTGCCCACCTCCAGGCGGGTTACAACGCAGTAGAGGACCTTTTTGGCGTCGCCGGTGTAGGCCCCCTGGCCGTGGAGGAAGGTGACGCCGCGGCCCAGCCTGTGCATGAGGGCATCGGCAATCTCCTCGTTTTCATCGGAGACAACCATGACGGCATAGGACTCGTCCAGGCCCTTGATCACTACGTCAATCATCTTTGAGATGACGAAGTAGGCTACCAGGGAGTACATGGCCTTGTCCCAGCCAAAGACGAAGCCTGCCGCTCCAAGGATAAAGAGGTTGAAGAACATGACAACCTCTCCCACGGAAAAGGTGGTTTTCTTGTCGATGATGATGGCGACAATCTCCGTGCCGTCCAGGGAACCGCCGTGGCGGATAATCAGCCCTACGCCGGCACCGGTGATGATGCCGCCGAAGATGGCTGCCAGGAAGTAGTCGCCGGTAATTCTGGGGATGGGCTCAAAGTACACAGAGAGCACGGAGATGGCCACGATGGATACCACGGTGGAGATGGCAAAGGACTTGCCTATCTGCTTGTAGCCCATGTAGAGGAAGGGCAGGTTCAGCAGGATCATGAACACGCCGAAGGGGGCGCCGGTGAGATGGCTGGCCATGATGGAGATACCTACTACGCCGCCGTCAATGATGTTGTTGGGCACCAGGAAGATTTCCAGTCCTGTGGTGTAAATCAGGGAACCCAAAAGGAGCAGGAAGTATTTTTTGATCCAGTCCTTGGCTTTTTTGCGCTTTCTGAGGATGGGCCTGAAGGTTTTTGCTGTTTCTTGTTTGAGGTCTGTCATAGAATACCACCTTTGTCTTTTTCTTTCCTATTTATTATATAAGAAGCAGGCTTTTTTTGTCCAGCCCGGGGGAAAAGTATACAATAACCCTGCATAAATGGTATAATAGAGACGCAGTTAATATTTTTGGCGGGGCGGCTAGGGGAGCCCTGCCGGGCGGCGCGTTTCGGAGCGTGCTGCCCGCTGTAATAATTTCAAAGGGGGACTTATTATGTTAAAGAAATCCGAGGGCTCAGGGCTGGGCAGCCTCGGCAAGTGGATTATCATCGCCACTGTGCTGGGTGCTGTTGTCGGCCTGGTAATGGGCAAGGAGGCTCATGTGCTGGCACCGATAGGCGACCTGTTCATGACGCTCATCAAGATGGTTGTCGTGCCGATGGTGTTCTTTTCACTGGTGGGGGGCGCGGCTTCCCTGGGCAACTCCAAGAGTGCCGGTAAAATCGGTGCGGTAACGTTTATTTATTACGGTGTGACTACTGCCGTGGCAGTAGGGCTGGGGCTTCTGGCCAGCGAGATTGGCAAGCCGGGCGTAGGCATTAACATGTCGGCTATTTCCGGGGCGGCTATTGATGTGGACATGTCCCAGAGCGGTTCCATTCCTGGCTTCTGGGAGACGGTCATCGGCTTCGTGCCGGTCAATCCTTTTGCAGCCCTGGTGGAGGGCAACATTTTGCAGACCATCGTATTTGGCCTGTTTGTGGGCTTTGCCCTGTCCATGCTGGAGGATGAGAAGAAGAATTTCATGATGAAGATTTTCAACTACTTTACGGAAATCTTCATCAAGATCATGACCGGCATCATGTATGTGGCTCCTGTGGGGGTATTTGCCCTGATGGCTGATGCAACCGGCACCTTCGGCTATGATGTGCTGGTAAAAATCATGCAGCTGGTGGCCCTGTATGTGGTGGTGCTGGCCATCGTCACCTACGGCATGATTGGCGGCTCCGTGGCCCTTTTCTCCAAGAAAATCGGCTATGTGCAGTTCTTTAAGAGCATGTGGAAGTGCCAGGTGTTTGCCTTCTCCACGGCTTCCTCTATGGCTACCCTGCCTCTGAACATGAATACCTGCGAAAAGGAGTTCGGACTGAACAAGGGCACGGTTTCCTTTGCCCTGCCGCTGGGCGCCACCATCAACATGAACGGCAACGCGGCATATTATGCTATGGCATCCTGCTTTATTGCCCAGATGTACGGCATTGAGCTGAGCTTTGCCCAGTATGTGGCCATCATCATCACTTCCACTTTGGGTGCTGTAGGCCAGGCAGGCGTGCCGGGGCCTACCCTGCTGGTGGTTGCGGTGCTGGTATCTGCCGGTATCCCGATTGATGCCCTGCCAATCCTCTTTGGCGTTGACCGTATCTTTGATATGCTGCGCACTGCCGTAAATATCACCGGTGATGCGGCCTGCGCCACTATTGTGGACAGGTTCCGGGATGAGGCATAAAAAGGCTGCCCTGGACAACTCAAAGGCAGCCGGCTGGCTTGGTGCAAAAAGCGTCAAGAGCGTCAAGAGCGTTAAAAGCATAACGGGCACAAAAAGCATGGCAGTCTGAAAAGCGTAACCAGTGCAAGGCGTGCAGTGATGTAATCCCCCGGATGGCAGGTCGGAAGACTGAATTTGCTCCGGGGGATTTTTTGCTTGCTTTTTCGCATGTATGTTGTATAATGTATAAAAGGGCGATTGTAAGTTTGTTTTTCTTATGGCAGGTAATAAGGAAGGAGCTGGAACAATGGCAAAGCGGCTGGTAATGCATGTGGATATGGATGCCTTTTACGCCTCGGTGGAGCAGCTGGACCACGAGGAATACCGGGGAAAACCGGTGATTGTGGCTGGGCTGGGCAAGCGCAGCGTGGTGTCCACCTGCTCCTATGAGGCCAGGAAGTTCGGTGTCCGCTCCGCCATGACCACGGCCAGGGCGAGGCAGCTCTGCCCCCAGGGGATTTTCGTGGAAGGGAATTTTCAGCGGTACGGTGAGGTGTCCAGGGAGATTTTCAAGATATTTGACAGGTATTCCCCGGTGGTGGAGCCCCTGTCCATTGACGAGGCGTTCCTGGACCTGACTGGCATGGAGCGGCTGATGGAGAGCCCCAGGCAGTATGCCATGAAGCTGAAGGAGGAAATCCGGGCCAGGACGGGGCTGGTGGCATCTGCCGGTATCGCACCCAACAAATTTCTGGCCAAGCTGGCTTCCGACCTGGAGAAGCCGGATGGGCTGACGATTATTGAGGAGGGCAAGGTGCAGGAGGTGCTTGCTCCCCTGCCGGTCAGCAGAATCTGGGGCGTGGGCAAGAAGTCCAGCCAGGTGCTGGCGGAGATGGGGATTGTGCGCATCGGGCAGCTTTTGCAGGCTGATTACAGGCAGCTGGAGAGGCGGCTGGGGCCCAGCATGGCCAGGCATCTCTATGCCCTGTCCCGGGGGCAGGATGACAGGCCGGTGGCTCCCAGGGAGCCTGCCAAGTCTATTGGCAACGAGATTACCTTTCCCGAGGATATTCAGGGGCAGGAGGCGGCAGAGCAGGTGCTTTTGGAGCTGTCTGTGAAGGTAGGCTGGCGGCTGAGGCAGGCGGGGGTCCGGGCCAAGACCGTGCACATCAAGGTGCGGAAACACGATTTTACGACCTTTACCCGGCAGAAGCAGCTGGCGGAGATGTCCGGCTTTGATAATGATATCTACCGGGCGGCACGGGAGCTCTTTAGGGAGCTGGGGATTTTTTATGGCATCCGCCTCCTGGGGGTGTCCGCCTCCGGCTTTGATGCCCATGAGGAAATGTCCCTTTTTGCAGCGGACAATGCAAAGCAGGAAAGGCTGTATGAGGCCATTGACAGCATCAACAAGCGCTTTGGCAGCCTGGGGATTACCAGGGCCAATCTGCTGAGATGAATTTTAGTTTTTTGTTGTGTTATTTTGTGATGTAAGACATGCAATATGGGGTATTGAAAGTGTTTTCTATTTTGTTATTTTTGTGATACAATGACACTGCTATGCGGTATAAAAAGGATGATGTTCTATGCCAGATAATAGCTGCGAGCAATTGTTGAAGTTCAATGGACTTTCCTTGGAAATTTTGGAGCAGCTTTCCTTTCAGTCAAATATGGGTATGTCTCTCAAGAAAGATTTACGGTATTTTGATAAGCAGGCATTGATTGAAGAACTTATCTGTATGACAGAGTGGCTTGATAAGCAGATATTGCTTTCCGGTATTGCACTGGATTACAGAATAAAAAGTTTAGATTCTATTCTTCTGAAATATGATAGGTACTATCCGGAACATCAGGCTAGAAAGGTATTTAATGACATATTGGGCTTTAGGGCATTTTGTGATGATTATGGCCAGCTGGCAGATTTTGCGGCTAATAATTTTTGTGTTGCAAATATGGCAGAAGGAAAAGCCTTGGATGATGGATATAGGGGTGTCCATGTTTATTATCAGCGGAGCAGCAGGCATTATCCTATTGAAATTCAGTTCAACACATTGTATGACAGGCAGATGAATAATTGGCTGCATAGTTATATTTATAAGAAAAAATATTCGGAGCATATAGGAAAGGCTTTGCGCCAAAGATATGAAGCGGGATATATCCATAATGAAAATGATTTCAAGGAGGCGTTAAAGGATGTGTTATTTGATTGCAAAAGCTCGTAATTCTCACGGCTGCCTTGCATTAAAAACAGAGCATGGTGAAAAATTGGCAGAGCTTAAAAGCAAGCTTAATAAGGCAGTCGGCTATCAGGGCATACAGCTTATTACGATAAGCCGTCCTGCTGCATATGGGGAATATGCTCCCTATGAGTTCATTGATACAGAGGAAGAATTTAAGCAGAAGGTTTATCTGTTGAGAAGCATATAGGTGTGGTGACAGGGCACTGATTTTGAGGTGAAATGTTGTGCGTGTAGTAATTGTAGGAGCAGGCAAGCTGGGGTACAGTATTGCAGAGCTTTTATCCCAGGAAGAATACGATATTGTCGTCATAGACAAGGAGGAAGACCAGCTGGCCAATATCAAGGAGAACCTTGATGTGCTGACCATAGCTGCCAACGGCTCCAGCCCCATTACGATGGATGACCCTGATGTGCAGGGGGCTGATATGCTGATTGCTGTAACAGGCAGTGACGAGGTGAACATGGTCTGCTGCATACTGGCCAAGAAGCACGGTGTTATCCATACCGTTGCCCGCATCCGTGATATGCAGTTCATGTCCGAGGCCAAGGAATATCTCAAGGCGAACTTTGACATCGACCTGATGCTGAACCCTGAGTATATCACTGCGATGGAGATAAACCGCATCCTCATGGTACCTGCGGCCCTCAATGTGGAGGATTTTGCCGAGGGTAGGGTGCGCCTCTTTGAGACCAAGGTGCGCCGCAAATCCCCTCTGGCCAATATTCCCCTGAAGGACCTGGATATCCCCAAGTCCATCCTGGCGGCCATGATTTTCCGTGACCACCGCATGATTGTGCCCCACGGCGATGACTGCCTGATGGCCCATGACAACGTGTACTTCGTAGGTGAAACGGGAGCCATCGAGAATTTCAGCAAGAACCTGGTCCGGAGCGATGCCAGGAAGGTGAGCCGGGCGGTGATTATCGGTGCCGGGCGCGCCGGGCGGTTTACGGCACTGGAGCTGGACAAGCAGGATGTGCAGGTGAAGATTTTTGACACCAACCGGGAAAGGTGCCGCCTGATTGCGGCCAGGCTTTCCGGCAACAGCATGGCCATCAATGCCGATGGCACTAATCTGGAACTGTTGCAGTCCGAGGGGGTGGCAGATGCGGATGTGATGATCTGCCTGACGGGGGATGACAAGCTGAACCTGCTGCTGGCCCTGATGGGCAGGCACATGGGGGTGCAGAAGACTATTGTCAAGGTGGACCGCTATGATTATATCGAGCTGATGGAAAAGGTGGGCGTGGATATCGTGCTTTCCTCCCGCTTTTTGGCTGCCAGCGAGGTGCTGGCCTTTGTGCGCCGGGGGGGCATCGTGTCCGTCTCCCTGCTGGAGGGAGCCAAGGCAGAGGCTATCGAGGTTGTGGTGCAGGCCGGTGCCAGGGTGGCAGGCAAGAAGCTGATGGATGCGGCACTGCCCCGGGAGTGCCTGGTCTGCGGCTATGTGCGGGGCAGCGAGACTTTTGTGCCTAACGGCCATACCGTGCTGGAGCCGGGGGACAGGGCGATTATTATCGTGAAGGTCAAGCACTCCAAGAACGTGCTGAAATATTTTCAAAAGGATTGACGGCTGACGATGAATAGATTAGTTCTTTTGCTGATGGGCAGGGTAATCCTCATGTGCAGCGGCCTGCAGCTCATTCCCTTCGGCTACAGCCTCTATCACGGCTATGAGCAGTCGGCAGGCGCCTTTGCCGCCTCGGTGCTGATTGCCCTGCTGGCAGGGGTATGGCTCATAGGCATGGCGGAGCAGGGATACAAGGAAAGCCTCAGCGTGCTGGACGGGGCGGCCTTTCTGGCTGTCTGCTGGTGGGTCATGTCCATATTCGGGGGGCTGCCCTATTATATTGATGGTGACCTGGGGATTGCCAATGCCTTTTTTGACAGCATCTCCTGCTTTACCACTACGGGGGTCATGGATTTGCCCTACGAGGCGGATGATGCCATTATCCTCTGGCGCAGCCTGTCCCAATGGCTGGGGGGCTACATGGTGCTGCTGCTTTTGAGCACGGTGCTGCCGGGTACCAGCGGCTGCTTCGGCACGGCCTTTATCCTGTCCGGCAACATGCGCACCGGGGCCATTACCCTCAGGCGCATCAACAGGACTTCTGTCAAGCTGCTGAAGATTTATTCCGCTGTCACATTGGGGGGGATACTGCTCTACTGGCTTTGCGGCCTGTCCATGTTTGACGCGGTGAACATGTCCCTGGTGACCATTTCCACCGGCGGCTGCTATACCCCGGATGCCCAAATCACCGTCAGCGGCTGGGTGGCGGTAACAGCCATCCTGGGCATCATAGCGGCTGGCTGCAACATCCTCCTGTACTGGCAGGCGGTTGACCACCGGGAAATCCGCGCCCTGCACCAGACCTGGAAAAGCAGCGAAACCAGGATTTTTGCCGGGCTGGTGCTGTGCTTTACGGGGATTATTGCCGTGCATCTCTACCTGAAGGGATTTTATGATGCAGGGGATGCCATCAGCAACGCCCTTTTCCATGTGGTGTCCTTCGGCTGTACCAACGGCATTATGGCAGAGGGCATGTATCACTGGGATGATGTGGACAAGTTCTTTCTCATGTGCATGGCGCTGATTGGGGGCTGCATCGGCTCCATCTCCGGCGGCTTCAAGATTTTCCGCCTGCAGGTGCTGTTAAAGAGTTCCCTGGCGGAGCTGAAAAGAACCCTGCATCCCCACATGGTAGTGCATATCGAGGTGGACGGCAAGGCGGTGCCCCAGAAGATTATCGAGCGCATCCTGGGCTATTTCTTCATGTTCTTCGTCACCATTCTGGTGTCCCTGCTGGTGATTTCCCTGTCGGGGCTGAACATGCAGCAGACTATGGATGTGGCTATTGCCTGCCTCACCAGCTCCGGCCCCATGATGATGTTCCATCTGGATGCCGGGGAGGTCAGGAACCTGCCTGACTGGGTGAAGCTGTATTGCAGCATGCTGATGGTCATAGGCAAGGTAAACGTGTTTACCTTCCTGCTGATTGTGCACGGGGTCTGGAACGGGCTCCGGGAAAGGCAGTGGTAGGTGAAATGCGATGAATTTGAAAGTTATTGCTTATGTGCTGAGCCGCCTGCAATTCTTTGTGACCTTCTCGATGGGAGTGCCCTTTGTGGCGGCGCTCCTGTGGGGGGAGGATTGCGCTATGGACTTTGCCGGAACCATCCTGGTGAGCCTGGGGGTGAGCGTGTATTTTTACAATAACGGCAGGCTGGAGCACGAAAATCTTACCCTGCGGGAAGGGATTGCCATTACTGGCATCGCCTGGTTTTTGATACCGGTGGTGTCTGCTCTGCCCTTTCTGGCTTCCCATCAGCTGAATCTGGTGGACAGCCTCTTTGAGAGCTTTTCTGGGCTGACCTGCACAGGGGCTTCCGTAATCAGTGACCTGGATGTGGTTCCCCGGAGCCTCATCCTGTGGCGGGGTGTTACCCACTGGGTGGGGGGGCTGGGCATCATCGTGCTGTTTATCGCCCTGTTTCCTCAGCCGGGCAGCGGTGCGGCGCGGATGTTCAACGCCGAGGGAGCTGGCCCTTCCGAGAGCCGGGTGGTGCCCCGGATAAAGGAAACTGCCAATGCCCTGCTCATCATGTATGTGGGGTTTTCCCTGGTGCTGCTGACCTTGCTGCTCCTGTGCGGCCTGACCTTGTTTGACGCGGTAAACCTTGCCATGTCGGCGGTTGCCACGGGGGGATTTGCCACTACCAACGGCAGTGCCGGGGACTTTGACAGCCTGCCGGTGGAGATAGTGCTGATTATCTTCATGCTGATTGGGGGCGGCAACTTCGGGCTGTATTTTATGGGCTGGAAAAAGGGCTACTGCCACATCCTGAAGGATACGGAGTTCCGGGTGTACATGGCCATGTTCCTGCTGGTCACTCCGCTGGTGATGATTAATTTGTCTAATGCTATGGGGATAGAGCCTGATACCGCCCTGCGCCAGGCGGCCTTCCAGATGGCCTCCATCATGACCTCCACGGGGCTGGCAACCTGCAATTTTGACCAGTGGCCGGCCTTTTCCCAGTTTTGCATCATCATCGCCATGCTGACAGGAGGCTGTGCAGGCTCCACGGCAGGGGGCATGAAGCTGTCCCGGGTGATTATCCTCTGGAAGATGGTGGGGACGATTATCCAGGAAAAGCTGCACCCCAACAGCATCGCCAGGGTGCAGATGGAAGACCAGAGCCAGTCCTCTACGGTGGTGTTCCGGGTGGCGCGGTTTTTCTTCCTGTATGTGATGATTGCACTGGTTGCGGCCTGCTTTTTCAACTTTGACGGGCTGCCGGTGGTGGACTCCGTCATGCTGGGGCTTTCCTGCATGGGCAACATGGGGGTGGCCTTCGGGGCGGCGTACACCTTCTATGATTTGCCGGATGTGACCAAGATGGTCTGCTGCCTGTGCATGGTCATAGGCAGGCTGGAGATTTTTACCTTCCTGGCCATGTTGCAGCCGGGCTTCTGGAAGCGTGACAGCAACTGGTAAATAACTGGTAAAATCGGCAGCAAAAGAGCAAGAAATATCCACAAAGACATAAAAAACTCCCTTGCAGGTTATCAGCCGGCAGGGGAGTTTTTTTTATTTCTCAAAAAATTCGTTTTCTACTGCGATGCACAGCAGGTGGTAGATAGGCAGGTGGTATTCCTGGATTTTGTAGGTTTCCAGCTCAGGGGCGGCAATCACGATGTCGCAGAGGTTCTGCATGCGGCACTGGCGGTTGCCAATGAGCCCGATGGTCTTGATGCCCAGGGTTTTGGCCAGCTGCACGGCATAGATGACGTTGGCGGAGTTGCCGGAGGTGCTGATACCGATGAGGATGTCCTCCGGGTGGCCCAGCCCCAGCACCTGCTGCGCCATAGCCAGGTCAGGGGCCTGGTCGTTGGCAAAGGCGCTGTTCAGTGCCACGGCGTTCATCAGGGAGATGGCCGGCAGGGCTTCCTGCAAGTTGTTGCGCAGGTATTCCGCCTCGTTGGGGCAGACGGCTTTCATCTTTTCATACAGTTCCTCCTTGATAGGGCGCTTCTTGACAAAGCCCTTCATCAGCTCGCCCACGATATGCTCGGAGTCGGAAGCGCTGCCGCCGTTGCCGCAGACAATGACCTTGCCGCCGTTTTTGTAGGTGGCGCAGATTGCCTCTACAGCCTCGGTAATGGGCTGGCGGCATACGCTCAGGGCCGGGTAGCGCTCAATCAGGTTATCAATTTTTGCCAGGGTGGTGTCCTTCATGTATCATCAGTCCTTTCAAGATTTTCAGCTTTTCAAATCACTCATTAAGGATGTTTATTGCAATTACAGCTATTATGCTAATATGATAATGCAAAACAGGGAAAATTGCAATTTATAACGCCACAAAAAAGGAGCATGACTTATCATCATGCTCCCGGAAGGAAGTATGCAGGGGAAGGTGTTCCCTTGCAGGGGGTCAGGAGAAACGTGACACAATGCCGCTGATGGCATGGGCATTTTCCTGATTCTTGTTGACGATTTTCGCCATCTTTTCCGTGGTCTCCTCTGTCTGGCGTGCTTTTTCCAGCACCTCGCTGCTGCTGGAAATGCCGCTGTCAGGGGTGCCGGAGACATCGCTGATCCGGGTATGGATATTTTGTACCGTCTCAGAGAAGATGTTGGAGGAATTGGCTATATCGGTGATAATATGCTGGATGTCATCAATGGACTGGGAGTAGTCCCGGGTGGCCTCGGCGAAGCCTGCAAACTGCTGCTGCACATCCCGCTGCAGGAAATCTATTACCTGGTCAAAGCACTGCCGGATGTGGTTGATATTGGTGACTGTCTCGTTGCAGATGACCTGGATCTGGGTAGCGGTGTCCGAGGAACTGCTGGCCAGGCTGCCGATCTCATCGGCTACTACGGCAAAGCCCCTGCCTGCCTCTCCAGCCCTGGCCGCCTCGATGGATGCGTTCAGGGACAGCAGGTTGGTCTGCTTGGTGATGTCGAGAATCTGCTTTGCCATGTCATCAATGCGGGTCAGCGTCTGCAGCTTTTCGATGGCCAGCTCAATGGTCTTCTGCTTTTCTGCAATCTGGCGGCTGATGGCTTCCATAGTGGCATCTGCCAGTTCCTGCATTTCCTTTACTTTGGCAATCAGCTGGCTGCTGCGGGAGCTGCCTTCCTCAATGTGGCTTTCCACATCGGTAACCACACCGGCGATGCCGCTGATTTCCTCGTCCACCCGGCGCACGGTCTGGCTGACGGACTCCGTGTGCTCCGCAAAGGAAGCTGTGGAGCGGGAGTTGTCGGATACGCAGCCAATCAGCACCCGGGAGGAGTCCTGCATGGCGACGGCAGACTCGTTGAGGGAGGCGGAGCAGGCAGACAGGGTGGCAACTATTTCCCCCAGGGCGGTGTAGAGGGCATCAATGGCGGTGGCTATGGTGCCGATTTCACTCCGGGTACCGATATAAGGAGCCAGTCTTTCATCCCTGGCCAGGCGCAGCTGGCTAAGATTGATGATAGCCTCTTCGATATATTGCAGCGGCCTGGTGCTGCGCAGAATCATGATGTATGCCAGCAGGCTGATAATCAGGACGAAGACAACGCAGATGCCGCCCAGGATAAGCATATTCTTGTTGGCATCGGCATAGATATTTGCCTCGCTGTCGCAGGAAACCACGGCCCAGCCGTGCTCATCAACGGCATGGAAGGAAGCAAGCATGCTGCCTTCTTCCCCCTGGTAACTGAGCTCGCCCTCATGCTCTCCTGCGTTGATTTTATCAATCACCTGCTGCAGCATGCTGTCATCGATGTCGGCAGCCATCAGGGAACGGTCATCGGCGAAGATGTATTTTTTGCTCTGGGTATTAATCATGTAGTACTTGCCAGTGCTTTCCGGCTTGCGCAGCTTGCTCAGCAGTTCTTCCAAATCCTCGGCAAAGGGGCCGCCGCCCACGTAGCCGAGAATGGTCCTGCCATCGGTGTCAAAGACAGGGCAGTACATGGAAACGGAAAGCTTTTTGGAGGCTGGCGAGACGATGATGCCGGCGTTATATATCCCGTTGCGGGAAGTCATGGCAGCTTGCAGGGCAGCCAGCCTGTCCCCCTTGCGGAAGGTTACGCCTGCAATCTTGGGATTGTTGTGCACCAGGCAGTGGGTGTTCCATTCTCCCACATAGATGCCTTCCCAGTTTTTCAAGCCTTTGAAATAATCGTTAGTATAGGACTGCACCTGGCTTTTGAGGGCCTCATCCCCGGGGTTTTTCAGCAGCTCCCGGATGGCAGGTGTCTTGCTGTAGGCAATCAGCATGTTTTCCTGGCTGGCCATGTATTCCTCAATCAGGCAGGTTTCCGCTTCCAGCATGCTTTCCATGTAGCTGCGGCCTGATTTCTGCATCATGTCTTTCAGGGTGGTGTTGGCCGTGACATAGAGAAGTCCCATGCACAAACAGACAATCAGGGTTATCCCCAGCGTAATTTTTTGGTTCAGCTTCCAATTTTTCATATCTCCATATCTCCTTCTGCCATGCTCATAATAAACAAGTTGATTTATACAATACAAATAGATTTCTCAGACATTAGCCTCTATAGACATTATATACAAAGGCTATCTGTATGACAATATGTTTTTCTGTATTTTGCAAATTATGGGAATAAAGTGACAACTTTATCGAATTCAAGAGATAATTTGCTATTCCGGCAGTGTTTTCCAGTTAGCAGAATTTTTGGGGAACTGATTTGTAATTAATGTATGTTTATGATATAATTAAAAAGTCAAAAAGTTAAAGTTTGTCAAAACAAGACTTTGCGAAGGTTCAATTTGTGTGGAAATGAGGTTGAAAATATGTCACAGAGAATGACTCTGAATGAGGTAATCAAGGAGTATGGCGTGCCGCAGATAAAGCTGGACATCCATGCCAGGGCAAGCGAGTGCCAGAAGCTGCGTGAGAAGCTGATGGATATTGTGAAGCTCAGCGGAGCTAAGGAGCAGGGGTATCTGGATATCGACTGCAAGCTGTACATTGATGTGGATGACATTGACCGCTATCTGTCAGGTGAGCTGGATACCCTGGGGGAGCTGTATGCTTTTCCTGAGGATATCAAGTCGTACAAGGAGGATTAAGAGATTATGAGGATGAAAAAGATAGGCGCTGTGCTGGTGGCAGCGGCATTCCTGTTTTCGGCATCTGCCGGTGTGGCTGATGCGGCCAAGGGCGGTGCCAGGATTTCTGCCCCTAAGGTTTCCGCGCCAAAGGCGGCTGCCCCAAAGGCGTCTGCGCCAGCAACCAAGAAGGCTGACAAGCCAAATCAGGAGTACGCTCCTTCCAAGAAGGCCAGCGATTTAAAGGAAAATGCACCGGCAGCCAAGGCAAATAATGGTGCTGTGGCCAATGCCAATGCAGCGGCTGCCAACACCGGCACCAAGTGGGGCAACGCCCTGCGCACTATGGGCTTGCTGGCTGGCGGCATGATGCTGGGCAGCATGCTGGGGCATCTCTTCGGCTTCGGCGGCGGCTTTTTGGCAGATGTCATGGGGCTTGTGTTCAACGTGATTTTTGCCGTGATTGCCTTCAAGCTGATTATGATGCTGGTGCGCCGTTTTATGGGAAAAAAAAATGAAACCGCCGGTAATGGCGGTTATGAACGCTACAACGGGCCTCAGGAGGAGCAGTACAGCCGGAATTATCAGGGCGGTGCCATGAATAATGGGCCGGTGGTGACTGATATCCGCCGGGATGGTGACGGGCTGGTGAATGTATCCCCTGTGGGCAGCAGCATGGGGACTGATTATGACCCGAAGGCAACGGCAGATAAGTACCGCCGCATGTGATTGGGAACGGGGGATAGTGGCTATTTGCTATTTGCTGGCTGCGCTGATGATTTTTTGCAGCTCCCGTACCTGGTTGAGGTGTGTCTCGTAGTCCAGGTCGTTGGCATCGTACTGCATGCGCTTCTTCAGCTCATCAATCCGTGCCTGCAATTTGTTGCGTATTTCCGGGCTTAGTGCCATGTTTCACTGTCTCCTTTTCAGGTAAAATATTTTTATTTCCGATGGAGCCCCTTGCTTTCAAGGGGCTTTTTTGGTGCCGTAACTTTCGCGGAAGCCGACAGGCTCCGCTGTTCTTTGCACCCATATAGTACGTCCGTGACATGTTACCGTCAAGAGTTTTTTAAAAAAATTTTTGCGATATTTTTCTTTTCTGCCTGACCTGTTAATACAGTAACGTGGGTAGTATTTATTTTATTTTATTTTCTTCTTCTTTCCCTATAGGGGGAGTTTTCTGTTTATTATTTGGCATCATCTTCTATAAGGAGGTAATTTTCCGTGATAAAGCGTATGATTTTGATTCTTGGGGCGGTGCTGGCTGTCCTGCTGGCAGCGGGTTGTGGCACGTCCCAGTCTGCCGCACCGGGGGATGGCAGCAGTGGCATTCAGCCAGCGGCAGCCAATACCAGCCAGCCTGCTTCCGGCAAGTCTGATGGCAATGCTGGTAGCAATGGCAAAAGGATTCTGGTGGTGTATTTTTCCTGGGGCGGCAATACTGCCAGCATGGCGGAATATGTGCAGCAGCAGACCGGCGGTGATTTGCTGGCGCTGCAGCCTGCTGTTCCTTATCCTCAGGATTATGAGGAATGCACCAAGGTGGCACGGGCAGAAAGGGACGAGGGCAGGCTGCCGGAGATTGCCAATCTGCCAGCTGATCTTAGCGGCTATGATACCATCCTGCTGGGCTATCCTATCTGGTGGCACACTGCGCCGATGATTATCGGTACTTTTTTGCAGCATTATGATTTGACAGGGGTTGATGTTTACCCATTTGTCCAGTCGGCTGCTATGGAGCAGGTGCATTTTGATAATTCTATGGAGTTTGTTCGCAAGTACAGCCGGGGCGCCGTGGTGCATGAGGGGCTTTATGCCAAGCATGGTAACAAGGCGAAGATTGCCCAGTGGCTAAAGGAAATAAATGTCAGTTTGTCGTAGTGCTTGTTTGTAACTACGAGCATATACTGACTGAAATAGTTTGGTAGTTCGTGGACTCTGTTCAGACTAAAAATGGGCTGAGCGGGACAGCTACCCATAGAAAACACGCTCGCGCTCCTAGTTGTGCCTCGCGTTACTAACA
>JALFXV010000108.1 GCA_022786545.1 Selenomonadaceae bacterium
GATAAGCTCCTTCAGTCTTAAATCCACACCATTGATTAATACTTTTCTACGATATTTAGGGCACCAAACAACATGGTATTTGCATGAATATACGATATTCTTATTGGATTTATATATTGTTTTGCTCATGCTTATATAATAACACAAAGTTATATATATTTCAATTATATAATTTGTCCACCTTCAATTGCTTACGCAAATTCGGTGGACGTGCCTTATATCCCCATGCCTAAAGGCAGGGGCTTTACGGCACATTTGGTAAACTAAATATCTCATGGCATATCCCCCTGCCGGGAAAATAACATGTCAAAAATTATTGCATTCATATCCACGGAAAGATTATGCCCCGTATCATTCAAAATTGTTTTTTCCACACAGGTATTGTCAATACAGTCTATCAGCCCTGCAAATTGATAGGATGGGTCGCTGGAACCAATAGCAACCACTGCCTGTTCCCCATCAAACTGTTCCAGCCCGTTCCGCTGCCTATGCCAATTTATCATCAGCGGCGGATTTATCAGAAGCATTTTCCTGATATATGGATATTGCCAGCCATACATGGCACCCAAGGAAGCCCCCAGGGAAAAACCAATATAATACACTGGCACTTCTCCCCCATCAGCAGCTTTCGTTACATCATTGGCAAACTCCGCCGCCGTCATGGTGACCTCAAAATTTTCTTCCTTATCTGCACCGGCAGGATTATCCACGGTCAGCACTGCATATCCCGTCCTGTGATGAATATACTCTGCCAATTTTTTATACTTGTCCTGATAGCCGTTTACAGTGCCTCCTGCCCCGGTCTTTATCACCACCAAGACATCCCTGCCTCTAAGAAAAGCTGTTTCAATATCCCAATATTCATCACAATTTTTCATGCCCTGCTCCTCCATAAATACTCATCAGCAGCCGATGCAAAATATTCTGCTTGCCCATCATCCACTCTTTCGGGCTCCCCATGCTCAACAAAAATCTGCATATCCGTCAAGCCAAGATATTCTATCTGGCAATAATCCAGCATAACCGGCACCAGCTCACATTCTACAATGCCTTTAAGTTCCTGCTTCCGCACGCCTACCGTCAAAATATCCCGTGCCTCGTCATAAGCTTGCAAAAAAATCTCCTGAATAAACTTCCTGCTACTTGATTTCTTCACTTCGCAGTAAAGATAGCAGCATATATCTTCCCATAAGATACGAGCGTTACTATCCATTACACATCCCCCTTGCCTTCATTTTAAGCAAATGATAACAAAGTTTATGTGCAAAAAAATGTACATTGTACAGAGAAACACTTCTACCAATCAAATAAATAGCATTATTTTCTCATATTTTTTGATATAATATAGACAGGTATTGGCAACAATATATAGGGGAGATGATTGGCGTGGCAAAGGAAAAAACATGCGGCCTTCAGGCAAGGATACTGTTTTTCGCGATATGTTTTCCAAAAAGAAATACCTCATACAGATGTATAAAGCATTGCATCCGCTCAGAAGCTTCTAGTGAAGGCGTTAACCATGGAATTAGCCAGGGCAAATTGTCCATGCTTATAGAGCTTGTCCGTGATGGATATCTCTCATTACCAGCTGCTGCAAAGAAAGCCAATTTGGACGAAGCTATGTTCAAGGCAAAAATGGCAACTGCATTGTAAAAGCTGTGCTGCAAAAGCAGAAACTTCCCTTTGAAATCTCTGCTGAGCCATTCTACAATGAGGAAAATAAGCATAATTAAACAACAACGCAGGAGACAGCTCCTGCGTTTAATTATATTGCACATATTTTGCTGTTTATACCTTATCCGGCAATCCACCAGCGTACTCCGACACCATCGCCAGGGCTTTTTCCGTTGCCTGCCAGCGCACCTGCTGGCGATTGCCATGAAAAACATTGCGTGTAACCACCGTACCATTGCAGCCGGACACGGAGATATACACCAGCCCCACAGGCTTGTTTGCCGTAGCACCGCCCGGACCGGCAATGCCGGTTATGCCCACGCCAATATCCGTGTGCATGCCGCGCCGTATGCCCTCTGCCATCTCCCCGGCAGTTTCCTGGCTTACCGCCCCTACAGCATCCAGCGTAGCCTGCTTCACTCCCAGATGGCTGACCTTGACTTCATTTGTGTAGGACACCACTCCCCCCATCACATAATCAGAGCTCCCCGGCACTGCTGTCAGCCTGCCGGACAGCAAGCCACCTGTGCAGGACTCAGCACAGGCAATCGTCAGCTTCCTTGCTGCCAGCAGCCTGCCCACTGCATACTCCAAATCATTTTCACCAAAATTCTCCGCCTGCATAAAATCAGCAAAATTTTCCATAATAATTCATCTCCTGACAAATCATGCTATAATCACATTATCAGGTTTAATGTGCAAAAAAATGCACATCAAACCTGATAATATGATACTAGACTATACACAACGCAAAACAAAAACTTTACAAATTACTTTACAAATTGCAGCATGAGACGTCTTGCAACAAGATACATCACACATGGAGGTACATCATGGAACTGGAAAACATTATCCCCACCGACAAAAAATGCCTGAACATCCTGATCTTAAAAATTCTCAGGGAATATACAGATGAAGAACACTGCCTGACGCAGCAGGCAATCCTGGGCATACTGCACAGCAAATACGCTATGGAATATGACCGCAGGACCATCAAGGCAAACATCGACTCCCTGAGGGACCTGGGCTACGCCATTGAGCATACAGCCTCCGGCTATTACCTGAGTGACAGGGAATTTGACGATGCCGAGCTGCGCATGCTGATAGACAGCGTATTGTTCAACAAAAGCCTCTCCCATGTCCAGGCAGACAGGCTGATAAAAAAGCTGACGCAGCTGGGCAGATGCATGTATCCTTGAGGATGTCCCGGCAAAGCCCCTGCGCACCCTGCCGGAGTATGCTGACGGCTACGACCTGCCCAAGCACATGGCAGAGCACATCTACATGTTCTCAGGCAATAGCACATCCATCAGCCTGCGCATCCAGCCCTTCATCCTGGACGAGATTATTGACTGGTTCGGCAAGGACTTCAGCATAACAGAAAGCCGGGAGGACTCCCTCACCCTTGAGCTGAAATGCAACGAGGAAGCCATGCTCTATTGAGCATTGCAGTATGGCCAGTACGCAGAGGTCATCAGGCCGGATAGCCTGCGGCAAAAGCTGCAGGCTGCCGCTGCCAGCATATACAATAAATACAAGAACCAATAAATATAGCATACCGGAAAAAACTAAATATAAACTAAAAAGAGTGCTGTCACACCAAACCATCTAATGTGACAGCACTCCTTTTAACGTAAAAACACCCCACGCCAATACCATGCACGGCGAAATGCCACAAACACCCCCATGCCACTACCATGCACGATTAAATGCCTTGCACGACAGCAATCAGCAACACCTCCGCACGGCAGCAATCAGCAACATTTCTGCACAGCAGCGTTATTTTGCCTGCACCGCCTGCCATACCACACCGGCATACTCCGTAGGGGAAGCCAGCCGCATCAGCGTCCTGCCGCAGGGGCACGCATCATCCAGGCGCATCACCGCCTGCCCGGTGCGATAGCGGAAAATCGGCATCGCCTCGGCAGCCAGGGCGGTCAGCACCAGCTCACCTACCTTGTGAGGCTCCGTAATCAGCTTGTCAGTGCCGTACTCCAGAATCTCAGGATAAAAATAATCCTCCTGCACATGATAGCCGCTGCCCTCGCTGCACGGGAAGATAATCCCCCCGCAGCCCATCACCGGCGAATTATACAGGGTGGTAGTCTTCGCCTTCAGCCGCTGCTGGATGTAATAATGGTTCGGGTTCTGCAGCCCTTCCTCCATGCAGATAATCTTAGGCAGGAACAAATCATCTGCCGAAATGCCGCTGGCCTGCAGCATCACCACCAGCTGGGTCACCTGCTTGAAATCGCTGACCAGCACATCAATATGGCAGGTAGTAATCAAATCCTTGATGCTCTCCTGATTATTGCCCAGCAAAATAACCGTCACGCCCATATTTTCCAAGGCATACTGCACATCCATCAGACGGCTGTCAGAAGCCTCCCCCAAAAGACCTACCACGGTAGCACCATGTACGCCCTGCGCCACCATGACCCTGGTCATCATCTCAATCTGATACGCCAGGTCGCCATTGGTGTACATCTTGATAACCGGCTTGCTGAAGCCGATGCGGGAAATCCGCAGCACGGCACTCAGAGGCAAAGTCAGCAGGTTGTACACAGTAGTACCGTCTATCTCCTCACTGGTAGTCAGAGGCAGCTTCTGCAAATCTTCCAGGGACTGAATTGACTGGCCATTCAGTCCCATGCCGGTAAACTTCTTGTAGTAGAAAGCACTTTTCTCCATAGCCCAATGCATTTGCTTTTTCAGTTTTTTCAATTGCAGAGCAGACATATCATCCCTGCTCATCTGCTCAATGGCCGGATTAGCTATCATTATACATTCTCCTTATGACGGATTCATACCTTCTCCTTACAGCGGCTTCTGATAGAAGAATGGCTGGTAGCTGGTATAGCCCAGCTTGCGGAAATTCAAAATCGCCTCCGTAGCACCTACAAAGAGAATCCCCCCCGGCTTCAATGCCTTGAAGAAATTGGCATAAAGCTGGTCCTTGGCCTCCTCCGTAAAGTAGATAACCACGTTGCGGCACAAAATCAGATCAAAGCCGCTTTCAAAACTGTCCTTCAGTAGGTTGTGGCGCTTGAACTCAATGCAGTTCTTGATTTCCTGGCTGACTGCATACTTGTCCCCCTGCTTGGTAAAGTACTTCTTCTTGCGGGCCTCGCTCATGGCCTTTATCTCATTTTCCGAATAAATGCCTGCCCTGGCCTTGGCAAGAATTTCGATATCCAGGTCAGAGGCAAGGATGCGATGGCGCTGGTTCGGCGTCAAATCCTTCATAATCATGGCCAGTGAATAAGGCTCCGCCCCGATGGAGCAACCTGCACTCCAGATATTCAGCTTGGAGGAACGCTTTAAAAGGTCAGGAATAACATCCGTCTCCAGCTTGGCAAACTTGTCCGGCGTACGGAAAAACTCCGACACGTTGATGGTCAGATACTCAATAAAAGCAGCAAAATCGTCCTTGTCCTGAACTACCTTATCAAAGTAAGCACTGTATTTATCATAGCCGTTGCGGCGTGCCAGATTCATGATGCGCCTCTGCATCTGCGGTGCCTTGTACAAATCCAGGTCTATCTCCGTCTTCCTTTTCAGCTTCGCCTTAAAATCTTCCCAGTCTCTCTCGTCCATTTAGTACCCCTCCGATTTCCATTCTGCTATATATAATACTATATTCAACACAAGTGGCTAAAAATCCTTTTTTTAGGAAAAATTTTTTTAGATTATAATCTATTTCACATTTTTCCAACGCTTTGTTGATTTTATTTCTCCACATAATGGCTGAAGCTGCCAATCACCAGCTGAGGATAAGCCTGATGGAGCTCCTGCAAAAACGCCTTTGTGCCCACGCACTCTGACTGCTGCTCCGGCATAATCCCCAAAAAGGCATCCGGGTCAATATTCAGGTTCCGCACCTGAATCATCTGCACCGGCAGTTCCCGGAAAAACTCCTTCCAGGCCGCCAGTTCCTCTCCCCGGTCATTAAAGCCCGGAAAATACAGCATGTTCAGGGACACATAAATTCCCTTGTCCAGGGCATAGCGGATGGATGCCTTTACATCCTCCAGCTGGTAGCTGCTCCTGTAATAAGCAGCATAGCTCTCAGGAATGGCGCTGATGATGCTGACGCGCATGGTATCAAGGCCCGCATCCACAATCTGCCTGATACCCTCAGTATAGCCTGCATTGGTATTGATATTAATCTGTCCCTTGCCAATCCTGGCACGGATGAGCCTGATGCCGGCGCTGATATTGTCCGCAGCCAGGGACGGCTCCCCTTCGCAGCCCTGCCCGAAGCTGATGATTCCTTCCGGGGCAGCTTCCAGATGATAGATGCCTATGTCCGCGATTTCCTCCGGGGTTGGCCGGAATTTGATGCGGCTCTGAGGGGAGGGGCAGCACTCCGCAGGCTGCAGGGAAATGCAGCCTAAGCAGTTGGCGTTGCACACAGGGGAGGTAGGTATGCCGCACTCCCAGCGGCGGTAAAAGAGATTCTCCGCCGTGCAGCAGTGCCACTCCAGGGAGCAGTTGGCCAGGTGCTCCACCAGGGGATTATCCGGCAAATCCTTCTTCACCTTCCTGACCAGCTTCTTCAGGTCATGGGTGTTGTAGTTTGCCGGATCCCACTTGTGATTTTCATCTGTATAGATAGCCGCCCCATACAGCTCATCTTTGTACACTGCCACTGCCGTATAGCCGTAGAGGGGCAGCTGCCCGGCATCCTCCAGCCTCTGAAAGCCCGGCAGCAGAGTTCTGGTGTAGCCTGCCGGCAGGATAGCAGCCACCGCCTGACCAGTCAGCGGCATCATCTCCCCGTCCTCTGCCACCCCCATCGCCTGCCTATCCGGCAGGAACATCAGGTCAGCACTTTCCGGCAAAGGAATCAAATCCTCAGGTGTAAGAGGGCGTATTTCGCTGCCGCTCCTGCCCACAGCCCCCATGCCCGGCGCATCAAAAATCTCACCGTTCTCATCTGCATAGAGTGCCGTGATTTCGCACCCTGCCATGCTCTCAGCAGGCTTTCTCCTGCCAGCCTGTTTTTTCTTAGCCATTTTCCACCTCGCCCCTTTCCTTTTCCGCACCTGCTGCCTGATTGGCCTGTTCACTTTCCCCTGCCAGATGGATTTTGTCCTGCTTCGGCTTTCCTTTCTTTGCCTTCTTTTCCTTCTTGGGGTTGTATTTGTTCATGGCCATATCATAGCCATCACTGACAATGCACTCCACCGCCGGCAAAAGATACTCTATGGCTTCCCGGATTTTCGGCACGTCCTCCTCACTGAAAGGAGCCAGCACATGATTGATAACGCTCCACCCCGGCAGCGGACGCCCTACGCCAATCCGCACCCTGCCGAACTTCTCCGAGCCAATATGGGCAATCAATGACTTGATGCCGTTATGCCCCCCGGCACTGCCCTTTTTCCTGATGCGCACCATGCCTGCCGGAATATCCATATCATCATGGACAGCAATCACATCCTCCGGCTCCAGCTTATACCAGCGCATCAGTGGCCCTATGCACTCGCCGCTGTTATTCATATAGGTCTGAGGCTTCACCAAAAGCACCTTTTCCGCACCAATCCGCACCTCTGCCACCAGTCCCTTTTCATGCTGCCGCCATTCACCGGCCCCCAGCCTTTCTGCCAGGGCATCCACCAGCATCCAGCCTACATTGTGCTTCGTCCTGGCGTATTCGCTGCCGGGATTGCCCAGGCCTGCAATTATTTTCATATCTTCTGCTCCCTTAAAAAAATAAACAGCACGTACCGTACCTGTCTGCTTGCATTACCTATTTACCGGCATTATGCTAATTAACTTGCATTTTCTCTAGCCATGCCGTATAATGGCTATAAGGAAGAGGCATACCGGTAAAACGGCTGCCCCATTAGTGGTCACGAAGAACCGCCTAAGTTTGGAAGCTGCAGGCGGTTTTTCTTATGCCTTGATAGCCACTATACAAATCATCACTAGAAATACTAGTGTAAAAAATCGTACAGTGTCATAAGCCCCTTCCCTTGCGGGAGCAGGATTAGCCGCCTACCGTGCTGGTACACCTCTCATAATATCATGATATATTTTACAGTAATTATACTTTTATGGCAAGCTTTATATGGCAAGCTTCGTATGACATCAGGAGGACATGAACATGCATCAGTATTTATTTTACATAGGAGATTTTCCCATCCGGGCCTACGGGCTGGTGCTGAGCATCAGCATCATCATCGCCACCGGCGTGGCGTATTTTCTCGCCAGGCAGGACGGACGCTACCATGAGCATGTAGCGGATATCGGCATTTACTGCGGCCTGAGCGGCCTTTTGGGGGCGCGGCTCTGGGACGTGTTTTTCTTTGACTGGGATTATTACCAGCACCACCTGACGGAAATCCTCAACGTATGGCAGGGAGGCATGGCAATCCAGGGCGGCGTTATCCTGGGAGTCATCACCGGCATACTGTACTGCCGCCAGCACAAAATCGACATTTTGGCCATGATGGATATCTGCGCTCCTGCCATCATCTTCGGCCAGGGGCTGGGGCGCTGTGCCAACCTCCTGAACGGCGATGCCTTCGGGGCACCTACCGGCGGAAGCTTCGGCATCCTCTATCCCCAGACCACCCTTGCCTACCACACCTACGGCGCACAGCCCCTGTGGCCTGCCGAAATCTGGGAGGGCCAGCTGGACTTCCTCATCTTCGGGCTCCTGCTCTTGTACCGCGCCTTTCCCCACGCCAAGGGACAGGCCTTTGCCCTCTACGTCATGCTCTACTCCCTGGCACGCTTCTGCCTTGAATACCTGCGGGGTGACTACACAGAGCTGGTGCTGGGCATCTTCAAATCCGCCCAGATGACCAGCGTCATCGCCTTTACCCTGGCCCTGGCAGCCTTCATCTACTGTGCCTACAGGGAAAAGCAGCCGGGCAAAAAAACTCATAAAACAACGTAAAAACTTAAATGCAACATAAACGCAAAAAAAGCAAAGGAGCAATACCCCGCGGTACTGCTCCTCTTTTTTTACAGAAAAACTACAATCTGCCTAAGCCAATTACTTGCACAAATCACTGAACTGATTGATGATATATTTTGCTTCCGGCACGTCTCCATAACCATAGGCAGCGAAAACAAATTCCACCCCTGCCTCCATGGAGGCATCATAATCTCCCTGAATATCCCCCACATAGCAGGCATCCGTCAGCTGATACTTGTCCACCACATAGCGGATATTGTCAGCCTTGCAGTGCATAGGGTGATGCAGCCAGGCATCGCCGTCAATATACTTTTTCACATCCAAGTTGCGGTACAGTATATCCAGATAGCCGTCCAGGCAGTTGCTGACGATGTAGAGGCCGCAGCCCCTCTCCTTCAGCTTTTGCAGGGTTTCCACAACCTGAGGGAAAACAATCTCCTGCACATGCCCTTCCATGGCCGCGCTCTGATGCTTTTCACATTCCAGGATGACTTCCATCGCCTCTTTTTCAGAAAGCTCCGGCAGCAGATTCACCGCCACCTGCTCCAGGGTGAGACCGAAATTTTTGTGAATATCCTCCACTGTCACTATCCTGTCAGACTTGCCGCTGGCCCTGATGCCTGCCGTAAAGCCTTTTGCCGCCATCTCGGCAGCATCCCAGATAGTGCCGTCCATATCAAATATATAATTCTTGAACTCCATGACCTTATACCTTTATGACCTTATGCTTCCTTCAGGCCCATAACGGCATTCTGCAGCTCCTTCAGCACCTTCGGATTCGGGGTGTTCATAATCTTCTGCATTGGCAGACAGATTTCCACCTTGCACTCCTTCAGTCCTTCCTCTACCTGGCCGATGCTCTGGCCGCCCCAGCCATAGGAGCCAAAGGCAAAGCCCTTCAATCCCTTCGGAGCCAGCCCCTTCATGTAGCACAGGAAGCCAGCCACGCTAGGCATCATGTTATTGTTGAGGGTTGGGGAGCCCACAGCAATGTACTTGGCATCCAGCAGCTCCGTCATCACATCGGAGATATGGTCGGTGCGCAAATCAAACAGCACCGGCTTCACGCCAATATGATAGAAAGCATCTGCCACATTCTTGGCCATAATCTCGGTAGTATGCCACATGGTATCAAATACCACCACAGCCTTATCAGACTTCTTGAAGCTGCTCCAGTCCTGATAAGCCTGCACAATATCCGCAATATTGGTACGCCAGGAAACGCCATGGCCGGTGAGGATCATGCTGATCTTCAGCCCTGCCAGTGCCTCCACAGCCTTCTGGGCCTGCATGCCATACGGCATCAGGATATTGGCATAATACTTCTTGGCCTGATGCATAACCTCGGTAAAGTCCACCTCGTCAGCAAAACGCTCGGTAGTTGCCAGATGCTGGCCAAAGCCGTCGTTGGAGAAAAGAATCTCCTCCTCCGGGCAGTAGGTCACCATGCTGTCAGGCCAGTGCAGCATCGGAGTGGTCACAAAGGCCAGGGTGCGCTTGCCGATGGACAGGGTATCCCCTGCCTTGACAGTCACATAATCCTTCTCCCCATAGCGGCCGGTGAGCCCCTTCAACCCATTCGGGTCGCTGGTGACAATCTTGGCGTTAGGGCACTGCTGGGACATAAAAGGAATACCGCCGGAATGGTCAGGCTCCACATGATTGGACACGATATAATCAATCTTGGCTGGGTCCACAATATTGCGGATGCGCCCCAGCATCTCCATGCAGAAAGGAGCCTTCACCGTATCAATCAGGGTAATCTTCTCATCCATGATGAGATAAGCATTATATGTAGAGCCTCTCTCCGTGCTATAGCCATGGAAGCTGCGCATGGAGTAGTCCATAGAACCAACCCAGTAAATATCCTTCTTAACTTCTACAGGTAACATTAAACCTTTACCACCTTTCCAATAACAAATAATACTACATCAACATATCAATACGACAATACGTTAGACAAATTTCCTATACTAGTTAATATATAAAAAAACGCTATGCATGTCAAGATATATTTGTCTTTGGAAAATATTTGTGCCTGAGCAAATCTCCCCAGGTACGGGGCGGATAATTCTCAAAAAACATAAAGATAATTGGTATAACAATTAAGGTAAAAATCGTGGAAGTAATCAGGCCGCCAATAATAACCCATGCCATGCTGACACGGGTTTCCGCCCCCTCCGTAATGGCCAGGGCAGTAGGCAGCATGCCCACAATCATGGTAATCGTCGTCATAAAAATCGGCTTCAGGCGCACCTTGCCTGCCTCAATAATGGCATTCCAGGCGGTATAGCCCCGCTCCTGCAAGGTCATGGTATAATCCAGCAGCAAGGTGCCGTTCTTTGCCACCACGCCATCCATCACCAGAATACCAATCATGGAGTACAAATTCAGCGTGTTGCCCGTAAAGAGCAGGAACAAAAGTGAGCCAATCAGCCCCAGTGGCAGGGAAAACATGCGGATAAAAGGCGTCAGCACCGACTCGTACAGCACCGCCAGCAGCATGTAGATAAGCACCATGGCCATCAAAAGAGCCATCAGAAGCTGCTCATAAGTATCATTCATGTTGGTGGCCTGCCCCTTGAACTTGTAGCTGATGCCCTCGTCCAGCTCCATGGCCTTTAGATCCTTGTCCACCTCGCTGATGACCTCATTCAGCGGCCTTGCGCCGATGTTGGCGCTGATGGAAATAGACCGCTGCTTGTCCACCCGGCGGATAGTCACAGGGCCCGTGCCATACCTGATATCAGCCACATCCCCAAGAAATACCGTCCTGTCCCCGGCTGACACCGGGATAGCAGAGATATCCGACACCTTGTAGCCATCGGCCCCCTTGAAGCGCACCTTGATATCCGTATCCTGATTTTCATTCAGTGGGTCGTTGACCAGGGTTCCGGCACTGCGGCCGGAAATCACCGAACTCACGCCCCCCTCAATGTCCCCCAGGGAAACACCCATAGCACGGATTTTCTCCCTGTCCACAGTCATCTGCAGCTCCGGCAGCCCCTCCGTATAAGTGCTGCTTACATCAGAAATGCCATTGCCCTTCTCCTTCAGCATCTCCATAATGCGATTGGAGGCATCCACCAGCTTTTCATTGTCGCTGCCCCGGAGCTCAATGCGCAGGGCACCGCCGCTATTGGGGCCGCCACCGCCGGATACGCCTGCCACGGAGGTCCGGCTTTCCATGACGCGGATGCTGGCGCCGTCAAAATCGTTCTGCTTGGTGAATCTGCGCAGCTCATCCGTAACCTCCCAGATGCTGCGGCTACGGTCACTGCGATTCACCAGCTGCACCTTGATGCGCCCTTCGTAGGCATTGCTGCCGCCGCCCCGGGTGAGATAATACTTCACCTCCGGCATATCCGCCAGCTTGTCCTCCAGCACCTTCAGCACCTTGTCCGTTTCCTCCACGGTACGGCTCACCGGCAGCTCCACCACAATCTGGAAGCTGCCCTCATCAGAGCGGGGCATGTACTCCGCCCCGATGACGCCGGCAGGCACCAGCATGATTACCCCTATAAAAAGCCCCAGCCCTGACAGCAGCACCGCCTTCTGATGATGGAAGCTCTTGCGCAGCAGCCGCTCATAGTGCACCACCGCCCATCGTTCCACATTGTCCATAAAATCCCACAGCCTGTGCTTGGGCACCTGCCAGCCCTTCTTGAAAAGCTGGGAAGCCAGCATGGGCGTCAGGGTAAAGGACACGAACAAGGAGAACATACCGGCAAAGACAATGGTCAGTCCGAACTGGCGGAAGAACTGCCCCGTCATGCCGGACATAAAGGCGATAGGCAGAAATGTCACCGCATCGCACAGAGTAATAGCTATCGCTGCCATGCCGATTTCGGTTCGCCCCTTCTCTGCCGCCATATCGGGCTTTTCCCCCAGCTGCAAATGCCGGACGATATTTTCCAGCACCACGATGGAGTCATCCACCAGAATACCGATGCACAAGGTCATGCCCATCAGGGACATCATGTTGAAGGTAAACCCGGCTGCATACATCACGAAAAAGGTAGCAATCAGCGAGGTCGGTATGGAAACCATAACCGCCGCCGTGGAACGCCAGCCCCGGAGGAACAGGAACAGCACCAGCCCCGTGGTGCAGAGCCCCTCCACCAGCGTGCCCATGGTATTGTGCAGAGCAGTGTTCACATAGTCAGCATCGTCGCTGACAATGGTAAAGGTATATTCAGGATTGTTCTTTTCCAGCTCTGCCAGCTTCTCCCGGATATTTTCCGAGGTTTCCACCACATTGGCATCACTGTTCTTATAAACCTCCATATTGACTGCCGCCCTGCCGTTGACACGGGCCACCCGGACAGCCCTGGCATCCTGATGCTTCACATCGGCTACAGCAGTCAGGGGCACTGCCTGCTTGTCCCCGTTCTGCACGAAAAGCTTCTCTATCTCCGATGCCTGCCTGTACTGGGCAATCATCCGCACATCGGAGCGTTCCGTATCCGTATAAATGGTGCCGGAGGGCAGCAGGTGGTTCTCGCTCTTGATGGCATTGACAATATCGCTCATGGTAAGGTTGTAGGCAGCCATCCTGCCCCTGTCAACCTCTACAGCCACTTCCTTGTCAATGCCGCCCCGGACCTCAATCTGGGACACGCCGCCAGCCTGCTGGATGCTGTCCGCAAACTGGTTATCCACCTTGGCGTACAGCCCGGATAACGACATATCCGCCGTCACGGCAATCTCCATCACCGGCTGGTCGTTGGCATCACGCTTGATGACCACCGGGTCATCCGCCTCGTCAGGCAGCTGGTAGCGGATGCTCTCCACCTTCTTGGTAGCATCAATGGCCGCCTGGTCAGCATCTGCATCAAACTCCAGCTCCAGCCCCACATTGCCCATCTCATAGCGGGCTGTGGAGCTCATCTGCTTCACGTTGGACAGGGAGGACAGGGCGTCCTCGATGGGCTTAATGACCTGCTGCTCAATGGACTCGGCATTTGCCCCCGGATAGCGGACGGACACCGTCACATAAGGGGTATTCAGGGCAGGCAAAAGCTCCACCCCGATGCGGTAGAAGCTGAACAGCCCCAGCACCACGAAAAACAGCACAATCATGGAAATGCCAATGGGACGCTTAATGGAAAATCGCGTAAGATTCATGACTGTCCAGCCTCCCCGGCACTATCCTCCTGCTTTCCGGCAGCAGCCTGCCCCAGGGCATTTCCGGCAGCAGCCTGCTTTTTAGCAGGCTGCTCCGCCAGGCTGTCAGCATTCTTGACCTTTACTGCCATATCGTTCTGCAGCCTGTCCTGGCCGGAGGTCACCACCAGCTCCCCTTCCGAAAGACCGGCTACAATCTCCGCTTCTGCATCGTTCATCAGGCCGATGTTCACCTGCTTTTCCTGCACTGTGCCCGTATCTTCATTATAGACATACACGGAAGTACGGCCATTTTTCGTCAGGATTGCTTCCTTGGGCACAAACAAGGTATCCTTCTTCTGCAAAATATCTATGGCAGAGCGGGCAAAGAGCCCCGACTTGATTTGGGCCCTGTCAGCATCCAAGGAAATCCGCACCATAAAGGTCTTGCTATCCTCCCCCATAGCAGGGCTGACAAAAACCAGCTTGCCGGTAAAGGTCTGCCCCATAGCATCAACAGTTACATTCACAGCCATGCCCGGTTCCAACACGGCTGCATCATTTTCCGACAGGCTGCAGTCCACATAAATATGGCTGTTATCCACCAAAGTCAGCACCTTGGAGCCTGCGGTAATGTAGCCCCCCACCTCGGCATTCCGGTAGCTGATAACCCCGTCCCGGGGAGCCCGGAGAAACATGTCACTGCGCTGCTTTTCCAGTGCCTTGACATTGTAACTGCTCTTGACAGCTGCCAGCTCCTTGGAGCGGACGCTGGCCGGGGTGCTGCCCCCCTCCGACTGATTGGCCAGGGAGTCATAGGCAGCCTTGGCCGTCACATACTGGTCACGGGCAGAATCCAGGGTATCCTGGGAAATGGCACCGATGGAGTACAGGTACTGCTGCCGGTCATAATGCTGCTTCTGAATATCGTAAGCCGCCTCTGCCTTGAGAAAGTCGGCATAGTAGCCTGCCTGGGTGGTCACCGCATCAGCTCCTGCCGCCTCCGCCTCTGCCCGGGCCTGCCCTATGGCAATGTCCAGGTCCTCCGTATCCTGCACCAGCAGAATCTGTCCCTCTTTAACCTGGTCACCCAGCTCCACATTCACCGCTGTCACCCTGCCGGCATACTTAGGGGACAGGGTAATAGCGGCATCCGACACGGTCTGCCCCGTCAGGACGATATGCTTTGACAAATCCCCCCGCTGCAGCCTGTACACCTCCACCTGGGTAAGCTCCTGCTTCTTGGGCCCGCCTGCCTGCTGCTCAGACACCCGGTAAACCACCATAAAAATAATCAACAGCAGGCAAATTACTCCTGCTGTCAACATCTTCCTATTCCTCAGATTTTGTATCTGATGTCTCATAAATTATCGTCTCCAGCTATCCTTTCTCAAACCACAATAAAACTACACTAAAATTACACTAAAATTACAAAAAATACTGATAAAGCTGCAATGCAAGTGCCACAAAGCCGCCTCAGTTCTTAACCCAGCCGTACTTGTAAATCAGTGGCAGGTACTGAATACGCTCCAAAAAATCCTTGTTGGTATTCTCCGTATGGAAAATAGGCACCCGTTCCAGGGCGTACACGTTGCTTTCCCTGCTTACATTGTCATACTTGATAGTAAAAGCCCCCTTGTAACCGGCTTTCCGCACCAGCTCCGCTATATGGAGATTATAAGTGCCTGTAGGGTACGCCATGAAGTCGGCCTCCACTCCCAGCTTGTTCCTGATGGTATCCCTTGACTTGGTAAGCTCCTTGGAAATCTCCTCATCGCTTGTCTCCGTCATGGACTTGTGGCTGTAGGTATGGGACTCAATGGAAAAGCCGTTATCGGACAGCTCCTTTGCCTGCTCCCAGGTCATGTAGTTGTCATACACTCCCAAAAATCCGGTCACCACAAAAATCGTTCCCGTAAAGCCATACTTCTTCATAATCGGATAGGCATTGGTATAGTTATCCTTGTAGCCATCATCAAAGGTAATCAAAACCGGTTTCTCCGGCAGCTCACTGCCATTGACGATGAAATCATGCAATTCCTCCGGTGTAATGCTGGTATAGCCATACTCCTTCAGCCACTTCATATGCTGCTCAAAATCCGCCAGCGGTACGGACAGGGACATGTGCTCATCCACCACCTTGTGATAGTTCAGCACCATCACCGTCCGTGGGTCCTCCTGCACTGTCACCTGTGCCGCAGGCATAGCAGCCGCCCCCTGCTTCTCCGGCGGCAGCTGCAACGCCATAGCCGCCACTAGGCAGGCCACAGCCGCCACCAGCCCATATATCAGCTCCCTGCTGGAAAGCCTCTGCAATTTTTCTCTAAATTTATCCTTCAACGTGTCCATTATATCCCCCAAATATTAAAATTACATTAAAATGATTATCATTTCTTCAATTATGCGAACCAACTGGAAAATTTACTGCCGGTACTTCAATAAACCAAATAGCAAACTTCCTGCCTGTCCTTCTATTATACATTTTTTGCCCAAAAACTCAATCTGTGATATAATGTTTTCGTCTGCAAAAGACAAAGCACGAATAAATCTTTAAGGAGGAGTTTTCATATGACTATCACCAAGGAAATGTCCATCATGGAAGTTGTTACCACCTACCCTGACACTGTACCTGTATTCATGCAGGCAGGCATGGGCTGCATCGGCTGTGCCGCTGCCCACTTCGAGAACATCGAGCAAGGCGCCATGGCTCACGGCATCGACATTGACGAGCTGATCACTGCCCTGAACGACGTCGTTCCTCAGCAGTAATGCCTGACCAGCAAGCATAAGCTAGTATTACAAGAAACAAACCGCTCTTACTGCCTGATTTCATTACCAGGTCAATAAGAGCGTTTTTGTTATGTTTTAAAAGTTGCATATAGAAGCTATATATTTTCTATTTTCCTAATCTCACAGGTATGCTGCTTGCTTTCCCTATCATAGCTTAGCCCCACAATAATAATCTCACCCTTATACTGCTGCAAGGCACCCGTATATCTGCGTTCCAATATCTGCCTGATTGCCGTTTCCGCAGTTTTATCCACCTTGAGCTCCACCAGAATTGCCGGCCTGTTGCCTGACTCACGGCGCGGCAAAAAAGCAAAATCCACAAAGCCCTTGCCACTTGGCAGTTCCCTGATAACCGTATAATAGGCAGGAGCAGTGAAATATGCCATCGTCAATACACAGCTCAGAGAATTTTCGTCATTATACTTGAACACGGATGTATAGCTTTCATGAGCAACCTCTATCATTTCCGCCACCTTGGCGGCTTCACCTCGTATGGTCGCTTTCAGCAACTTATCACAATTGGAAATCGACTCAGCAACCTCTTTCCACTGTCCTGTCTGGAGAGCCGATTGAAATGCCGTAGCAACCTCATAATTAGGCATATACGCCTCCTGATTATTCCTATCGTAGCCCAGATAGCCCAGATGTATCAAGGCAGTCAGTGCATCATCCTTGGAATTAATTCCAAGGAAATCATTTTTAAAGTGAATAACATTCACATCAGCCCTGCCGCCTGCCAGCATATTCAGCACATCATCCTTCAGCCCGGCAAAATTCAAAGTAATCAACCGATTGATCATAGTAAAAGATGATGTATTGCGCCAGTAGGAATCCAGCGATTGATTAAACATGGCACTATACACTGAATTTGGATTGTACATGTGCAACCCGTTTATCAAGTAGCCATTATACCATGTTTTAACCGACTCAAAATCCATCTCGAACCTTTCACACAGCTCTCTTACCTCTGCCTCAGTAAACCCGAAGTACTGTGCCAGATTTTTTGAGTCCAGCATGGTATATTCCGCAAAATTATTCAGTGCAGACTCATTTTCTATTTTCTTGATAGGCAATATGCCGGTAATATAAGCCAGAGCCAAAAAAGACTTAGACTCCTCACTCTTGAACAAATCATGCAGAAATTGCAGATATAAATGCACTACCTCCGGCTTGTCACCATAGTTGCGCACCACGCAATCCCACTCATCAATGATGATTACCAGCTGGCGATTTGTTTGCTTATAAACATCATTAAGAATAGTAGCAATGGGATTATCCAGCTCAATAATGTCAGGCAAACTTCTCTTAATATCATTATAAAGCACTTTCTTGATACCGGCTACGATATTATCCTGATATGTCCCCTCAAAGGAAGATATATCCAGGTGAATGACATTATACTTGTTTAAATGCTTCGCAAAATCCCTATCCCCAGCAATCCTAAAGGGAGCAAACAGCTCCCTGGAATCACTGCCAAGACTGTAATAAGCATCAAGCATACCTGCTGCCTGTGATTTGCCAAACCGCCTGGCATGACTCAGGGCAATGCACTTATACTCCGTTCCCAGCACCCTGTTGGTATGGCGTATCAATTCCGTCTTATCTACATAAATAAAGCTTCTAACTGCCTGCTTAAAGCTTCCGTTATCAGGATTAAAATATGTCCCCATCACCCTCACCTCCAACCTGTGACAATTTCACGAAAACCGTCCACCAAAAATCACCTTCAGCGGACGGTTCCTCACACATTTCCTTATCTATGGCACAGGACTAACACAAAAATGATACACAAATCCTTATGCCCAGGCTTTTTACAATATGGCGGCTTTCTTGCCAATCAATGCCACCTGCTCAACTGTCATCCTGGCAACCTTGGCTACCACCTCAATGCTGATATTTTCCTTCAGCATATTCTGAATCATTTTTTCCGCACCTATCACTTCACCTGCTGCCCTGCCACGCGCCTCAACTCTATCCAATACCTCGCACATCTTGACTCCCTCCTGTCCATCAGCAAAGTCCTCCAGCACTTCAGAATAACGCTTGTCACGGGTCAGTACCGACATCAGCTTCAAAAAACTGTCAGGATGCTGGATTGGCTTATTCAGCGGTACATATTCACCCTGCCTGCTTTGCTGCACAAAATAATCAGCAATAATCTGGAAATCACCTTTATATTTCTTCACATGCTCAGGCGTAAGCCTCGGCACATCTATAAGATTTATCTTGAAATCATTCACAAAGGGCTTCAAAACCTCCGGCACATCAATCACATCATACAGGCACAGAGGCTTTTTCCATGGCCTTGCACCAAAATACAGCACCAGGGTTATCACTGGATAGCGTTTTCCCCGCACCTTGTGCCTCCTGCCGGTCCGCTCATCCACCACAATCTCATCCTGATTGAGTTCATCACGATAAGAAATGCCATCATATCCTATAACCCTGATTGGCATATCCCAGTCAATAGCCATCTGATTTTCAAAACCAACCAGGGCAAGCCGCACATTGCAGTGCATATCCATGCAATACTTTGCCACATCCCGTTCCAGCTCGTGAATAATTCCTTCAGCAGCTTTATACTGAGAAAACGGCTGGGCATCCACAAGGCTCTCCGCCTTAATAATCTCCCTGCCATTAAACAGGCTGCCGTTTACAATATCTGCCACAACATCATTATACGCCTCAAAATTTTTCTGTGCAATATCCTTTTCACCCATCAGCTTTACCCCCATCAGCTCTACCACCTATCAATCCCATCATAACCAAGCTCCCTGCACCATGCTTCTGAAAAACCGCCCGCTGAAACTTACCTTCAGCGGACGGTTCTCCTCACTTTATCACAAAACAACCAAAATCTTAAATTTTAATCTCTGCCGCGCCTGCCAAGGTTGCCCTCGCCTCAGCCATGAGGTTCTCCATAATGACCGCCATCGGCTCAATCTTCTTCAAAGGCGTCAGGCTCTGGCCAGCCTGCACCATGCCATTCTCCACGTCGCCATCTACGGCAGCCAGCTTGTTGGTGCCGGTAGCCATCTTCAGCAGGGTTTCCTTATCAGCCTTGCCGGAGAACTCCAATGCCTGATACTCGGTAGAGAACTTGTTCTTCACGCCCCGGACCGCACTCTTGATGGTCTGCCCGGTCACGATGGTATCCGTGTCCACTGCCTCAATCAGCTTCTGCTTCATATTCTCATGAACAGGGCACTCCTCGGCAATCAGGAAGCGTGTGCCAATCTGCACCCCGGCTGCCCCCATCAAAAGTGCTGCCGCAATGCCCCTGCCATCAGCGATGCCGCCAGCCATCACCACAGGAATCTCCACCTCCGGGATAACCTGTGTCATCAGAGCCATGGTAGTCAGCACACCGATATGGCCGCCGGCCTCCATGCCCTCCACCACGATGGCATCCGCATTGTTGTCCTGCAAACGCTTTGCCAGCTTCACATTTGGCACTACAGGAATCACCTTGATACCGGCAGCATGCAGAGGCTCCACATAAGGCACAGGATTGCCAGCCCCCAGGGTAACGAAAGCAGGCTTCTCCTGGCAGATAACCTCCACAATCTCGTCCTTGTTAGGAGCCATCAGCATTACATTCACGCCAAACGGCTTATCCGTCAAACTACGGCACTTCCTGATTTCATCCCTTACATACTCCGTAGTGCGGCCGCCGCAGGAAATAATCCCGGCGCCCCCTGCATTGGAAACAGCAGCCGCCATAACCGCATCAGAAATCCACGCCATGCCCCCCTGAATCACAGGATACTTTATGCCCAAAACCTCACAAATGCTCTTTGCCATAATAAATTACCTCCTAACCAATAGAAAACATAATATTATTATACCATCATTTCCCCTGCCCGAAAACATAAATTTGCAGAAAAAATGTCCATGCCGGGACTATAAAGCCCTGACATGGACACCTCAATTATCAACTATGAATTATCAATAATCAATTATCAGAAACCAGCAAGCATTAGCCGATAACAGCCAGAACCTCGCCAGCCTGTACAGCCTGGCCAGCTGCTACGTTGATAGCCTTTACGGAGCCGTCAACAGGAGCAACGATCTCGTTCTGCATCTTCATAGCCTCGAGAATGAGAACTACCTCGCCAGCCTTTACAGCCTGGCCAACGGAAGCAACCAGCTTGATTACCTTGCCTGGCATTGGAGCGTTTACAGCGGACTCGCCAGCTGCTGGAGCTGCTGCCGGGCCAGCTGGTGCTGCTGGAGCTGCTGCTGGTGCAGGAGCCGGAGCTGCCGGAGCAGGTGCAGGAGCCGCTGGAGCCTTAGGTGCTGCAGGAGCTGCGCCAGCTGCCTTTACTTCCTCAACCTCAACCTCATAAGCGGTGCCATTTACAGTAATGTTGAACTTTTTCATCTAATATACCTCCACAAACTTTTAATGATACAACGTATTACAATGGAATATTGCCATGCTTCTTGGCAGGCATAGCCTCACGCTTGCTTGCACAAGCATTCAGGGCGGTAATAATCAGAGGACGGGTTTCAGCCGGCTCAATAACCATGTCGGCATAACCGCGCTCAGCAGCCTTGTACGGAGTTGCAAACTCATCCACATAAGCCTGGGTGTTCTTTGCCTTCTGCTCAGGCTCATCACGCTTGAAGATGATGTTGGCAGCACCGGCAGGGCCCATAACAGCAATCTCGGAAGTAGGCCAAGCCATAACCTGGTCAGCACCCAGCTCGCGGCAGCACATAGCAATGTAGGAACCGCCATAAGCCTTGCGGGTAATAACAGTAACCTTTGGCACAGTAGCCTCAGAGTAAGCATACAGCATCTTGGCGCCATGACGGATGATGCCGCCATGCTCCTGGCCAACGCCTGGCAGGAAGCCCGGCACGTCGACCAGATTTACCAGCGGAATGTTGTAGGCATCGCAGAAGCGGATAAAGCGTGCAGACTTATCAGATGCATCAATATCCAGGCAGCCGCCCATAACCTTCGGCTGGTTGGCAATAATACCAACAGTGCGGCCATCGAAACGAGCGAAGCAGCAGATGATGTTGGTAGCGAAATGCTGATGAACCTCATAGAACTGGCCATCATCAACCAGCATCCTGATGATTTCCTTCATGTCATAAGGAGCATTCGGGTTATCAGGAATAATGGTATTCAGTGCCTCCTCCATGCGGTCAGGGTCATCATTGGTAGCAACAATAGGAGTCTCCTCCATGTTGTTGCTAGGCAGGAAGCTCAAGAGATAACGGATCTGCTGGATGCAGTCGTCCTCGTTGGCAGCCACGAAATGAGCCACGCCGGACTTGGTGTTGTGAGTCATGGCACCGCCCAGAGCCTCAGCCGTAACCTCCTCATAGGTTACAGACTTGATAACGGCAGGGCCGGTGATGAACATCTGGGAGCTCTTGTCTACCATGTAGATGAAGTCGGTAATAGCAGGGGAATACACAGCACCGCCAGCGCATGGTCCCATGATTACGGAAATCTGAGGGATAACGCCGGAAGCAGCAGTATTGCGGTAGAAGATACCTGCATAGCCGGACAGGGCATCTACGGCCTCCTGAATACGGGCACCGCCGGAATCATTGATGCCAACAATAGGAGCACCCATCTTCATAGCCAGATCCTGAACCTTCCAGATCTTCTTGGCATGCATCTCACCCAGGGAACCGCCCTCTACGGTGAAGTCCTGTGCAAAAGCATAAACCAGGCGGCCATCAACAGTACCATAGCCG
>JALFXV010000025.1 GCA_022786545.1 Selenomonadaceae bacterium
ATTTTTGGATTTAATACCGATTTTCAGTTTATGACAAAGCAAGAAATGAGGAATATCCAGAAAAAAAGTAAGGGAAGATAAAAATACTATAATTCTTTACGTAACAAAAATGTCTCGCAAGCCGCATAAATACTGGCTTACGAGACATTTTTTAGTTCAACAACTGTCAAAGATGGGATAGTATATCACAAACAACCGCAAATGTAAAAGGCAAAAAGCACAAAACTAAAAGGCAGAAAACCGCCTTACTGCCCGTTATAAATACTCAGGCAGATATAAGCCGGATATCCCGCAAAACTCAGGTATTCCTGCTGCCCAAGATGGAAGCTGTCACCAGCTTTTGGGCACCTGCCCAGACCGTACAAGCCCTCAAAACGTTCCAAAGGCGAATCACAATTCAGTACCGCTCGATCAAGAAATTTGCTGCTGCCCGGAAACAGGAAAATCCTGTCCACGGTGCTGGAGGACCTGTCAAAGGTCACCAGCCAGCCCTCGTTCCGATAATACCAGGCATAGCTTTCTACACCGCACAATTCCTTGGTGGCAGCTTCCTCCAGATACTCCGCCGGAGCCCCATAGAGGTACAAAAGCTGCATCATTGGCATATCCAGGGACACGCCTCCGACAGACTCGGCGTGCACCTTTTCCGCCTGCTCCGGCACCACCTTCAGCCTGCCATCCAAAAGCAGCCAGCTATCCGCCCCGTCCCTGTGATACTCCACAGTCATCTCCCGGGAACCGCGCTTTTCCATTACCGTTAGCACGGCAGAGCCATCAGCAGCATTTCCCTCCCAGTCCCGAATCCCCATAATCCTGAAGCTATTGATGCCATCCTGGCCACCAAAAATATGCATCTGGCGATGGCCTGCCTCATCCACCCAGACACCTGCGATGCAGGGAATGAACTCCTGCACCTGCCTGTCCCCCGAATACTCCGCAAAAGCAGTATGGGCACACAAACCTGCCAGCAGCAATAGCATGGCAAAAATTCTTCTTATTTCCCTACGCATTTACATCATCCTTTCCCGCAACAATCATTGTGGCAATCCATCCTGCTGCTATTGCGGCAGCTGATTCACCCCAGCACCCAGGTGACAAAGTAAATAGACAGCGGAATAGTCACGCAGCCGATACCGATAATATCAATATACACGCCGGTACTGAGCATCTTTGTAATAGGAATGTAGCCTGTTGCATACACAATGGCATTAGGCGGCGTGGAAACCGGCAGCATAAAGCCCAGAGAGGCTGACAGGGCTATGCCCACTGCCACAGGAATCGGACTGAGTCCTGCCGACACAGCCACTGTAATGGCCAGTGGCCCAATCATATTGGTTGCCGCCGTATGAGAAGTCAGCTCGGAAAGCAGCAGTGCCATTACGGAGAACACAGCCACAATCGTCACCTGGGACACGCTGCCTCCCATGCTGCCCACGATTAAATCACCAATCCAGGCAGACAACCCTGTCTTGTACATCATGGAGCCCATAGCCAGACCGCCACCGAACAAAATCAAGGTTCCCCACTCAATGCCTTCCTTTGCCTCCTCCCAGCGGATAGTAAAACGCCGCTCGGAAAAATTAATCGGCATCAAGAACAGCAACAAGGCACCGCCCATGGCGGCAATCGCCTCCGGGAACAGTCTGTTATACATTTTCAGCACAGGGTCCCCCGGCGTCAGCGCCATGCTGAGAAAGCCCGGCATCACCCAAAGGACAACTGCCACCGCAAAGCAAATCAGGGTATTCTTCTGAGCCCTGGTCCAGCTGCCCAGCTCTGCAATCCTGCCAGCAATAAATTCCTCTGCCCCCTCGATGCGCTCCACATCCGCAGGAAACAGCCTGGTCAGCACCACATAGGCAATGGAAAAATACACCACCATGGCAATAAAGCCCCATTCCATCCACTGAAAGAAGGAAATATGCACATCCACCATCTGGTCAAGAAAGCCCAGCATAATCAGGTTTGGTGGCGTGCCGATAGGTGTAAGGACACCGCCGATAGATGCACTATACGCCGTCATCAGCATAAGCCCCGTGGCATATTTGTACTCCGACAGGTCAATCTCCTTGCCATTAGCAGCCAGCATATCCTTGATGGCGGACAGCAGCCCCAGGCAGATAGGCAGCATCATGGCAGCCGTTGCCGTGTTGCTCACCCAGCCGGAGCAGAGGGCTGCCGCCATGCCGATGGCAAGAAAAATCCTCCTTGGATTGGAGCCCACCCACTTCCTGGACAAAATCCAGTAGGAAAAACGCTTATCAAGGCCGTGGAGCATCATGGCCTTGGCAAGAATAAAGCCACCCATAAAGAGGAAGATCATGGGATTGGCAAAGGCGGCAAAGGCGGCATCCGCCTTTACTACACCTGTCATGACCGCCAATGTCGGTCCCAAAAGGGATGTTACCGGGATAGGCACCGGCTCCGTGATCCACCACAGTGCCACCAGCACCATAATTGACAGCAGCTTGTGCGCTTCCAATGTCAGGGCGTCAATAGGCGTCATAAAAATCAGCAATGCCAAAAGCGGCGCACCAAAAAGCCCCACCGTTCTCCTCTTTCTGTCAAAAGACTGCTCCGCCCTCTTGATGGCAAGAGCGTCCTGTCCCAGCTTGCGCATGAGAACCACCTCCTCACACATTTCATAATGGCATATTATTCAATAGTTCCCGAGCAATCAATATCAAGCACTACTATTTATTATACGCATTTCTATAATAACAATTACAAGTAATAATGTAAATAATTTGACTAAAAATAGTATTTTGGTACCTAAAAAAATACC
Source organism: Selenomonadaceae bacterium (assembly GCA_022786545.1). Classification (GTDB taxonomy): domain Bacteria; phylum Bacillota; class Negativicutes; order Selenomonadales; family Selenomonadaceae; genus Anaerovibrio. Next base: position 2,786 of record JALFXV010000025.1, read on the forward strand.
GCAGGAAAGCCAAGCTCTCCTGCGGCAACGCTGCACCCACAAATGCTATTATCTTTGGTGCTGGATGATGGCGTAACCCGTGTTTTTATCAATACGGAAGGAGATAGGCATAGGATAAGCAAGGAATTGGCCAATCTGATAGATTATATCTCTACTGGCAAAGTGACGGATGATTACACCCGGCAATTGGATGAGGAAGTTCGGGAACTCAGGAATGACACTGGAAAGGGAGTGAGCTACATGACTTACATGCAGACTATGATGGAAGAACGAGCAATGGGCTTTGATGAAGGTACTATTTATGGTCGCGAGCAAACCACGAAGGATTTTGCAATAAAGATGCTGAAAGCGAATAAGCCATACGATGAAATATCTGAATTCACCGCTCTTACTAGAGAGCAGATAAGTGAATTGGCTGCTTCCATACATCGTGTACATTAAAGTATCAGCCAGACAACATAAATAATTGCATTTTCTCTCAGCAAATTTGACAAATGTGCTCGATAGGTGTATTACACATGTCACATTCATCTTAATGGATGTAAAGTTGCAAAGGAGATGCACTTATTATGAATTCATTGGAAAAACTCAGCGGCTTCGTGTCCAAGTACATGGCTGTATTTGTTATCGTAGTCGCAGCAATCGCCCTGTTTGAGCCTGCCAGCTTCAAGTGGTCGGCATCCTACATTACCATCCTGCTGGGTGTGGTAATGTTCGGCATGGTCATGACAACCACCATTTTGGCTCCTATCGTTACGCCGCTCCTGACCTGGTGGCTGGCAGGGGCATGGATTGAGATTTCCCTGTCCGCCATGATGCTGTCCATCCTGAAGATGGTAGTAGCACCTATTGTGCTGGGTATTGTCCTCAACACCCTTTTCCGCAGCACTGTTGAGAAGGTTGTAAAGGTTCTGCCTCTAGTATCTGTTGTATCCATCGTGCTGATTGTAGGCGGCGTAGTAGCTGTCAGCTCCCAGCGCATTCTGGAAACCGGTGCTTTGATTATGGTAGTCGTTATGCTCCATAACCTGCTGGGCTATTCCTGCGGCTTTGCCATCGGCAAGCTTCTGAAGATGGATATCGCCAAAGCCAAGGCTGTTTCCATTGAGGTTGGCATGCAGAACAGCGGCCTTGCTACTTCCCTTGCCATGCTCCACTTCGGTGCAGCTGCGGCAATCCCTGGGGCTATCTTCAGCGTATGGCACAACATTTCCGGCTCCCTGGCTGCCAACTACCTTGCAGCCCGCATGAACAAGGAAACCTTGCTGGAAGATGACAGCGAGGATGCCGACAGCGATGTTGCCATTGCCACCAAATAAAAAGCTATTTGACAAAAACTTAGCATAATTAGCAAAAATAAAAATGCCATCAGCAATAGGCGCAATTGCCGCCCTTCGATGATGGCATTTTCTATTGGCAAAAAACTTTCCCTCTGTTATTTATGTTTAGTGATGATATTTTTGCTGGCATTTTTTATCTTAATGTGGCAGAAGACTCCCTGCCTCTATAGGCGGGAGATGAATGCCACGTCCGCCGAATTTACGCAAGTAATTGAGGTGGACAACAGAACATAGTAGTGATATAATAGTAAGTGACAGGAGGTGAACGATGTGTTACAGCAAAAAGGCTATCAGTATCGAATATATCCCACTAAACAACAGCAACAGCTAATCAATCAGACACTGGGATGCGTCAGGTTTGTGTATAACAGGTTTTTGAATATCCGTAAAGAAGCATGGACAAATTCCAAAACAAGTGTGACTTACAAGCAGACTAGCAAAATGCTGACCGAGTTAAAATGTGAGCCGGACTATGTATGGCTGAAAGCAGTAGATAGTACCTCTTTGCAGCAGGCATTAAAAGATTTGAACAAAGGCTTCAAAAACTTTTTTGCCCAAAAAGCAGGCTATCCGAGATATAAATCAAAGCACAATCATTGCCTCAGCTATCGTTCCCAGTGTGTTAATAACAATATTGCAATCACGAATGGCAAGCTAAAGCTTCCCAAAATTGGCTTAGTAAAAATAAAACTTTCCAGGAATTTCACAGGCAGAATTTTGAATGTCACTGTG
>JALFXV010000062.1 GCA_022786545.1 Selenomonadaceae bacterium
GCGAATCTGACCCGCTGTTCATGAGATTATAGGTAATCACAGCTGCTCCTTTCCGCAAACTGACCTGACTGAATATCTTCAAATTGAGCATTTTCTTCATGTCACAACAGCATTATACTGGGTGACATCCAAAAAGTAAAGACCTTGAGGAGGTTCATCATCATGGAAAACAGATACCAGTTAAATAAAGAGTTGGCACAGATGCTCAAGGGCGGCGTTATTATGGACGTCACCACACCGGAGCAGGCAAGAATTGCCGAGCAGGCAGGCGCGTGCGCAGTCATGGCACTGGAGCGCATTCCGGCGGACATCCGCGCAGCGGGCGGCGTGTCGCGCATGAGTGACCCGAAGATGATTCGCGGCATTCAGGAGGCTGTTTCCATTCCGGTCATGGCAAAGTGCCGCATCGGTCACTTTGTCGAGGCGCAGGTGCTCGAAGCGATTGAAATCGACTACATTGACGAGAGCGAAGTACTTTCTCCGGCAGATGATGTATATCACATTGACAAGACCCAATTCAAGGTACCGTTTGTATGCGGTGCACGCGATTTGGGCGAGGCACTGCGCCGCATTGAGGAGGGCGCATCCATGATCCGCACCAAGGGCGAGCCGGGTACCGGCGATATTATTCAGGCTGTGCAGCACATGCGCAAGATTAATGCAGAGATTGCCCGGGTGGCTTCTTTGCAGAAGGATGAGCTTTTTGAGGCTGCCAAGGAGCTGCGGGTGCCTTATGACCTGGTGCAGTATGTGCATGAGAACCGCCGCCTGCCTGTAGTAAACTTTGCTGCCGGTGGCGTAGCAACTCCGGCTGATGCTGCCCTGATGATGCAGCTGGGTGCCGAGGGCGTCTTCGTAGGTTCCGGCATCTTCAAGTCCGGCAATCCTGAGAAGCGTGCGGCAGCTATTGTCCAGTCCGTTACCAACTTCAGGAATGCTGACCTGATTGCCCGTCTTTCCGAGGACCTTGGCGAAGCAATGGTGGGCATCAATGAGGATGAAATCAGCCTGCTGATGGCAGAGCGCGGCAAATAAGAAGGTAAATTAAGACGGTAAATAAGAAGGTGCTGTTGTATGAAAATAGCTGTTTTGGCTTTGCAGGGAGCCTTTATAGAGCATGAGAAGGTTTTGTCGGAGCTGGGGGCGGAGTGCATTGAGCTCCGCAATGCTGAGGATTTGCAGCAGGATTTTGATGCCCTGGTGCTGCCGGGCGGCGAAAGCACCGTGCAGGGGAAGCTCCTTAGGGAAAGCGGCATGTTTGAGCCATTGAAGGAGCGCATTGAGGCAGGTATGCCGGTGCTGGCAACCTGTGCCGGGATGATTCTGCTGGCTGACCATATTGCTGATGACGATACCCGTCATTTTGCCACTATCCCGATGACCGTAAAGCGCAATGCCTACGGGCGGCAGCTGGGCAGCTTCCACGCCTATGGGGAGCTGGAGACAGTGGGACAGGTTCCTATGACTTTTATCAGGGCACCTTATGTGGTGTCCGTGGAGGAGGGCGTTGAGGTGCTGGCACAGGTGGATGGACGCATTGTGGCAGTGCGCTATGGCAATCAGCTGGCCCTGGCCTTCCATCCGGAGCTGGATGCTGACCAGCAGGTGCACAGCCTCTTTATAGAGGCGGTGGAGGCGTATCTTCATGGCAGCCAGCAGCGCCATAGTGCCTGATAGGTTTTGATATGTTTGTGAATTTATGATATTTGCAGTAATGGCTTAAAGTTATGGTGCTGAAGTAACGATATAGTGTGTACGGGGCTGGTGCGGCTTGTCTGCACCAGTCCTTTCATGTTATTCTTTATTTTCATGGAGGCGGAAATCAAGGCTGATGATGGCAGGAGTATTCCCATCATGACCATGGGGCCTATCTGCATTGCGCCTGAATACAAGCGGCAGGGCTATGGGAAAATACTGCTGGATTATGGCTTTGAGCAGGCAAAGTCTTTGGGGGTTGGTGCCCTTTGCTTCGAGGGAAATATTGATTTTTACGGCAGGAGCGGCTGCGTGGAAGCGTCAGAGTACGGCATCCACTATCACGGTCTGCCGGAGGGGGCGGATGCCTCGTTTTTCCTGTACCGTGAGCTGATTCCGGGGTATCTGGAGGGGATTACTGGTGAATATGCCACTACGAAGGGATATTTCGTGGATGAGGCAGAGGCTGAGGAGTTTGATAAGCAGTTTCCGCCAAAGGAAAAGCTGAAGCTGCCGGGGCAGATTTTCGGCTGAGAGGATAGTTTGTAAATGGCCTTGTAAATCCTGCAAGGGAATAGGTGTAATTCAAAAAGGCTCACGGCGAAAAAGCCGTGAGCCTTGTGCTTTCAATGGCGGAGAGAGGGGGATTCGAACCCCCGGTGGTTATTAGCCACACCTGATTTCGAGTCAGGCACCTTCGACCGCTCGGACACCTCTCCGAAGTATGCGTTTGTACTAGCATAATAATGCCAGCCAGATTATTATATACTAAACCGCAGAAAAATGAAAGTATTTTTATTGATGAAATTATTGCGTTAGAGCAGGGCAAGGTACTGAGGATAATCTGATTTTGGGATGCCGATAGCTTCCATGGCTTTTTCGGCTGACCACTGAGTGTTCTTCATAAGATTCTTTATAGAATCAAGTTTGCTGGTTGCCGCTTTTTCTTCGGCTTTCACTCTGGCAGCTTCAGATTCAGCTCTGGCGGCTTCAGATTCAGCTCTAGCGGCTTCAGCTTTGGCAAGCTCCGCCTTTGCTTCTGCCATTCTTTCGGCAACATATTCTTCTACGATATTGCACATTTTGCATACCTCCTCGTCAAGAGATTTTAGATGTTTCATTTTGTCCGCTAAAAGCCTGGAGTGCATTTTTGCCGGGTCGGCATTCTGAAAATCCTGCATGAGCCTGCCCAGGGGTGTGTCAGATTTGTTTTCGCCATTGACATAGATGATGTGAGCCATGTCGTCAAACTTTATGCCCAGCTCATTGATATGCCTGTCAATGTGGTAGATGGGGAGGCCGTATCCCAGCACATCCTTTGCGGTAATGAAGATCACATATGTCTCCGGCAGGTCATCGAAGTCATCGCCTGCTTTCAGATGCCGCAGGTCCAGCATATCAATGTTGTACCTGGCTCTCTTGGGAGCAGCTCCGTTGCTGACATTCTGCACCTCAAAGTTGTATTCGTTGCCGTACTGGTCGATGGCCAATACATCGAAGCGGACACCGCGCCCATAAATGTTGGGAATAGTATACTGAGTTTTTACGCTGATGACCTTCAGGTCATGCCGTTCCATGATGATGTTCAGGACATACTGCATGGCAGCGGTATCGTCTTCCATGAAGCAGTTGAAGAAAATGTCATCCATCAGCGTCATGGCCTGAACCCTGGCTATCAGCCGTTGCCAGTGTGCATCCTCTTTGGTGAGTAATGGTGAATTAGCGTTATTGTTTACCGTTTTCAATCCTTTCACCGCCTTTATTATAACATGAAAAGTATATATTTTTCCACTATGGGGATTTGATAAATGTGGGAATTGGATTAATAACTATGAAAGTTATTAATGAGAGCAAATTTTTATTACATATATTCTAACATATAAATGTTTGCAAATCAAGAGTTTTCTTGAGACTAATTAATATGCGAGGTGAATTGTCATCATATATTTACAGCACTTTACAACTTTTTGAAAAATAAAAATCGCGTAACCCGCTCCTGATGTATAATAAGTTTACACACAACCCAAAAAACAGGAGGTTTACGCGATGAACTCATTGGAAAACGTAGATGGCCTAAAAAATATGGAGACAAACTTTCTCTTGATTCTATCAAGGATTTTCATGGTGAGATAATTTTGGGAAAATATAAGGTAACTCATCGCACTGTTAAGACAAATCTTTTAGGAATGTATATTTTTTCTAGGGAAAAGCCATTTTCTAATTGACATTAATTCTCTATTATTCTATAATATGGACACGGTATAAATATAACAATTTTTACATTAATGAACGGTGTTCTATAACTAAAAAATCATAATGGAGGCTGAGTATTATGAGTGAAAAGACTTTTCCGTTATCCAAGGAACAGCTGGAGGCAGTGATTGCCAAGTATCCTACACCTTTTCATATTTATGACGAAAAGGCTATCAGGAACAATATCCGCAAGTTGCAGGCGGCGTTCAGCTGGGCTCCGAAGTTTCAGGAGCATTTTGCCGTGAAGGCTGCCCCGAATCCCAGGCTGATTCAGGTGCTGGCAGAGGAGGGTGCTGGCAGCGATTGCAGTTCCCTGCCGGAGCTGCTTTTGTCTCAGGCGGCAGGCGTAGTAGGGGAGGATATCATGCTGACCTCTAACGATACTCCTGCAGATGAGTTCCAGAAGGCAATTGAGCTGGGAGCTATTATAAACCTTGACGATATTTCTCATATCGAGTATCTGGACAAGCATGCCGGTATGCCAAAGTGCATGTCTTTCCGCTACAATCCGGGCAATCTGATTGAGGGCAACGATATTATCGGCAAGCCTACTGAGGCAAAGTATGGTGTTACTTATGACCAGATTTTTGAGGCCTACAAGCTGGCACAGGCAAAGGGCGTAAAGCGTTTTGGCCTGCATACCATGGTTATTTCCAATGAGCGCCGCACCGAGGGCTTTATCTATACGGCGAAGCTGATGTTTAATCTGGCTGTGGAAATCAAGAACAAGCTGGGGATTGAGCTGGAATTTGTTAATCTGGGCGGCGGCGTAGGTATTCCGTATCGTCCGGAGGAAGAGCCTGTTGACCTGGATGCTGTAGGCAAGGGCATCCAGCAGGCCTACAATGAAATCCTGGGCCCTGCGGGGTTGACCAATATCGCTATCAAGATGGAGAGCGGCCGTGCCATGACCGGTCCTGCCGGGTGGCTGGTGTCCACTGTCCTGCATGAAAAAAAGACCTACAAGGACTATATCGGATTGGATTCCTGCATGGCAAACCTCATGCGCCCTGCCCTCTATGGTGCATATCATCACATCACCATCTCCGGCAAGGAAAATGCCCTGTGCGATCACATTTATGATGTGACCGGCTCCTTGTGCGAGAACAATGACAAGTTTGCCATTGACCGCAAGCTGCCGAAGATTGATATCGGTGACCGCATTATCATCCATGATGCCGGTGCCCACGGCCATGCTATGGGCTTCAACTACAATGGCAAGCTGAGAAGCGCGGAGCTTCTGCTGCATGAGGATGGCAGTGTGGAGCTTATCCGCCGTGCCGAGACTAACGAGGATTACTTTGCTACGTTGACAGGCTTCGACGGAGCTATAATGTAAAAATAAATTTGCTGCCGCTGTGTTTTTGAGATAATCAAGGCACAGCGGTATTTTTCTGCCACAATTTTTTTAAAAATTATGTAATTCTTTTCCCTATGCCGCGTATAAGGATTGCAAGAAGGAATTCCGCTAAGAGATTAAAATATTTGTGAGGATGTAAACGGGAAAGGATGATTTTTATGTTGAAGAGCATGTTTGAGGGACGTATGGGCAGGGGAAGGTATATCAGGAATTGCCTGCTGGCAGCTGTGGTGACCTTTTTTGCCTTTTTGGCAGTAGAGGGGGCTGCTGTAGCCATGTATGGTGAGGAAGTTTTTAGTAATACGCTCAATCAGCAGCTGATGATACTGATTTTTGCAATTGCCGAGCTGGTTACCTTCAGCTTCGATGTGCGCCGCCTGCATGATTTGGGCAAGGGTGGCAAGTGGCTGCTTTTGCCAATATTGCCTGTGGTGTCCGGCGTTATCAGCCTGGAAATCAGCAGCAACCTGGTACTGGAGATTGTTAATTGCTCTGGGTATGTACTGTTCCTGGCATTGGCTGTGCTCAAGGGGCAGGAACAGGAAAATGCTTACGGCAGCCCTTGCTGAATACGATACTGGCAGATAACGATAGATGTTTTTTGTAGTCCCTGTGCGTGGTGATATGCCTTGCACAGGGGCTTTATATTTATGGGCAGGTTCGTAAAAAGATTTCATAAGGTGCATGAGGTCTAATTGTCATGGCTGGTATCATGTTATATAGATGGTGGCGGTGAGGAAGAAATTGGTTGATTTATTACATGTAGTAGGTTAAAATGTACTAGAATGCAGGGACGTTTCATGCGGACTGTAAAATTAATTTTTATATACAAGTACCCTCCTGAAAGAAAAAAGTATTTCGGGGGGGTACTTTTGCATTCTATATCCATAGACATCTTCTTGTATAAAATGCAAAAGTACATGCTTTTTTGCGAGGAGGATGTATTAGGTGAAAATAATTGCGAAGTATTTATTCACATTTATTTGTGCTACATTAGTTGCCAATTTTTTTGTTTATTTTTATTATAGCCCGGCTGTGCAGGTGCCTAACCATGATAAATTTACCGATTTAAAAAGTATGCCCAGTACTCATAATCCTCATGGAGATGAAGGGTATGGTAATATAACTATTGATGAATATGGCTTTAATAACATTTTAGGGATATCACCGGCAGAGGCAGAAACAATTTTCATTGGTTCTTCTCAAACCGAAGCACAGCATGTTGCTTCCAACGAAAATTTTGTTTATTTGCTAAATCAGGAACGGCCGGAAACAAAAGTATACAATATGGGTGTTTCTGCATCGACATTTCAAAGTACATTTTATCGTATACCATACCTGGTTACTGCCTGCCCTAATGCCAAAACCTTAGTGTTTGAAATTAATAATATGCCTTCCCCTGATGATTTGGAAAAGGTAAAAAATATTATGGATAGCGGCAATATCCAGGAAAAAGATATTTCATGGAAAGCAGGCAATACTTTTTTAACAACTGCGGGAAAAATCCCGTTAGTAAGATTGTTATGGCGACAATTTGACCATTACAGGCGTGGCAAAAAGCCTAAAAATCAACAAAAAGGTAATTTTGATAAAGATAAATATCTAGCACTATTGGAGGATATTTTAGCTAAAGGCAAGGCACAGGCTGGCGATGTAAATATTATGATATTTTATCTTGCCAAGCTGGACTTGTGCCAGGATGCTTCTGTCGAAATCGCTGCCGGCAATAATGAAAGTGAGCTGTTCAAGCAGGCATGTGATAAGAATGGTATTGTTTATATGGATATGGGCAGTTATTTTCAGGAAGCGTATGATAGCCAGCATGTATTACCATACGGCTTTTTAAATAGCCCGATAGGAACAGGACATCTAAATATATACGGACATAGAATAATCGCAAAAGCGTTCAGTGACATAATTAGGTAGGTGGAATTGATGAATTTTTTTAGCATAAATTTCCTAATTTTTTTGATAGTTGTAGTCGCTATCATTAGCAAGATAAAAAGTGTGGATGTGCGTAATTATATTTTGCTTTGTGCAAGCTGGATTTTTTATGCTTGCTGGGATTGGCGTCTGCTGGGCTTGCTGATATTTATTTCCCTGGCGGCGTATCTAGGCGGAAAATATGTTTATAATAAATGGGCTAAAATCATTAGTATCTCTATTCCGCTGTTGTCTTTGTGCATTTGCAAATATTTAGGTTTCTTTGTAGATACATTTTGTAATTTGCTATCTATTGAAGATAATTTTTCCTTACATATCATTTTGCCTTTGGGAATATCATTTTATAGCTTTTTGGCAATTAGTTATGTTTTGGATGTGCACAAGAAAAAGATTGCAGCAGAAAAAGAATTTGCTATTGTTGCGTTGTATGTCAGTTTTTTTCCTACGATAGTTTCCGGGCCGATTACCAAGGCGCGGGATTTGTTAATGCAGTTTAAGGCAGTGCAGCCTTTTAATTGGCATGATATTGAGATTGGGGCGCAGTTTTTTATTCTTGGGTGTCTGAAAAAATTTGTTTTAGCAGATAATATGGGGGTTTTAGTAGATGAGGTGTATAAAACTCCGTTGGTTTTTGATTCTGCTACGGTATGGTTAGCAGTAATAAGTTATTCTTTTCAGTTATATTTCGATTTTTCAGGCTACAGTGATATGGCCATTGGCTGCGGGCGTATGATGGGCTTCAAGTTGGCGGAAAACTTCAATGTACCATATATTGCAAAAAATATCAGTGATTTTTGGAAAAGATGGCATATCAGTTTGTCTAGCTGGTTGCAGGAATATCTGTACTTTACTTTAGGTGGAAGTCGTTGTGGCAAACTAAAAACCTATCGCAACTTAATGGCAACAATGCTTTTATGTGGCTTGTGGCATGGTGCGGCATGGAATTTTGTCTTGTGGGGATGCCTCCATGGACTGTTGGTTTGCGGCTATCATTTTTTGAGGGATATAGCAGAGGAGAAGGTTAGGCTGCCGGTTATTTTTAATGTGTTAGTTACATTCTTTTTAGTTACTATGTGCTGGATCTTTTTCCGCGGAAGTGATTTGCATAATATTGAGCAAATACTGTACAGGTTGTTTATCTATGAAGAACATGCTGTTAATCACATGTATGTGTGGAGCTGGCTTGGGATAATTGTGGGCATTGTAATGGGCGTGTGGACTATAATGGTTGATAAGTGGCAGGCGAAGCGGCCTGTAGTTGAGGTGCAGACTGCGATGGGTTTTTTCATTATATGCATGTCGATATACTTTTTGTTTGGCTTAATGTACACAGGGAATAATCCGTTTGTATATGCTGCGTTTTAAAAATTTTTAGCATAATAATAAATCAGGAGCAGGTGACAAGATTTTGTTGCCTGCTCCTGATTTTCAGGAAAGATTATTTTCTATATTCAGTTCACGTATCAAGGCATTTTGTAACACATTGGAAAAATTAATATTGCGCTTTAAAGCAGCGGTATTGAGCCATTCCGGGATAGATAACGTTTTTTTGATGGAACGGGAATGGTACTTTTTGTCGTATTCCAGCTTGTTGAAGCTGACCATCATTACGAATTGACCTTTTTCAGTTTGAATATTTTCAGGCAATGATGATGCCGGGTAATCGGAGGGCTCTGTTTCTTCAAGCATTAACCCGATAGCTTCCTGTATCATGTCTAACGTTTCACTTAACGAATCCTCTTGTGTCATACAGCCAGGAATATCCAGTATAATTGCCGAGTAGCCAATATCTTCATTTTGGAAAATTGCAGGGTAAAAAACATATTTTTCATGTCAGTTACCTCGCTTTTTGTATGTCATATTTATATTATAGTACGTATTTTTGTATAGGTAAAGCAGGCGGAATATAAATTATTTTGCTATTCAAATTTCTATAAGTGGGTATACTCATTTGCAATATGACCGCAAAACAGGTATCATTGATATAGGAAAAAATCGTAACGGGAGATAATGCAAGGTGCGTTTATTTATAGCGGAAAAGCCCAGCATGGGGCGTGAGATTGCGGCAAACCTGCCGGGGCCTCAGCGGAAGGGCAATGGGTTTATTGAAACGGCGGCAGGCACGGTAACATGGCTTTTCGGCCATGTGCTGAGGCAGGCGGAGCCACAGGAATATGATGCAAAATACAAAATATGGCGGGCGGAGGATTTGCCTATTGTGCCGCAAAAATGGCAGCTCCTGGTGTCGGAGAGCAGTGCCAAGCAGTTTGCTGTGGTGCAGCAGCTTATCAGCCAGGCAGATGAAATCGTTCATGCCGGGGACCCTGACCGTGAAGGTCAGCTGCTGGTGGACGAGGTGCTTGAGTATGTGGGCTGTGACAAGCCGGTACGGCGGATACTTCTTAATGCTTTGGATGAAAAAAGCATTAAGGAAGCAATTAAGAATTTGCGTCAGAATGCGGAGTTTTTCAATCTCAGGCAGTCGGCACTGGCGAGGGCAAGGGCAGACTGGCTGATAGGCATGAATCTGTCCCGTGCCTATACTTTGGCGGCTCAGCGTTCCGGCCACCGCAATCTGGTGCTGCCGGTAGGCCGTGTCAAGACTCCGACATTGGCACTTGTAGTGCGCCGGGAGAGGGAAATAGAGAATTTCAAGCCTCAGGATTATTACACTATCAAGGGGCTTTTTCAGCATGCCAACGGGCAGTTTGCAGCCCAGTGGAAGCCAAAGGATATTCAGGCGGGGCTTGACCCGGAGGGCAGGCTGATTGATAAAAAGATTGCTGAGGCGAAGCTGGCAGAATTTTTGCAGAGCCCCCATGATGGCGTGATTTCCGGCTACTCCAAGGCGAAAAAGCAGGAGCAGCAGAGATTGCCTTTTTCCCTGTCCTCCCTGCAGGTGCTGGCAGGCAGGCGGTTTGGCTATGAGCCTCAGCAGGTGCTGGACACGGCTCAGAAGCTCTACGAGCAGAAACTGACTACCTATCCCCGTTCCGACTGTGAATACCTGCCAACCAATCAGTTTAAGGATAGCGCAGTTATCCTGCAAAATTTGCAGGGGCTGGCCCATGAGCAGCTGTCTGCCTGGGCGGCAGGAGCTGATGGCAAAATAAAAAGCCGCGCCTGGAACGACAAAAAGATTTCGGCGCATCACGCTATTATTCCTACCCGTGTCAAGGCGGATTTAGCGAAGCTGAGCATTGTGGAGCGCAATATTTATTTTTTGATTGCCCAGGCGTATCTGGCACAGTTCTATCCTGTCCACACCTACTATCAGACCAAGGTAGAGGTGGACTACAAGGAGGAG
>JALFXV010000111.1 GCA_022786545.1 Selenomonadaceae bacterium
TTGTGCCTCGTTACTTCATTCATCAGAGCCGCAGGCGATAGATGAATGTTAGTAACGCGAGGCACAACGAGGAGCGCGAGCGTGTTTTCTATGGGTAGCTGTCCCGCTCAGCCCATTTTTAGTCTGAACAGAGTCCACGAAATATCAAATTACGTCATCAATATATGCACGAAGTAACGATTAAGCACTACGACAAACTGAAATTACACTTATGTGTAGAAGTTCTGGGCTGGCAGCTTCTTTACATCATAGCCATAGATGGTCTTCCAATCGTTGCACATGGAAATAGCCACCCAGCCGTACTTGTCGTGAAATTTGTAGTACAGTCCCTGCTCTTTCCTCATGCCTGCCCATCCTTCTGCCGGAAATCCTGCTGCCTGCCCGCCTTTTGCCGCAAAGACCTCACCTCTCCCTGACAGCGTATTTGCCATATCATCCTTCTCCCTGCCGCTTTCACTATGGTCCCCGCCCTGCCCCTTGATACGGCTGCCGCACCTGCCCTCACAGCTGCGGCGATAGCCAAGGCAGGTATGGGCATAACGCTGATTGTAGAACATCTCCTGCCATTGGCGCACGTTGCCCAGGCGTCCATTGTTAAAAACGCAGATAATCAATGGCAATTCATAAACGGCAGCCGTCACCAACTCCTGCATGTTCATCTGCATGCCGCCGTCCCCTGCCACCACCAGCACGGTCCTGTAAGGATTCCCCAGCTTTGCCCCGATGGCCGCCGGGATACCCGAACAGCATCTTTACCCACTCTGCCTTTAACGCCTTCACAAACAGCTCTGCACCTGTTATTTCCATCTCCCTGCACCTTTCCTTCCACATCCATATAGATATCCATATACGCATACATGTCCGCATACATATACATATACATTCCTGCCTGCCCGGCCAAAATCATTTATCCGCAACATTTTCTCCTCCCTATACATGCGTGTACTTGCTTGCATGATAGGTATTTTTTTCGGTACTGCCCTCAGACAGTACCGAAAAACCGGCCAGCCCCTGACGGGCCGGCTGTTAGCTGATTATTCACTTTCAGGCAGCCCCCGGATAAACATATCCACGCTGCTCCTGATATAGGCTTCCTGGCTGACAGAAAAAAGCCCCTCCCCAAAAGATGCCTGCAAAAAAACATAGCCGAAAGCGGCAGAGAAAAAAGCCAGCGCCCTTGCCTCCAGCACCTCCCGGCCAAAGCCAGGCAGCCTGCCCATCTCCTGCATTTTCTGCAAATAGCCGGTCAGGGCCGACAGGAATGTTTCCGGCACCTTCATGATAAAAGGCGCAGTCTCCTCATACAGCTGGGGCGCCCTGAGGCCGATGGACAATTTGACAAAATCTGGCGTCATCCTCTCCATATATGCCCCCATGAACATCTCCAGGTCCTGCCGCAGGTCCCATTTGACATTGGCAAAAACCTCCGGCGTAATATCCGCCCGCCATGCCGCCTGGCTGACACCTGCCAGCACAATCTCCTTCTTGCCGCCAAACTTGCGGAACAGGGTACATTCATTTACCCCTGCCAACCGGGCGATTTCCTTGGTGGTGGTAGCCGTATAGCCTTTCTCACGCACCAGCTGCATAGCGGCAGCCACAATTTTTCCGCTCGTATCCTCCAAAGCACCACCTCCATGCAAGTGAATACTTTCATACTAGCAAAATCCAGCCCTGATGTCAACACATATCGCTCCCAGGCTCCTCCTCCAGCAGCACTGCCTTATTCAGACTCAGACAGTGCTGCCTTATTCAGCCTGCAACAGTGCTGCTTTATTCAGCCTCCGACAGGGCTGCTTTATTCAGCCTGCAACCGGGCCGCGCTGCTCAGCCTTCAATCACGATGCTGTACTCCGCCTCGAAGCTTTTGCCAGCTGCCAGGCTGATGATGCCTTCCTTCTCACTAATTTCCCCCGCAAAATCCTCATAGTCCGCATGGCCGAACCAAGGCTCCAGGCAGATGAAAGGCGCACCGCCCTTGTCCGGCGTCCAGATGCCCCAATACGGAAAGCCCGGTGCCTTGATACCCACGGCCTTGCTGGTCTTTGCGGAGCGCACCATGATGGTATCAGAGCGCAAATCATCCACAATGCGGGCATCCTCTTTGAACAAATCATAGTTCAGCGGCAGGGTCCTGCCTGACAGGAACGGCCTCTTCTCATGCTTCAGGAGGCAGCCCGGCGCCAGCTCGAACACGTCGCTGTCCTCCTCCCGGGAAAATTCCAGATAGCAGTCCTCGAACCTGCCAACACCGCCTGCCGGACAGCGCAGTGCCGGATGGGCACCGATGGAAAAATACATTTCCTTGTCATCGGCATTGATGACCTTCCAGTGCACAGCCACGGATTTACCCTCCAGCCGGTAGGTAATCTCCAGCCGGAACTTGAAAGGATACACCTTCAGGGTTTCCTCATCGTAGTCCAGGGCCATCGTAATGCTGTTTTCCGTCTGACCTGCCAGCTGGTACTCAGAAATCCTGCCGATGCCGTGGCTGGGAATTTCGTACTCCTGCCCCTGATACCTGTACTTGTTGTTTTTTACCCTGCCCACAATAGGAAACAGCACCGGGGAGCTGTACTGCCAAAATTCCGGATTGCCATCCCACAGATACTGGGTTCCATCCTGCCTGTCCAGCACCTCCCGCAGCTCGCCGCCATGCTCGCGGACCTTAATCCGCAAAAATTCATTTTCCAAAGTATACATAAAAAACCCCCATTTTAAAACATGACACCAGGGGAAATCCCCCCTCTCCTTCATTGTATGACAATCCCCTGCAAAATGCAAATAATGCCAATAACGCAAATAATGCAAACACGCTCTTGGCTAAGGGATAACAAGGGTTTTCTTCTGATACATGCCGCACCTGACCCTCCCGGAGGCATAACGAAATTCATGCCCCTGCTGCGGAAGGAAATCAATGCTCCTACTGCTTAGGATTGTATTCCACTATCTTGATGCTTCTGTGCTGGTTCAAATCAATGATATTGTCCTGGTCGATGCGCACCAGCGGATGCTCGGCAAAGTCATGAGGATAGTTGATGATGGTGCCGGTGAGGCCGTTGTTCAGCACTACGGTGGAGCCCAGGAAGGCATCCTTGATACGCTTCAGGATGGCCACGCTGATGGCAGGGTCCAGCTTGGTATACATCTGCTCAGTGATTCTGGCAATAGCCGTAAACGGCGTCTGGCGCACAAAGCCCTCACGCTCGGTGGTGATATTGTCGTATAAATCGGCGATGGCAATAATCTTTGCGTATTCATGGATTTCCTCCCCCCGGGTGGCAAAAGGGAAGCCGCTGCCGTCCATGCACTCATGATGCTGCAGGGCTGCCAGCTTGACCCCCTCAGGGATTTTGCTGCTGGCATTCAGCAGGCGGGAGCCGTCAATGGTATGCTGCATGTAGCGCTCAAAATCCTCCCCGTTCAGGGTTTCCACCCGGCGCGACTGCAGGCGGGGCGGAAACTTGGTCTTGCCGATATCGTGCAGGAAACCGGCGAGAATCAGTTCGTTGACCACGCTGGTCTTCTTATACATCCATTTGCCGATGACACCGGCCAGGATGGACACCCGCATGGAATGGTTGAAAAGGTCGTCAGCCATGTGGTTCAGCTCATACAGGTAGTCAATGACCCCGCTCTGCTTGGACATGGGCTCCAGGGAATCACGGACCAGGTCCCTGGTCTTCTCCACAGGGATTTCCCCACTATTGGCAGCGGCTTCAAAAATGCCGTTGACCTCGCGGATGACTTCGCGATACTCAGCCGCAAAGGCGTTGCTGCGGTTGAAGATGGTCATGACAGACTGATAGTTGGGGCTTAGCTCGTATTCATCTTTAACATAGACCTGAGGAATGTTCAAAAAGTTGAGCCTGGTGATATGGGCCTTGGTCAGCAGGGTATTTTCCGAAAGAATGACAACCATATCGTCATTGACAACGGTACGGGCCAGTTCCATGCCTGCCTTCAGCTGGCTGACTGTTAGAGCTTTCATGATGGAATCTCCTTTTCTATTTGTTATATACATGTATATAGTATATTGTATCAAACATTTATGGTCATTTATATATATATAATATCCTATACAGCCACTTATATACAATATCCTATCATATTTGCCAAAAAAAAATAAGGGGACATAAGTAGTGGAATGTCTCCTTATTTTTGAGCATTTTTTACTTTACAACGCCTGCGGCAAAGACAGTGACGGATTTCCATGCCTCACCCTTGCGGAGGATTGGCTGCGGAAATTCCGGATGGGCAGGGGAGTTAGGATAATACTGGGTTTCCAGGGCGAAGCTGCTGCGCTTTTTGTAGCTGATGCCGCCCTTGCCAGGAGTGCCGTCCAGGAAATTGCCGCTGTAGAACTGCAGCCCCGGCAGGTCAGTATAGACAGTGAGGCTGATGCCGCTTTTTTCCCCCTCTGCATAGGCAGCCTTTTGCAGGCTGTTTTCCTTTTTATCGCTGAGAATCCAGTTGTGGTCGTATCCGTTCCCCCACTTCAGCTGCTGGAAGTCATCATCGATGCGCTCACCGATGGCAGTCAGCTGGCGAAAATCCATAGGGGTGCCTGCCGCCTGGTAGATTGTGCCATCAGGCAGGGACTCAGCATCAGCTTCCGTCAGGCTGTCAGCGAAAATTTGCAGGCGATGCCCCAGGATGCTGTCATCCTGGCAGCCGTTCAGGTTGAAATAGCTGTGGTTGGTCAGGTTGCAGATGGTATCGGCATCGGAAAATGCCTCATAGGAAATCCGCAGGGCGTTATCCTCAGTCAGCTCGTAGGTAACATGCACCTTGAAATTGCCCGGGAAGCCTCCGTCCCCGTCAGGGCTGAAATAGGTCATGAAAAGCTTGCCTTCCTGCTCACTTGCTCCCCACAGATGGTAACAAAACCCTCGTTTGCCGCTGTGCAGGCTGTTGGTCTTTTTGGGCCCGTCATTGGCCTCCAGCTGATAATCCCTGCCGTTGATAGTCACCCTGGCATGCTGGATGCGGTTGGCGTGGCGCCCTACGATAGCCCCCATGTAAAAGGTTTCGGACTCGTAGCCTGCGACATCATCAAAGCCCCGGACAATATCCTGCAGCCTGCCGTCCCTGTCCGGCACCAGGAAGCTCTGGATCCGTGCGCCGTAGGTGATGATGCCGGCGCTGGCACCGCTGCTGTTTTTCAGGGTGTAGAGATAGACCATGCTGCCATCCTGCAGCCTGCCAAATTCAGATTTTGTGATTTCTGCCATAATACAATCCTCTCTTCTTTTTGCCTTTAGTATCGAAAAAATTCCCCTGCCTTGACTATACCACGTTATGGCATGGTCAGTCAAAAAAATAGTTGAAACTGGAATCATTTCCAAACTATGAAAATTTCAGTTTGTCGTAGTGCTTGTTTGTAACTACGAGCATATACTGACTGAAATAGTTTGGTAGTTCGTGGACTCTGTTCAGACTAAAAATGGGCTGAGCGGGACAGCTACCCATAGAAAACACGCTCGCGCTCCTAG
>JALFXV010000113.1 GCA_022786545.1 Selenomonadaceae bacterium
TGTAAGTTTATGCACAGCAATGCAAAAAAGTGACCGCCCATTGGAATATTTACTGATGTTTTTCTGACAGCTCCCCTGCACTAATCAATAAAACTTACATACATCGCCAAAGTAACGATCAAGCACTACGACAAACTGAAATCTCTTTTTACAAACTGAAATTTAAATTTATTTGCGCTTGAGATACCCTATACCGCACACGAACAGTGCCAGTACCGCAGACATGATATAAGACGCATGGCTGCCCAGCAGATCCGCCAGCACAATACCCAGCCGCTGGTCATGGCACAGCATGCTGCCAGCAGTCCAGCCCAGGATGCCGGAGCCCAGGTAAATCAGGATAGGCCACCTGTCCAGCAGCTTGCCAATCAGCTGGCTGCTGCCCACCACAATCGGGATACTGATGACCAGCCCGATCATCACCAGCAGGAAGCTCCCGGAAGCCGCACCGGCAACCGCCAGCACATTATCAATCCCCATAGCCGCATCAGCCACGATAATCGTCCTGACCGCCCCGCCAAAGGAATCAGCCGCCTCCACATGCTCCTCATGGCCGGCAGGCTTCAATAGCTTGATGCCGATAGGAATCAGCAGCAAGCCGCCCAGCGCCTGCAAATAAGGAATCGTCAGGATATACACCGCCAGCAGCGTCATGACAGTGCGCACCACCACGGCACCTACCGTGCCAATCCAGATGGCCTTCTTACGCAGCTCATCCGGCAGCCTGTGGGACGCCATAGCAATCACCACCGCGTTATCCCCCGCCAGCACCAGATCCAGCAGCACAATGGACATCAGCGCACCAAAAAACTCCACACTAAAAAGTTCCATGCAAAATCCTTTCCTTCAAAAGCAATCAAACACATCACTGAAAAAATATCACAGCATTTTGATTTTACAAAAGCTGTCTGAAATTTACATGTAACAGCCATAGCATAATAGCACAAGGGCGCAACAAGCTCAAAGCAGCAGTTTCCGCACCATGTCCACCGGAATGACCAGTGCCGCCAGCACGCCGCAGCACAGCCAGGTTTTCAGGGTCAGGGGCTCCACGCTGAGCACCTGGCCCCCCAGCTCCACAAAGAGGAACTGCCCGGCAAAAATCAGCAACGTCACCAGCAAAAATGTCTTGTTTTTGCCGATATGCTGCAATACATTCACGCTTTCCGTCCTGGCATTAAAGCCATTAAAGGCAATAGCCATCATGAAGGTGGCAAAGACCGCCGACTTCATATAGGTCATATCCACATCCCCGAAAAACTGATGCACGGCAGGCAGGAACAGTATCCCCAGGCAGATTGCCGTGATATACAGGGAGCAAACCAGCACCTGCCCCAGCATCTTCCCTGTTACAATGCTCTCCCGCCTCGGCACAGGCGCCTCCTGCATGTATTCCTTCAAGGCCGGCTCCCCCCCGAAGGCAATAGCCGCCAGGGTATCCATCGCCAGGTTCACCAGCAGCAGCTGAATGACCGTCAGCACCACATTTTCCCCCAGCAGCGGCCCGATGAAGCAGATCAGCACTGCCGCCACGTTGACCGTCAGCTGGAAAATCAGGAATTTCCTGATGCTCTTGAACATGGAACGGCCATAGAGGATTGCCTTCTCAATCGAGGAAAACCTGTCATCCAGAATAGTGATATCCCCTGCCTCCTTGGCAACCTCCGTGCCGCTGCCCATAGCAAAGCCCACGTCGGCTTTTTTCAGGGCCGGTGAGTCATTGACACCATCCCCGGTCATGCCCACCACATAATCCAGCTCCTGGGCCAGCCGCACCAGGCGGCTCTTGTCCGTAGGCAGGGCCCTAGCCACCACCCGGAGCCTTGGCAGCCTTTCCTTCAGCTCATCATCAGTCAGGCACTTCATATCAGAAGAGGTGAGAACCAGTTCCCCTGCCTCCTGCAGAAGCCCCGCTTCCCTGGCTATGGCCATAGCTGTCTCCCGCTTGTCCCCGGTCACCATTACCACCTGGATGCCTGCCTTCCGTACCTCCTCGATGGCAGACACAGCTTCCTGCCGGAGATTGTCCCGGATACTGATGATGCCCACCAGCACCATTTCCTCCGGCAGCACCAGTTCCCCTGCCTCGCTGCGCTTCGTCCTGCCTGCCGCCACCGCCAGCAGCCGCATGGAACGCTTTGCCTGCTCGTTGGCATAGACCTGCAGCCTGTTCAGGGTCGGCAGGGGCTGCAAGCTGCCCTGGGCGTCATAATAGCTGTGGCAGCAGTTCATCAGCACCTCCGGCGCCCCCTTGACATAAGTCAGCTCTGTGCCTTTGATCTCCACAGCGGCATACTTGTCATGGGAATTAAAATACCGGCAGTCCGCCGCCTGCTGCTTGTCAATCCGGCCTGACAGACCCTGCTCCGCCAAAAAGCTCATGATGGCGCGGTCGGTGCTGTTGCCCCCGATCACCCTGCCGCCGCTGGCACTGGCGCTGTTATTCAGCCCCAGCCCCAGCAGGAGATGCCGCAGATACTCCTTGCTTATGCCCTGCAAATCCTGCACTGCACAGGAGCTCTCTGACAGGCTGCCATCATCACAGGCGCGGTACAGCACGCTGCCGTCACCTGCCGCCAGCTCCGCCACGGACAATTTACCCTCCGTGATGGTCCCCGTCTTGTCGCTGAACAGGATGCTCAGGCTGCCGGAAGTTTCCATGCCATTGATTTTCTTCACCAGCACATTGTCCTTTTCCATTTTCAGGCTCTGGGCGGACAGCAGCATGGAAGTCAGCATGGGCAGCCCCTCCGGCACGGCACAGACAATCACCGTCACCGCTACAGTCACAGCATCCATAATCAGGCGTATCCACTGGAAGAGCCCCTCCGGCAGCTCGCCTGTCACAAAGGTCTTCAGCAAAATCCCCAGCACGATGGCCACTGCCCCCACATAGCCAAAGGTGGAAATCTGCTGGGCCAGCCTGCCCAGCTTCACCTGCAAAGGGGTCTTCCTGGTATTGGACTGGGCCTCCAGGGCCAGCTGCCCGAACAGGGTGGCATCCCCCACCACCTTGATTGCCAGATAGGTCTCGCCGCTGCACACCACCGTGCCCCGGTAAACATAGTGAGGATTCAGCAGGTCCAGCCTGTCATAGACGGCAGCTTCCCCCTCCGGCACAGGCTTTTTGGTGATTTCCTCCGTCTCGCCATTCAGCACCGACTGGTCTATCTTCACCTTGCCCCTGACCAGTTCCCCGTCTGCGGGGATGCGGTCACCTGCCTGCAAGAAAACAATGTCCCCGGTTACCACATCATTGACAGGGATTTCCTGCAAGCTGCCCTCCCGCAGCACCTTGGTCACATCCTTGGCGGCTTCCTCCTCCCGCAGGGAAAGGGCCTTGCCCTCCTGCTGGCTTTCACTGACAGCCGCCACACCGTTGGCCAGCAAAATGGCAATCAGCACACCGGCTGCCTCGTACCACTCCGCCTGCCCCAAAAGGTACAGCACTGCCTGAATCACCAGCGCCGCCAGCAAAATCATGATCATCGGGTCCTTAAAGCCCTGCAAAACCTTTTTCCACAGCGGCTCCGGCATAATCTGCGTCAGGCTGTTATTGCCATGCCGCGCCCTGCTCTCTGTTACCTCTGCCTCAGTCAGTCCTCGTAGTTCCATCTATACCACTCCTCAGCTAACACACAAAAAAACACCTTTTCATTATATAACATAAGCCAGCACAAAAAAATAGCCGCTTGCAGAAAAAATCCCCTGCTATAAAAAAGAGATTTTTGCAAACGGCAACAAAAAAGCTCCGGCCAGCACCGAAGCTTCAATATGTCAGGATATGGTGGAGACAAGGGGGTTCGAACCCCTGACCTCTTGACTGCCAGTCAAGCACTCTCCCAGCTGAGCTATGCCCCCACAGACAAATAGTATTATAAACGAATCTCCCGCTATTGTCAAGCAATTTTAAAATTAATCAGGCTTCTTTTCCCGGCTGGCAGACTGACGGGCCTGCATCTGCCTGATCAGCTGCACCGCCCCGATGCCCAGGCCCGTGGCCCTGGCAATCTCGTCCACCTGGAAGCCCTGTGCCAGCATCTGACGCGCCTGCCTGGCTGCCGCCTCGGTATCAAGGCCGCTTTCCTCATTGTAGACATAGCCCGGTGCCTCATCTGGCTCACCGGCATGGCCGCTGCTGCTCACATAGCTGTCCAGATTGCCTGCCTGAATATCCACTGCCTGCTGCAGGGCATCTGACTGCTGGACAGACTGCATGGTATTGGAC
Organism: Selenomonadaceae bacterium; assembly: GCA_022786545.1. Taxonomy (GTDB): domain Bacteria; phylum Bacillota; class Negativicutes; order Selenomonadales; family Selenomonadaceae; genus Anaerovibrio. The sequence continues at coordinate 4,229 of JALFXV010000113.1, forward strand.
TTAGCCTCATACTGGGCTTCCAGTTCCATAGATGCCTCCCTGAAAAGCTCCCAGGCCCGCCTGTCCGTCTCGCTCATGGCCGGCATGGCGGAACCGGTAGCCGCCTCCTGCCGCGAAGCACCTGCTGCCACGCTTCCTGCCAAAGTGCTCATCGCCGCAGCCGCGTCTGCTGCCGCCCTGGCAGCCAGATAGCCATTATCCCCCTGGCGGACATCACCGGCTGACAGGGACTGATAGCCGCCTACCGGCTGCAATGCCTCCAGCTGGCGAATCCTCTCCTGCAGGACCTCCGCCTTGTAATCAGCCTCCCGCAAAAGCCTCTCCAGCCTGTCAACATGCTCCGTCATGCGGCTGATAATCTCATCAGCCGACTGCTCCAGCTCATAACGGAGACGGCCTGTAGCCGCTTCCAGCACCTCAGGGTCATCCTCTGCCTTGTTCAGCTGATGCCTTGCCGCCAGAACAATCACCGCACCGGCAATAATAATAAATCCTAGTATCTCTGTGGTCATCTGCAACTCCGCTTGCCAATATCAAAATATACCTTTATAACTTCCTAGCAGCTGATATCTATGCTGCGCCCCCGGAACTGGTCCACTGCCATAGGCGGCTCCTCTGTATCAGCCGTAATTCCCTGGGCCTCCATGATTTCCCGGGGAGATTTTTTCTTGCGGGGGCCCAGTTCCCTGCCGCCCTGCTTCTTCTCAGGATTTTCCTTGATCTTCTCGCCTTCGGCATCATCCTTGGTGCGGACCTGGCTCTGCTGCCTCTCGATCAGCTTTTTCTGCTGCAACGCCTTGAAGTCCTGCTGCATAGCCGCCTGCTGGTTCATATTGTGCTGCAGCTCCCCCACGTCATTGGCGTGAGGCACCATCATCCGCAAACTCATCGGTGCAAAATCCATAAGCCATCGCTCCTAAAAACACCACAAAAATCAATAAGCACCAACCACGATAAAATCATCCTTCACATACTGGGTACAATGGGTCTCCTTGACCTGCACATTCTTCATGATGGAATTAATGCTGAGCCTCACGCCAGGATACATGGTGTCCAGCACCCTTACCCTGCCGTTACGCATCTTCTGCAGCTCCGCATCAATCTCCCTCAGCCTGCGCTCGCACCGCTCCACCTGCCCGGCCAGGGGGAACTGGGAGCGCACCAGGGCATTCAGCTGCTCCACCTTGGCAGGCGGCAGCTGGCTCATATCGATCTTTTCCAGGGTGCTCAGGGTCTTATTCAGGGACTCCTGACGCTTCTTTGCCTCGTTGTATTCCTTGAGCACCGACTGGTACTCCTTCTGGAGCATCGGATTAACCCCCACGCTGACACGGGTGATGACATTTGCCTCATTGCCGATGCACTTGGCGCGGATTTCCTCCCCGGCAGCTAGGTTGCCGCCAGTTATCTGGCCCTTGCCTTCGTCCATGACCAGATGATGGCCCGCCCTGATGGAGGAATGCATGGCCACATCCTGGATGTATATGTCGCCACATGCTTCAATGTCCGCATTTTCCGCAAAGGATGCCCGAAAATCCTCCAGTGCCTTGATGCGGCCCCGGTTCATGCCCTGCACGCCGCCCTTGACGAAAATATTGCGCCCTGCCACATCGGCACCGCTGATCATGCCCTTGATTTCAATATCACCGGCTGCCTTTACCACAAAACCGGCTTCCACGTTGCCGTTTACCACAATGGCGCCATCAAAATCGATATTGCCCGTGGCCATGCCTACATCGCCCTTGATTTCCAGCCGCGGGTCCACATCAATCTTATTGCCCTTGTCCACAATCTGGCCGTCCATGTCAGCAACGACAAAATTTTCATCCACGATGATGGTGTTCTTGCCGCTTGGCACAGGCTTAGGCTTGCCGTTCTTAGCATTTATCTTGTCGCCGTAGACATTGGTGCCGGGAATCCCCTTGGTATGGGGAATACGCTCTGCCAGCACCTGCCCCTTGACTGCCCGCAGGAACATATTCAGGTTCTTGTAGTCCGCCCTGTCATGCTCATCCACCACCGGCACGCCCTTCTCGCCCATGTTGTACTTCTTGTCAATGACGGCATCCCTGCCGTTCTGAGGCGGCTCGCCTTTCGCAATCACAGTGGGACGCCTGGTCTTCATCGCCTCCTGGATTGCCTCCGGCATGATGCCGAACTTGACATTCCGGATGGCGATGGCCTCCATAATCATTTCCAATGTCGGCACCGACTCCCTGGAGCCTATATCAAAGCGCAAGGTGGCACTGAGCTTGTCCGGCGCCACCTCCACAATAGCCGAACCATACACCACATGCTCCCTTACAGCCTGGGCTGCCTCCTCATCCAGAACCGCCCCCTCAAATTCCTTAGGCAGGATAAACCGCCTGCCCAGAAGTACGGGCTCGCCGGTATTCTCCTTCAGCGTGTCAGCCATCAGCTTCAGGTCGTAGTCCTCCACACTGAAGTCCTTCAGAACCTGCCGCATATCTGACATCTCAAACATCAGACCCTTTTCACTTTTGGGATATACGGTCAGGAAGACACCGTCAGAGCAGAACTCAAACAGATATCCCTCCTGGCTGCCGCCAACCTTTGCTATTACCTTGTGATCATCCATATACAGCCCTCCCTGATGCAGATGCGGCGGCATCCCTGCCGCTCCTGCATCCGTTATCTTGACAATAACCGGACGCTTTTCTTATCTATCTCAAATATATCAGATGCCATCTATATTTGCCAGAAACCCCCGCAGCTTAAACATCGCCTTGGTATGCAGCTGACAAATCCTCGCCTCTGATAAATGCATTATCAAGCTGATTTCCTTCATGGTCAACTCATCGTAATAATAAAGGGAAACTACCAGCTTTTCCTTTTCTGTCAGCTCATCCAGCGCCTTTGCCAGCGTCTCCCTGGTCTCAATATACTCCGCGTTCCTGTGGGGATCCGTGTCCACTGCCGTAGCCGCCTCGGACTTCATGTATTCCCCCAGGGGAATCACCGTAGCGGCATTTATCTGCTGCTCAAGATGGTGAACCTGCTCAATGCTCATTTCCAGCCTCTCTGCCAGTTCCTCATCGGTGGCAGACCTGCCCAGCCTTCCCTCCAGCTCCACCACTGCCGATTCATACCTGCGGATTTTCTGCCGCAGGGACACGGATATCCAGTCCCTGGAACGCAGCTCATCCTTCATGGCACCGCTTATCCTGATGCCTGCATAGGTCTCAAACTTATTGCCACGCCTGATGTCATATCTGTCCACGGCATCCATCAGGCCGAAATAGCCGCTGATAATCAAATCATCCCTGTCAACATGAGATGGCAGACTCATAGCCAGCCTGCCTGCGATGATATTCACCAGAGGCAGATAGTGCTCCACCAGCCGGTTGCGAATTTCCATGCTGCGGCTTTCACCATACAGCTTCCAAAGCCCGTTTACCTCCTCAGCCGACTCCTTTTCCTTCTGCAAAACATCTCACCACCATTACATACTGCCACGCTGCCGGATACCGGCCTGCTACCGGGCGTTGTCACTGCCCACCACGCGGCACAGGGAATCAGCCTGCAAGGGCTCAAAGCCGTTTCCCGGCTCACTTTCCCCGCCTGCCGTCCCTGCCGTTTTTGCCTCTCCGGCTCCTTCGCCTTCTCCGGCACCGCCGGCAGGTTCACCAGCGTCTCCGCCAGGCCCTTCCTCTGCTTCCAGCCTTGCCATCGCCGCCCCGGTTTCCCCCAGAAGCGCCCGGAAGCCAAATCTTTCAAACAGAAAAACACCGATATATACCAGTACACCGGTGATTAAGAAACTGCACAAGGTACGCCCCAAAACTACTGAGGCACGTACCTCCCCCATCAGGCCGGCAGCCAAGGCCGTAATTCCCGCCAAGGCCGCCAGCCCCACTGACGCTGCCAATTTACATTTATCAATCATATTAAATTTCCTTATCGCCCTTATCTATAGTCTTAACCTTATAGATGCCGGTGGACAAGTCTATCTGTACTGTACGGCCATAATTGCCGCCAGTATCCTCACCCACAATAGGAATTGACAGCTTCTTCAATATTTCCTTGGAAGCTGAGGCATTACGCAGGCCCACCCGCATAATATCGGAGGCATTGGCAAAAGCAAACATCTGTGAGCCACCTGCCAGTTTTGCCACCATCCTCGATTTTGCTGCTCCCATGCGGATAAGTTCATTCAGCATATCCGGAATCCCCGTATCTGCAAACTTCGCCCTGTTCTCATTGGCACGGGACTGATTGCTGTCCGGCAGCATGATATGCAGCAGCCCGCCTATCTTTGTCTGAGGGTCATACAGCGAGATGCCGATACAGGAACCCAGACCATAGCTTATTAAGGTATCCGGCGCACGGCCAACTTTATAATCTGCCATGCCAACCTTGATTAATTCTGGCATATCACGACACTCCCACTGCTTGCAAAATTATGTCCAAAGAGCCAGGGTCAGGTACAAGGAAGAAATGCCCCTTGATACCGTCATCATCTGTCTTGAACTCAGTTTCAATAACTAAGGCATGGTCACCCATCTGACCAAGCTGAACCAATACAACACTGAGAATAGCTCCTGCCATATCCATAGCAAGGGCCGGGATAGATGGCAACAGGGAAATATTGGTAAAATTGAACAGTGCGTTCAGGTAAGCACCTGAAAGAATATTCCCTATCTCCATCAATGCGGATTCATCCATAAAATCCAGCTTCTGGGTATCGCCGTGGGTCTTGCCCATCAGCATATCCACCAGGTAAAAAGCGCTTTCCTTAGGCAGCAGGAACAAAATATTGCTCGGCGCCTTGCCGTACACCCTCAGGAACACGCCCACCACCATTGTATCAGGGCCGCCCACCAGGTCCGGCACCTCATCCAATGGCACTATGGATACTCTCGGCACATCCATATCGATGCGGCGGTTAATGATCTGCGACAACGCCGTGGCAGAATTGCCTGCACCTACATTGCCGATCTCCCGCAACGCATCCATCTGCGCCGGAGAAAGGTTTGCAACATCATCTGACATTTCCTTTATCCCACCAATCTATTTCCTGGGGCGAGGATTACTCCTCGCCGCTCAAACCCATAATCTCGCTGATATTCAGCTGAATAATCAGGCGTCCGTCCACCTTGCCGATGCCGGAGATAAACTTGGAACCGGCATCGCTGCCGGCAGTAATAGCCCTTGTCGTATCGATATCATCAGCATTGATGGTGCGCACTTCCGTCACAGCATCCACCAGCATACCTACATACACCTCGTCATACTGCACGATGACAATACGGGTGTTGGCCGTATACGGAGTATCCTCCAGGCCCAGGCGCTTCTTCAGGTCAATAACCGGCAGCACGCTGCCCCGCAGATTGACAACACCCTTGATAAAATCAGGAGCAAATGGAACTCTGGTAATATCACTGAGGTTCTTTATCTCCTGCACGTTCAAAATACTGAAGCCATATTCCTCATTTCTCAGCTTGAAGGCGACTACCTGTACCTCGCCATCAGCCACTAACTGATCCTCTTTAGCCATCTTCCATACCTCCCTCTTACACCAACGCACTGACATCCAGAATCATGGCAACGTGGCCATCACCCAGGATAGTGGCACCAGCCAGCATCTTCAGGCCGGACAGCAGCTTGCCCAGGGTCTTGATAACGATTTCCTGCTGGCCAATCAGATTGTCCACCACGATGCCGATCTTGTGGTCACCCACATGGACTACCACTACGAAGATATCATCCTCATCGGTAGACTCCTTGCCCTTAGGCACGCTCAGTACCTCATTCAGGCGGGTAATCGGGATAATCTGTCCCCTGATCACGATGACCTCCTTGTTCTGGACGGTCTTAATATCATCAGGCGTAATATTGATGGTGCTGTCAATGGAGCCCAGAGGAATGGCATACATCTCATCCTGTACCTTCACCAGCATGGCCTGGATAATAGCCAGGGTAAGAGGCAGCTTGATCTTGAACACGGAGCCCTCGTCAATCTTGGTCTCTACATCCACATGGCCGCCCAGGGACTCAATCTTGCTGCGCACCACGTCCATGCCCACGCCGCGGCCTGATACGTCCGTAATCTGCTCCGCCGTGGAGAAGCCAGGCAGGAAGATAAGCCGTACTGCATCGGCATCCGGCAGGGCATCCGCCTCGTCACGGCTGATCATGCCCTTTTCCACAGCCTTGTTGCGAATCTTGTCGGCATTGATGCCGGAGCCGTCATCGGTAACCATGATGACAACATTGTTGCCCTCGTGGCGGGCAATCAGCCCCACCTCGCCGGTACGCGGCTTGCCCTTGGCCTCCCGCTCATCAGGATGCTCTACGCCGTGATCCAGGGAATTTCTCAAAAGGTGCATCAGCGGATCGCCGATCTCATCGATAACGGTACGGTCCAGCTCCGTATCCTCGCCTTCGATGGTCAGGTTGATGTCCTTGTTCAGTTCCTTGGCCAGATCCCGGACCATGCGAGGGAAGCGGTTGAATACCTGGCTTACAGGCACCATGCGGACCTTCATGACTACGGACTGCAAATCGGTAGTCACCCTGTCCATCTGCTCCAGGGTCTCTGTCAGCTCGGTCAGGCGATGGGTCATGCCGATCTGCTCCAGGCGCACCTTGTTGGTAACCAGCTCGCCCACCAGATTCATCAGGGTATCCAGCTTCTCGATATCAACCCGGACGGACTGGCCTGCCACATGAGCCTTCTTGTCATGCTTGGCGTTATTGGCCGATGCCTTTGCCGCAGGTTTGGCAGCAGGAGCCGCTGCCGGAGCTGCTGCCTTAGATGCCGCAGCAGGTGCCGGAGCCTCCTTAGGAGCTTCCTCCAGGTTAATCTCCGTTACCTTCACGCCGCTGATCTCGGAGATAGCTACCACGCCATCCTCCACCTTCTTGGCATCCGCATCCGTTACCAGGCACACATCAAAGCTGTGGTCGAACTTCTCCTGTTCCAGATCCTGTGCCGGCGGAATGGATTTGATAACATCACCCAGCTCATCCAGCACGTTCATGACCATGTAGGAACGGGCTGACTTCAGAAGGCAGGTATCGGCAATCTCCACATGCACCCAGTACGGAATCAGGCCGCTGCTCTTGGCCTCCTTGATGACCAGCATGTCGGTATCATTCAGCTCGCAGCCCTCAGGCATGCCGGCAGCAGCTGCAGGTTTTGCCGCAGCAGGTGCCCCGCCGGAGGCTTCATTCCCTGCCTGCTGGACGCTCTCCCCCTTGGCGATGGCATTCACCATGCGCACCAGGTCGGATACATCCACCAGGTCCTCGGACTCGCCGTTGCCGATATTCTCAACCATCTCCTGCAGGGAGTCAACGCACTTGAAGATAACATCGATAATCTCGGAACTTACCTTCAGCTGCTCCTTCCTGAGCATATCCAGCAGGTTTTCCATATCGTGGGTAAGCTCGGCAGTCTTGGTATAGCCCATAGTTGCTGACATGCCCTTCAAGGTATGAGCATTACGGAAAATCTCATTGAGTACAGACAAATCCTCAGGATCATTTTCCAGACTCAGCAGGCCATCATTCAGAGACTGCAAATGTTCCCGTGACTCATCCAAAAACATTTCCATGTACTGATTTGTTTCCATTTCTATTCCCCCTGATTGATTAATTCCTAACCTTCTTCATAATCGCATCCGCTATCTGCCCCACAGGCAGTACCTCGTCTGCGATGCCCGCCTCCACAACGGATTTCGGCATGCCGTACACCACGCAGGTCTCATCCGACTCGGCTATCACATAGCCTCCGGCCCTCTTGATTTTCTTCATACCTGCTGCACCATCACAGCCCATGCCTGTCAGAATAACCGAAACTATATCTCCCCCGTATTTCACCACGGAGTCAAACATTATATCCACTGCCGGCCTGTGGGACGCCAGTGGAGGATCTTGATTCAAGGAAATCGCCCTGTTTGAAGCATTTCCTGCCACCGTGAGGTGATAGCCTCCCGGAGCTATATACACATGCCCCGGCAGGATAGGCTCCCCATCCTCTGCCTCCTTCACGGTTACCTGGGACATGCTGTTCAGCCTGTCGGCCAGGGACTTGGTAAAGCCTGCCGGCATGTGCTGCACCACCACCATGCCGCAGGGCATGCTGCCCGGCAGCTTAGGTATCACCTGCTGCAGAGCCCTGGGGCCTCCCGTGGAGGTGCCCAGTGCCACCAGCTTCGTGCCGGAGCCGGAACTGCTGCCGGCATATACAGGAGCCGCTTTCTTCTTCAGCAGCGGATTCTCCCTCTTTGCCAGCATGCTGGTCAGACCCTGCTTATGCTGCTGCACGGAAGACGCCAGCTTCTCCTGGGCCGACTTGGGCTTTATCGAAGCGGGTGTTTGAGGCTGGGCTACATTGTAACCTTTCCTCTCAAATATATTAATTCGCTTTAAATTCCCAGCTTCCTGCTTTTTGGCGAAAATATTCTTATTAATTTTTGATTTATTTATTTTAGCCCCTGCCACGCTGCGGCATTTGTCGATAATATCCGCCTCGATGGCATCAATCTTGGAGATGGAACCGCCGGTCTTGCACAGGAAATCCACCGCGCCCAGCTCCAGTGCCCTGAGGGTCTCATCAGCCCCCTTCCTGGTCAGGCTGCTGAACATCAGCACAGGCACAGGGCAATCCTTCATGATAATCTCCAAGGCACTGAGCCCGTCCATCACCGGCATGTTTATATCCAGCGTCAGAAGGTCAGGCCGCTCCTTCGCCACCAGCTTGACAGCCTCCCTGCCGTCCCTGGCAGTCCCCACCACCTGGAAACCAGGTGTCTTCTCAAACAGGTCTGACAACACCTTGCGCATAAATGCCGAATCATCTGCAACAACTACGCGAATCATGATACCGCCCCCTATTACTGCTTGCCAATCCCCTTGGCCAGGCTCTGCCTCTGTATCTCAAAAATAAACTTCACCAGCTTATTCTGATGCTGCCTGCTCAAATCCAGGAACTGGAACCCCACATGAAAAACATTATTTCCAGCCGCATCCACCTTGATGCAGCGCACAACCCTGCCCGTGATACGCAGCATGCCGACACCGGGGATATTGTCCAGCTCCAGCACCGCCTTGCTGCCCAGCGGCATCATCATCTTGCTGACCACGGCCAGCCCGCCGCCGCTGATATCCACAGCCTTGGTGAAAATCATGCCGGTCATGGCTCCATCCTCATCCAGGGGCCGCAGAATCACGGGATAATCCACGGAAATCCTGACAAATTCCCTGTTCTGCACCTTCTCCACGAACTCAGGCATCCTGACAAACCAGACAGGAATCGGCGCCTTCCCCTTGTCCAGATATACAGCAGTGAACTGGTAATAGCAGCCCGTACCTGCAATCCTGCACGCCATGCTCTCCCCCGGCAGGGGAATAATCGGCACACCATTGTCATCCACCGGCATGGCAACCATCAGCCGGTCGCCGGATATATCCTCCACCCTGCTGGCAACGCCATTTTCCGTGCTCAACGGAAAAAATGTCAGCCGCGCCCCTATCTTCAGCACCATGTCCGCCGGCTTTCTCTCGCCCTTTCTCATCTCACAAACCTACCCCTTGCCCGCAAATCAAATCCAAAAATCAAAATACAATCATCACTATCTATTTTATCGAAAAATACTTACTATTGCAAAATATTAGTGCATATTATGGAAAAATTTTCTCAAAAATCCCTGCCACCCCAGCTTCACCTGCTGCGGACGGCCTGATAGAAGGCTGTTGGCCAATGCCTCCACGCACCTTGCCGCCAGGGAATCAGGATATGCCGCCAAAAGGGGCACCTGCCGCCTGACTGCCTTCATCATGCTGGCATCATCAAAGATGAACCCCAGGGATTTCAGCTCCATGTGCAGGAAGCGCTCTGCCGTGCAGATCAGCTTGCTGGCAGTCTCCGTGCTCTCAAGCATATCGTAGACCCTGTTCACTACCAGTCTGATGGGCTGGGTGGCCTCCAGCTGGCGATAGGATTTCAGCACGGCATAGCCATCCGTCAGAGCCGTAGGCTCCGGCGTAATCACCAGCACCACCTCGTCAGAGGCCATGATGAAATCCAGCACATTCCTGCCTACGCCGGCCCCGGTGTCAATCAGGATGATATCCGCCCACTGATCACAGGCAGCCAGCTTGCTGAAAATCATCTGCCGCTGCAGGACCGTCAGTTCCCCGGCATGCTCCATGCCGGAACCGCCGGAAATATAGCTGACCCCATAGGGCCCCCTGATGAGGACATCCTCCAGCTGCACCTCCTCCCTTGCCAGGGACAGCAGGGTGTTCCGGGAGCTGGTTCCCAGCAGCACATCCACATTGGCTGTGCCCAGGTCCGCATCCACGATAATCACCCGTTTCCCCTTCTTGCCCAGGGCGATGGCCAGGTTGACAGCCAGGTTGGTCTTGCCCACGCCCCCCTTGCCGCTGGTGACCGCGATGACCCTGGCACCGCCGGCATCCGCTGCGGAGGCTTCCCCCTGGGCATTTTCCGCCCTGGCTCCTGCCGTGCCGTCAGAATTTTTTCGTTCCACAAGCTTTCTCAGCCTGGTCGCCTGATCCTCCATACCTCTTACCTCAGCAAGAGCTCCGCCAGCCTCTCCACGCTGGCAGGCTCAATATCATCAGGTACGCTCTGTCCGTTGGTAATATAGGACAGCGCCACCTTACGCCTATGCAATATATTCAGGATAATCCCGTGGGTCCCGGTTTCATCCACCTTCGTAAATATCACCCTGTCCGGCTGGCAGATGGAGAAATTCTCCAAAAGCTCCACGCCATCGCTGGTCTTGGTGGTGGCACTCAGCACCAGATGCTTCTCTATATCCGCATCAATGCCCAGAAGCCCGCTGAGTTCCTTCATCTGGTACTCATTATACTGGCTTCTGCCGGCGGTGTCGATGAGAATCAGCTGCTTGTCACTGTGCTTTTCAATGGCCTTCCTGAGGGCCTCGGGATTGTAGACAATCTCCAGGGGCAGCCCCAGGATATCCGAATAGGTCTTCAGCTGCTCCACCGCGGAAATCCTGTAGGTGTCCGCCGTAATCAGCGCCACCCTGGCCCCCTGCTCCAGCACGAACTTCGCCGCAATCTTCGCCAGGGTAGTGGTCTTGCCCACGCCGGTAGGGCCGATCAGCGCCACCACCTTCGGCTTGCTGGAATACAGCGTGATGCCGTTGGCGATGCGGATGGCCTTGCGTATATACTTTTCCAGGGCGTTGGACGCCTTGACCGAGTTCCGGGGTGCCAGGATTTCCGTGCCGTTCAGCTTGGTAATCATGTCCTGCATGACCTTTTCCGTCACTTCCTGGGCCTGCATGGCACTTTGCAGGGTAGGAACGGCATCCCCCGCCCCCCTGTTCCGGCTCATCTCCATCAGCATGGCCTTCATTTCCTCCAGCTGATTCTGCAAATCCCTGATTTCCTCCTCCTTGCCGGAAACATCCTCTGCCTCCGCCTCAGCCTCCGCAGCCCCTGATGGCACCTGCCGGACAGGCTCCGGCAGGATTTCTGCCGCCTCCCGGCCAGATTCCGCAGCCTCCGGCATGGCTTCTGCCGCCTCCTCCCGCTGATGCTCCGGGGCTGCCGGCCCCGCCATCGCCGCGCTTCTCAGCTCTGCCGGCTCATAGCCTGCCTCCTGGGCCTGATTGACGCTGGCCAGCACCTCCCCGAAGGTCTGGCCGGGATTATTCTGCGCCATTGCCTGGCTGATTGCCTCCATCGTGCCCGCCGTCTGGTACTGGCTGACAGCAGACCGGGGCGTAAAATTCGCCTGGGGGGCAAAAAGCGGTGAAGGCGCCGGCGGACCATAGGCAGGCTGCCCCCCGGCCTCCCCGGCGGCAGCCCGGCTGCTCCTGGCAGCGGCAGCCGCCTGCAGCACCGCCTCATTGGCCGGCACCACCGGCGCCGGCTTGGATGCCTCATCCTCCACGGCGGCAATCACCTCTACCACTTCCTTGCTATGAAAGCCCAGGATGCCGCCCTTTTTCGTCTTGCTCGTATGAAGTATTACAGCATCCACACCCAGCTCGGCCTTGACATTGGCCATAGCCTCCTTCAGTGTAGGTGCCTTAAAGCTCTTGATCAGCATTTACAGCTTCACCACCCCAATAATCTGAATCTCTACAGACTGGTCGATCTCTGCATGTGACAGGACAATAATGCCCGGCACGGAACGCTCCACCAACTTCCTGAAATACAATCTCACTGTCGGACTGGTCAGGGCAATCGGCTGATAGCCCATATCCGTCAGCTTCTGCAGCTCCTTGCCCAGGGAATTGAGCAGCCGCTGCATGGTATCCGGATCCATGCTCACATAGGAGCCCCGCTCCGTGCGCTGGACTGCCCCGGCAATCTTATTCTCAATGGCAGGGTCCAGGGTGATGCAGGTCAGCTGGTTGTTCTGCACATACTGCTGGGTAATCTGCCTTGCCATAGCATGGCGCACATACTCCGTCAGAATCTCAGTATCCTTGGTGGCCTGAGCATAATCGGCCAGCACTTCCAGGATAGTAGACATATCCCTGATGGAAACGCGCTCCCTGAGGAGATTTGCCAGCACCTTCTGGATATCGCCCACGCCCAGGAGATCCGGAATGACCTCGTCCACCAGGGACTGGTTGGTCTTCTTGGCGTTGTCGATGAGGTTCTGGGTTTCCTGACGGCCCAGGATTTCATCTGCATGAGCCTTGATGACCTCCGTGAGATGGGTGGCCAGCACGGATACCGCATCCACTACGGTATAGCCGTTCAGCTCCGCCTGCTCCCGGGATGCCTCAGGAATCCACAGGGCCGGCAGCCCGAAGGCCGGCTCGATGGTCTCAATGCCCTGAATCTCCTCGAAGACAGTGCCGGAATTCATGGCCAGGAAATGGTCCAGCAGCAGCTCGCCCTTGGCGATCTCAATGCCCTTCAGCTTGATAATGTAAGCATTGGGCTTAATCTGGATATTATCCCTGATGCGGATAGTAGGCACCACCAGGCCCAGCTCCAGGGCGCACTGGCGGCGGATCATCACGATGCGGTCCAGCAGGTCGCCCCCCTGCCCCGTATCCACCAGCGGAATGAGGCTGTAGCCGATTTCCAGCTCCATAGGGTCCACCTGCAAAAGAGAAACAATATTCTCCGGCTTGGTGGCCTCGCTCTTGGTCTTTTCCTTCTTCTCCACCACGGCGGACTCCTCCACCTGCTTCTCGCTTGCCGCAATCTGCCTGCCGATGATGCCGCAGGCAACAGCCAGAATCATGAAAGGCAGCCCCGGCAGCCCCGGCACGCAGGCCATAGCCGCCAGCACGCCGCAGACGATATAGAATACCCTCGGCTTCGCCCCCAGCTGATGGATGAGGTCATAACCCAGATTGCTCTCAGAAGCCGCCCGGGTAACGATGATGCCGGTAGCCGTGGAAATCAAAAGCGCCGGAATCTGGTTCACCAGTCCCTCGCCCACGGTCAGCAGTGTATAATTCTGCAGGGCCTGCTCCACGGTCATGTTGCGCTGCACCATGCCGATGACGAAGCCGCCGATGATATTGATGAAAATAATGATAATAGCCGCGATGGCATCTCCCTTGACGAACTTGCTGGCACCATCCATAGCGCCGTAGAAATCAGCCTCCCGCTGAATCTTCTTTCTGCGCTCGCTAGCCTCCGCATCGGTAATGGCCCCCTGGTTCAGATCCGCATCAATGGCCATCTGCTTGCCCGGCATAGCATCCAGGGTAAAGCGGGCCGATACCTCTGCCACACGCTCCGCGCCCTTGGTAATAACCATGAACTGAATGATAATCAGGATGACGAAAATAATAAAGCCCACTACCGCGTTGCCGCCCACAACGAAGTTGCCGAAGGAGCTGATGAGCTCCCCTGCATAGCCCTCCAGCAGAATCAGCCGCGTGGAAGAAACATTCAATGCCAGGCGGAACAGGGTGGTAATCAGCAAAAGGGACGGGAACACGGACAAATCCAGTGCCTCCACGTTGTAAATGGCACTCATCACCACCACCAGCGCCAGGGTGATGTTCATGCACAGCAGCAAATCCAGCAGCAGGGTAGGCAGCGGGATAATCATCATGACAACGATTGTCACGATGCCCACCGCAATCATCACGTCACTATATTTTTTTACAAAGCCAACCTTCTCGGCGGCCATAACCGATGCAGCCATACTCTATCTCCTGCTCTCTATCCTATGCAAACCGCCTTCTGTGGCGATGCCTGAGTTTATATACATAAGCCAGAACCTCGGCAACCGCCTTGAACAGCTCCTGGGGGATACTGCCTCCCACATCCACGGCTGCATACAGGGCCCTTGCCAAGGGCTTGTTTTCCACAATGGGCACATTATTCTCCCGTGCCAGTTCCTTTATCCTCTGTGCCACAGCATCCTGCCCCTTGGCCAGCACCACCGGCGCCGGCATGCCGGCCTCATACTTCAGGGCCACGGCAAAGTGGGTAGGGTTGGTGATGATGACATCCGCCTTGGGCACTTCCTGCATCATGCGCGCCATAGCCATCTGGCGCTGCTTCTGGCGGATCTTGCCCTTGATCTGCGGGTCGCCTTCCTGCTGCTTGAACTCTTCCTTGACCTCCTGCTTGCTCATCTTCAAATCCTGGGTGTTCTGCCATTTCTGGTAAATCAGGTCAAGGATGGCCATCACCATGAACAGCCCGATAATCTTGAAGACCAGGTTAAAAACTACCTGGGAAACCTGGGACACACCGGCAAACAAATCCACAAAAATCAGCTTGGGCATCTGCCACAGCTCCTCGGACAGATTCATGTACACCAGGGAGCCGATAATGGCAATCTTGATCAGTGACTTGACCAGCTCCACAAGAGAACGCTTGGAAAAAATCCTGCCAAAGCCGCTGATAGGGTTCAGCCTGCCCGGATTGAAGCTCAGCTTCTCCGTGGAGAAGTGAAAGCCCACCTGGGCCACGTTCATGGCCAGGCCGATCACCATGATGAACAGCATCAGGGGAATGGACGTCTTTGCCAGCAAGATCACGATGCCGATAAAGAGCTGCATAATGGTCTCCTCATTCACATCGAAATTCAGGTTGCCAAAGATGTAGACGGAGTAGTTCATGACCTCCTCCACGGCATCGCTGCCCAGCATCTTCAGCACGAAGAAGCCTGCCAGCATGACAAAAGCCGCATTGATTTCCTGGCTCCTGCCCACCTGGCCCTTCTTCAGGGCATCTGCCCGGCGCTTCGCCGTCGGCTCCTCGGTCTTTTCACCGGCAAAAAGCTGCAGGTCAAAGGCAAAATCCACTTTGCCATCCCCTGCCATCTCCCGGCACTCATCTTTTTTATTGTAATGCTCTAAGGGCAATGGAAATATTTCCATACATCTCATTGAACAACACATCCAAAAACATCACATAGAAGGGCATGATAATCCCCACGGTAAACAGGCCGATGACAATCTGCATGGGAATGCCCACCACGAAAATATTCATCTGGGGCATGGTCCTGGCCAGCACGCCCAAGGAAACATTTGTCAAAAGAATGGCAAAGGTCAATGGCATGGCAATCTTCATGCCTGTCAGGAATATCCCTGCCGTAAAATCCACCATCAGGTTTGCCAGGCTGCTGACATCGGCATTCATCCCCAGCACCGGCACGGAATCAAAGCTCCCCACCAGGGCACCCAGCAGCACATGATGGCCGTTGGTCACCACGAAGATAATCAAGGTAAGATAATACAGGAAGCTGCCGATCAGGGGATTCTGCTGATTAGAGGTAGGGTCCATCTCGTTCACCACGGCAAAGCCGGACTGCATATCCATAATCTTGCCTGACATGTTGACCGCCATCAGGGCAGTATATGCCACAAAGCCGATCAGCCAGCCGATAAAGAGCTCCGATATTACCGCCAGGGTATAGCCGAAAATAGAGGCAGGCGCCTCTATGACCATCTTCTGGTCCAGCACCGGGAACAGCACCAGGGTAATCACAAAGGCAATCCCGGCCCGGAAGTACACAGGGATATTCTGGCCGCCCCAGAAAGGAGCGATGATGAACAGGCCGCTTACCCTGGTCATTACCAGCAAGAACAGTGCTGCATGATTCTGCAGCAAATCATAAAAATCCACCCTGCCACCTCGTAAGATAAAAACAAAACAACTCCACCAGCCAAATCAGGCCAGCCCCTTCACCGGCTCAGCCGATATAATAAGGCAGATTCACCAGCACATTGGTCACATATTCCACCATCAGCCTCAGCATCCATGGCCCGAAAATCAGGATTGCCACGAAAACTGCCACAATCTTAGGTATAAAGGCCAGCGTCTGCTCCTGAATGGAGGTAGTAGCCTGAAAGACACTGACCGCCAGACCAACCAAAAGCCCCAGCCCCAGCATGGGCGCCGAAATCAGCAGCACCATCCTGAGGGCCTCCTGGACCATCTGTATAACCAAATCTCCCGACATAATCCTTCACTCCTGTCACTTGAAGCTGACAATCAGCGACTTAATCAAAAGATGCCACCCGTCCACCATGACAAAAAGCAATATCTTGAAGGGCAGGGAAATCATGACCGGCGGCAGCATCATCATGCCCATGGACATGAGGGTGCTGGCCACAATCATATCGATAACGATAAAAGGCACATAGATCATGAAGCCGATCTGAAAGGCAGTCTTCAGCTCGCTGATCATGTAGGCAGGAATCAGGGTAAAGGTAGAAACCTCCTCAGGGCCATTGGGCCGGGGCCCCTCTGCCAGATTCACAAACAGGGCAAGATCAGCCTCCCTGGTCTGCCTGAACATAAACTCCCGGATAGGCTCCACCGTGTTCTCGATGGCCTGCTCCTGGGTTATCTGCCCAGCCAGATAGGGCTGCAGCCCGTTCTCATTGGCCTGGCTCCAATAGGGCGCCATGATGTAGAAGGTCAGGAACAGGGACAGGCCGATAATCACCATGTTCGGCGGCGCTGTCTGGGTAGATAATGCGTTACGTAAAAAACCAAGCACCACAACAATTCTGATAAAAGCTGTAGTCATTATCAGAATAGAGGGTGCTATGGACAAAATCGTCAGGACAGCCATCAGCTGCAGCGTCACCGCCACATCCTGGGGATTTTCCGCCGCCCCGACATCAATATTCACATTTGGAATCAGCGGCGCCGCCGAAGCGTCATGGGCCGCCCAAAAAACTCCTAACAGACCTATTAGGCAAGGGCATAAAAGCCTCTGTACTCTGGTCACAATCTCCACAACTCCTTATCCCCTGCGATTGAGCCCTTCCCGGAAAAGGGACGGCACCCGCCTGGTCAGCTCCTCCAGGGAGGAAAGCTGGCTGGCAAAAGCCCCCCTGTCCATCGGCTGCACTACAGCCTGGCGGCGCAGCCTGTCGATCTCATCAGCATCCTCTATCTCCGCCAGCAGGCTCACCTGCTGCTCGGTCACCCCCAGCAGCACCACCTTGCCGCCAATCTCCACCACGCAGACGGACTTGTGGGGCCCCAGGGGCAGATGCTCCAGTATCCTGCCGCCACTGGAGGCCGCCTGCTGCTGAAAGCGGCCGCTTAAAAATCTGGACGCAAAATATGCCATGACAACCACAAAGGCAAAAACAGCCACCAGGCTGATTAAGTATGCCAATGTCGACCACCATGACATTTGAGAAGGTTTGGGATCAGTATTCTCATAACCGGCCAGATAACCGCCGCCCGAACCGGCTGCCTCAGCAGCAGCTGCCAGGGAGTCCGGCAGGACTGCTGCTGAAAACACCAACATTAAAATACATAGGACAGATGTCATGGAGCAAAAACGACTCCAGTTTTTCATCAGCCGACTGCTTTTCTAACAGCTTCCAGTACGCGGTCAGGCTGGAAAGGCTTTACGATGAAGTCCCTGGCACCTGCCTGGATCGCCTCGATAACCATCGCCTGCTGGCCCATAGCGGAACACATTACAATCTTCGCGTTAGGGTCAACCTTCTTGATTTCCTTTACGGCACTGATGCCGTCCATCTCAGGCATGGTGATATCCATAGTGGTCAGGTCCGGCTTCAGCTCCTGGTACTTCTCCAGGGCCTTCATGCCGTTCTCCGCCTCACCAACAACCTCATATCCGTTCTTGGTCAGGATGTCCTTAACCATCATTCGCATGAATGCTGCATCATCAACGACCAATACTCTTACTGCCATTTGTCATCTCTCCTCGTCAGTAGAATTCAGTGTATCACAAGTAAAATTCAGCTTATAATCATTTCCATTATACTTGAAACTCAATAAATTCTCAAGTATAAGTTTTCCGGTAAAATCCTGCCAGCTATTACAGTGCCTGCACCCGCTCCAGAGGGCTTACAATCTCCGTAATCCTCACGCCGAAGTTCTCGTCAATAACAACAACCTCGCCCTTGGCAGTCAGCTGCCCGTTGACATGGATATCCACCGGCTCGCCGGCCAGCTTGTCCAGCTCGATGATGGAGCCCGTGGAGAACTCCAGAATCTCCCGGATGGACTTCTTGGTGCGTCCCAGTTCCACGGTCACCTGCAGCGGCACATTCTTGATCAGGCTGATATTGGCTGCATTGACCTCCACCGGCTCGTTGGTCAGCGGCGCGAACTGTGCTGCCTGCACAGGCACGGACGGAGCCACCAGGTTGGTCTGGGCATAGCCCGGAGCCGCATACACCGGCTGCGCCATCGGCGGTGCCGCGTACATAGGCTGCTGCGGCGGTGCGGCATACATCGGCTGCTGAGGCGGCGATGCCTGCGGGGCAGGTGCCGGAGCAGGAGCTGGGGCTGCCGGGGCCGGAGCTGGCGCAGGGGCCGGGGCTGGTGCAGGAGGGTCTGGAGCCGCCACCGGCTCAGGCTCAGGCTGTGCGCCGCCTCCCATCAGGAAGGTCACCATTTCCTTTGCCACATCCAGCGGCAGGATCTGCATGATCTCGCTGTCGATGAGGCCCTCAACCTCCATGCGGAAGCTGATTTTGGCCACCGGTTCATCATTCTGTACCAGCTCGGTAATCTTTTCCTCCGCCCCCAGGTCAATGAGATTCACCTTTGGCGGGGAAATATCAATCTTCTTGTTGAACATGGTGGACAAGGATGTTGCCACCGTGCCCATCATCTGGTTCATGGCCTCCCCCACGGCGCTCATGTGAATCTCATTGAGCTCCTCCTGGGGGTTCAGACCATCGCCGCCCATCATCAAATCTGCAATGATGGAGGCATCGGATGCCTGAATGGCCAGAATGTTATTGCCGTTGATGCCAATCACATAGCCTACCTCTACAACCAGGTAAGGCATAGGATACTGGTTCTGGATAGTTGACATGGTATCCAGGCTGACATCAGGGGTGGTGATATTCACCTTATGTCCTAAAAGCACTGACAGAGTCGTAGCAGCACTGCCCATAGAGATATTGCCTATCTCGCCCAGAGCGTCTTTTTCCATGTCAGACAGCAAATCATCCGGCACCGGGGAAGAAGCAGCCGTTGCTCCGGCTGGTGCAGTATCGGCAGCAGGCGCAGACACGCCGCCGTTCAGCAGCGCATCAATCTCCTCTTGCGTCAATTCAGCCATTAGTATCTTCATCTCCTTCCGAAATTACTCTGGTAATCTGTACTGCCTTTTTCTTGCCAGCGGTACCAGGACGGCAATAAAACTTTTCTATATTGCCGATTATACATTTTAACTCATCATCAACCTTGGTATCCATCTGCAGGACATCCCCGTAGCTGAGGGACAAAAACTCCTGCACCGTTATATCAAAGGAACCCATCTGGACTATGACGGGCACCGAGGTCCTGCTGATCTTGCTGCGGATAAACGCCTCATGCTCAGGGTGCTCCTCCTTAGTCACGGAAGAGGCTACCCAGAAGGTCGTTGTCAGCTTGGACATGATCGGCTCCAGTACCAGATAAGGGATACATATATTCATCAGCCCCTCTACAGGGCCAATACGCATCTGCAACGTGATAATAACTACCATATCACTTGGCGGCACAATCTGTGCGAACTGCGGGTTGGACTCCATAGCCTCTATCTTGGGGGTGAACTGGGCTACATTGGTCCAGGCTTCCTTCAGGTGGCTCATGGCTTTGTCAAATACCCTGCGGATTACCGCTTCCTCTATCTCGGTCAGCACCCTGGACTTGACGGTGTTCTCACCCTGGCCGCCAAATACCCTGTCGATGATGGCAAAGCAGATGCCGGTGTCAAATTCCATGATGATATTGCCCTTGAGGGGCGGTACTGCCAATATACCAATCACGCTGGGATTGGAAATGGACTGAACAAATTCCTGATAAGTCAGCTGCTCTACCGAGGCTACCTCCACGCTTACCAGTGCACGCAGATAGGTGGACAGGTAGGTGTTGAATAGCCGCGCAAAGTTGTCATGCAGCATATTAAGGGTTCTGATCTGGTCCTTGGAAAATTTATCCGGTCTTTTGAAGTCATAGGTCTTGACCTTTTTCTGCTCTTCCTCGGCCTTCATGGCATCGGCACTGACATCGCCTGTGGCAAAGGCCGCCAGCAGCTTATCTATCTCAGACTGGGATAATACATCATCTGCCAAGCTTCATCCCCCTTTCATTTGTATTGTTTCTCATAACATTGTCTCATAACAGTGCCTCATAGCAGTGTCTCATAACAATTTCCCATAACACTTTTCTATAACAATTTTCCATATTATTTGCTGCCTGTTTACTGCAGCATGAAGCTTGTTATGTAAATATCATATACAGAGCCCTCGCCCAAGGCCTTGTTCAGCTCTGCTTTCAGCTTTGCCTTTAAGTCATCCTGACGGGCTGCATCCAGCTCCTCAATCTTGACTGTGCGGACAATCTGCAGGGCAGTGTCCATGATTTTGGTTTCGGCCACCGGCGTCAGCTTGCCCTCAGCCAAGTTGTCCTCCCTGTCAGGATTCAGCTCTACCACCAGGCCCACCTTGAGGAAACGATTGGACTTGATACCGCCTACATTGACGATAATCCCTTCCTTAGGGTCCCCCAGCTTCACGAATACGCCAGGCTCATGATTCCTGGTTTCTACAGCCGTAGAAGGACCTGTTGACATAACCTGGGTAGTGATAAAGTAGGATATACCACCTGCCAATACAAGACCTACCAGTATCAGCACCACGACAATTACTATTGGAAACTTCTTTCCTTTTTCCGCCGGTGCTGCGTCCTCAGTCTTCTCTTCATCAGCCATTGCGTTCCACTCCTTTTTTTATACTCTATAACATCAGCCCCTTGCAGGGATGAATTATATTCGCCTCAAGTTTTTTAGAAATCAGCTCCACAGATATTATTTTACCAATATTCTGCTAAATTACAACCTTTATACGAAAATCTTACCATAAAAAGGGTATTTTGCACTAGCAGTTTTTCAGTGATTTTACAGAATTGCACAATACTTGCATATTTTCACTAGTGTAATTGCATATTTTCAATTATGTAATTGCATAATTTCACTTGTATAATTGCATATTGTTACTTGTACAATGCACGTTTGTAAACCATTACCTTGCGCACAATGTCCTCCATGCGCTCCTGGACAATCAGCTTCTTGCCATTGGTCAGGGTGATGACAGTATCAGGGGTTTCTTCCATTGTCTCTATAATTTCGGCATTGAGGATGAATTCTCCTTTTTTTCCGTCAGAATTAAATTTGGTAAGCTTAATCATGATGTGTTCCTCCCCATTCTCATTTCTATTTAGTTCGCAATAACCTGGCGGAGATGAGTTGCCGGTTGCCACGAAAACACGCTCGCGCTCCGCGTTGTGCCTAGCGGTACTAGGCTCTCGCTTCGCCTAACGGCTCGCAAATCGCCAAGTACCGAGGCACAACAAGGGTTTTCTTTGGCAATCCGGCACTCTCTCCTCAGGTTCGTGCCAAATATCAGCTATCCAGCACTAATCAGCATCCATTAACGCTTCATGTTAATCAGGGTTTCCAAAAGTTCATCAGAAACTGTAATAATCTTGGAGTTGGACTGATAACCGCGCTGGGTTACAATCATGTCAGTCAGCTCGGTTGCCATATCCACATTGGACATCTCCAAGGAACTTGGCGTAATACTGCAGCCCAGGGCAGATGCCGTGTTGATATTGGCAGTGCCTGAGTTGTTAGAAGCCGTGTACATGGATTTGCCAATCTTCGTCATGCCGGAAGCATTGTTAAACTGGGCAATAGCCACCTGGGCCTCCGCACGATTGATACCATTGGTATAAGTACCAATAATCGTACCAGCAGTATTAATGGAAATGCTCTTCAATTTACCATAGGCATTGCCATCAGTAGTGCCATAGGCAGTGTTGCTACCAGCAAACTGAGTTACGCCAGAGAAGTCCACATTAACCTTCTGATCTGCCTGGGAACCATTGCGCAAGGTCAGTTCTGCCGTGCCCACGCCAGTGGTACAATCACCATTAGGGCTGAACCTGATTTTCAAATCCGGCATGCTGACAGTGCTTACAGTGCCATCAGACTCCTTGATGGTAGTAACGCCGGAACCATCCAGATTGATGGAAGCCGTCCACTCATTACCCTTGAGGCTGTCAACACCTGTCTTCGTCAGGAAAATAGTAATATTATGCTCGTTGCCCAGAGTATCATACACAGTAATCAGAGTGCTCAACGGCTTGCTATAGCCCATAGTATAAGAGCCGGACACTTCGCTGATGCTGGTGCCATCACTCATGGTCAGAGCCATTGAATCAATGCTGCCCTCATACTTCTCGCCCACCTTGTATTCGCGGTTATTTGCATTGCTAATTGTAATCACACTGTCAAGATTATCCGTCAGTTCCATGCTGGAAACTGTGATACCATTTGCAGCCTTTATCGTACCGCTGTTCATGGCAAACTCATCCTTAACACCATTAGAGCTCAATACCATACCTTTGGCATTGCTCAACGTTGCCGCAGAGTCAATAGATATACTGATTACATTTTCGTTTACAGAATCGCCCAAATTATACGTCTTGCCAACATTATTTGTAAGCGTATAAGTATTAGTACCATCCGTTAAGGTAATCTCCTTGCCGTTGATGCCACTTACAGTCAGCGTAGGCATAGCGGCTCCCTTAGTAAAGGTCTGCCCCGGAGGAGCTGTCACTGTAAGTACATTGCCATCTGCTAAGGTGACAATATAACCACTGCCGCTATTATTAGTCAGTACCGCGTCATCTGACAAAGTAACTTCCTTGGAATTTTTCTTAATCTCATTGACAGACAGTAAAGAAATCTCACTTCCCAGCTTGTACGAATTTGTTGAAGTATCTGGAACACTGATCGTATCGCCATTGCTGCAGGAAATTTCCACCGCACCATTCATACCGCTTAACTCAGTAGTAGAATTAATAGCTATACTAGCAATATTTCCTGTTAAAGTAGTAACATTACCCAGACCAGCAGTAGTACTATAATTAGTACCAGAATTATTAGTCAAAGTATAGCTGTTTGTACCATCACTCAAAGTAACAGTTGAACCAGCAACACCAGTTACCCTCAAAGCAGGCACCGTCCCGCCTTTAGCAAAGTCATATACTGGCGGTACAGTTGTTACTTCAAGAACATCGCCATTGGACAAAGTTACACTATATGAACTAGCTGCATCATTATTAGGGAATACTGCACCATTTTCTAAAGTAACATACTTGGAATTTGCTTTAACTTCCTTCACAGGGAAAGAGGAAATAGGCTCCCCAATCTTGTTTCCAATATCATAGTCGCCTGAAGCATTTTTCGGCACAATAAGACTGCATCCATTGCTGCAGGCAATATCCAAAGCAGCATCCACATTGCTGATTGTATCAGTGGAAACAATTTTAATATCCGCCACACTCTGATTTAATGGCTGACCATTTGTATAAGAAGAACCTGAATTATTGGTCATAGTATAGGTATTTGTACCATCAGTCAAAGTAACAGTACTACCAACAGCACCAGAACCAGCATTTGTTACAGTCAGGCCAGTAACAGCACTCCCTTTTGTAAAGGCCGCAGTTGGCGGTGCAGGTACATCTATAGTATCACCATTTGCCAAAATTACCTTGTAAGCACTATTGCTGTTGTTGAAGAATATGGCATCATCGTCTAAAACAGCAACCTGTGAACCTGCCACTATCTCCTTTACAGATAATGCAGCTACCTCGCCACCCTTATTATAAGCATTATTCGAACCTTTAGGAACCAGTATCGTATCACCGCTACCGCAAGAAACATTCAAAGCCGAAACTAACTGATATTCCTTTGTAATTCCATACTGTCCTTTAGCAGCAGTAACGGTACATCCTTCCTTAAATTCCAGATTTATATTGTTAATCTTCGCCTGAGCAGTATCATTATACTTGCGGCCGCAGCTGATGGTATCAACATTGTTCTGGGATACTACAATCTTGCTGCCATTGTCATCCATCATAGTGATACCGGCAATGGTAGCCTCACCTGAGTTCAAGTTGCTATTGTAAACAGCTTTTTCTGTCTTGGTGGCTTTCATTACCTTGCCTGCCGGAATGGTAATGTCACTGGTCTTGGACGAGTCAACAGTAATCTTGCCGCTGGCATCAGCTACCCAGCCCTGAACCTTGTAGCCGTCAGAGGTCACAAAATTGCCTGTGGCGTCAAACTTGAAGTTACCATTACGAGTGTAGTACATTTCGTTTGCACTGCTCTCGCTGTGCACTACAAACAGGCCGTTGCCGGAAAGGCACATATCTGTATTCAGGCCGGTGGACTTCACGGAACCATCGGTGAAGATAGTATCGATAGCAGCTACCCCGGAACCGAGGCCAATCTGCTTGGCATTGATACCGCCGATGTTGCCAGCCGGGGCAGAAGCGGAACTCAAAGTCTGGTTCAGGGTATCAGCAAAGGTTACACGGCTGGACTTAAAACCTGTAGTATTTACATTGGAAATATTATTACCTACAACGTCCATTGCAGTCTGGTGGCTTTTCAATCCGGAAATACCGGAATAAAGTGAACGCATCATAATGAATCAATCTCCTTTTTTATGGCGGCAATCCCGAACTGCCTCTGTCATTCAGCAGTTCCAAGCTTCCACAAAGGGTCCAGCTCTTTAGAGAATGGCCGCACTGTCGATGTTTGTAAAGATATTTTCCTTCGCACTTTTGCCATCCATGGCAGTAATCACGGTTCTGTTTGCCACGCTGACAACCAGTGCCATATCATTCATGTAGATGAGTGATTCCCTGGCACCTTTTTTTGCCATCATGTCAACAGTATCATCAAGCTTCTGCAAATCCCGGGCACTGAGATTGAGGTTTCTGCTTTCCATCCTCTGCATGGCATGGTTGGAAAAGCTGACCTTCTTGGCTGCCGATTGCAGCATGTCCGCAAAGGAAGCCCCCGTAGTAACTGTGCCAGGCTGTACATTTTGCCTGATGCCGGACTTTTCTACTGGCAAAATAGGCTGTGACTGGAAATAAATTCTCGTATCTGACATCCTTCTTGCCTCCAAATTTTTACTCGGATACAGTCCCATCGCCTACACGGGTGATAGTGGATATATCCACCTTGGTTATAGCTTTGGTGATATTGCCGCTGGCATCCTTGACTTCTGTCTCCACCATCAGGGACGGAGCGCCATCAGAAATGCTCACGCTCTTGGCTGTGCCTTCGTGCACAGTTACATTACCATCGCTGTCGGTAGTTGCCCACTGCACAGTCTGCCCAATCATGCCGGTAAGCTGTCCTACCAGCACAGATGTATCAATATTTTCAACCAAGCCATAAACATTCTCCATCTTGTCAGCCACCTCGGTCATCTGCTCCAGAGCTGAGAACTGAGCCAGCTGGGAAAGGTACTCGCCGTTATCCATCGGGTCCAGCGGGTCCTGGTACTGCATCTGGGTAACCAGCAGCTTGAGGAAGGTGTCCTTGCTGATATAGTCAGCGTTTACATCCTTCTTGGTTGCGTTCTGGCTTGCCATGTACTCATCATAGTTATAGGTTACACCATTGACTGTAATTGTATTCAATGAATCTGCCATACCTATATCTCCTTTCTTCAAAATTATACAGAATAATCCACGCCACTGGAAATCACATTCCCTTCGCTGTCGTGAATATCCGTTGTTGCATTGTTCTCTGGCTCGGCAGCCAGTGCCTCGCTGGTTTCTTCAAAATCCTTCAGGTCAATCTGCTGGCTGCGCACCTGCTGACCCTGCTCCTGCTGATAAAAGCCCTGCTGTGCCTGGCCATCCGGCAGCTGCCCATCCGGCAAGCCGGTCTGAACCTCTATGCTGTCCACCTTGATGCCCTGCTCGTTCAGCTGCTGCTTGAGCTGGAGCATGTTTGTTTCCAGGATTGCCCTCACGTGGGCGTTATCCGTATGGAAAGTGGCTGTTACGCCGCCGTTGCCATTGACAGAAACCTTCAGGCTTAGTTCCCCCAGGTGCTCAGGATTCAGCTTGATGATCATCTCGCTGCTGCGGCCATTCTGCAAAAGCTTTGCCTGCTCCACAATCTGCTGCGGCACGTTGTAGGTGCTTTGAGCCTGCTGGCTCTGTGCAGTCTGCTGCGGTGCATTGGCTGCATCAGCATTACCGACATTCTGCCCGCTGCCCAGCATCTGCTGGAAACCGGCCATGCTGTCCTGCTGTCCCTGGCCTGCCCTTTCGCTCCTGGCAGCATTGCTATCGGGAACCACTACGTCAAAAGCGGCTTCCCCAGGCAGCTGCGTCCCCTGCTGCTGTCCCTGGCTATTAGTCATGCCGCCCTGCTGATTCTGCTGCTGGGCAAAACCGCGCTGGCTTCCCTCGCCCTGTACAGGCCCCATCTGACCTGCCAGATCACTCAGCTGACTGGCATCTGCTGCCGTGCCCACGGCCTCAGAAACTGCCCCGCTCTCCTGAACAGTTGTAAAAATGCGCTGACCCGGCAGCATATTTAAAAGCTGCTGGCCGTTGTCAGTCCTGCCCTGCACCTGGCTGGTATTTGCTGCCTGCTGTACATTCTGGCGCATCACCCTGCTGCCCAGCAGTGCTTCAATACTATTCGGTACATACCGGCCTGTCCTTGCAACAGGATTATCCATAACATCTGCCTGCCGCCTGGTAGGGGCTGGCGCAGTTTCCACTGACGGAGCTGCATTCTCCACGAGATTGGCTGCCTGATTGGTTGCCTGCCTGATTGGGGCTGGCGCAGCTTCCACTGACGGAGTTACATTCTCCACGAGATTGGCTGCCTGATTGGTTGCCTGCCTGATTGGGGCTGGCGCAGACTCAACTGACGGAGCTGCATTTTCCACGAGATGGGCTGCCTGATTGGCTGCCTGCCTGATTGGGGCTGGTGCAGCTTCCACTGACGGAGCTGCATTTTCCACGAAATTGGCTGCCTGATTGGTTGCCTGCCTGATTGGGGCCGGCGCAGACTCAACTGATGGAACTGCATTTGCCATGTGATTTACTGCCTGATTGGTTGCCTGCCTGATTGGGGCTGGCGTAGTTTCCACTGATGGAGCTGCATGCTCCATGTGATTGGCTGCCTGATTGGTTGCCTGCCTGATTGGGGCCGATGCAGTTTCATCTGCCACAGCCTCATTTGCCATGAGATGGCCAGGCTGATTAGGCACCTGCTTGTCTGCTGGCTGCGTACCTGCCCCCACAGGAGCCAGTTCCTCCATGCCATTGACCGGCTGCAAGCTGTCCAATGGCTGCTGCTGCCCGCCGGACTGCTGCAAAGTCTGCAAAGTCTGCATCCGCTGCCCCGGCTGCTGCACCCCGGCCTGCAGTTCCCCGCTGCCCGTCAGGCTGCCCTGCAATCTGGCATCCCCCTTGAAATAAGTGTTCAGCTCTGCCAAGGGCTGCTGGCCCTGGGTGGCAATCACGCCTTCTGCCACAGCTGCTGCCATTGCTGACGCCGGATTATTGCCCGGCAGTTTAGCATCAGCTTCTGCCACAGCTGGCTGCTTGCCATCTGCTTCGCCCTTCGCCTGCACATCGGATGCGTCCCCGGCCTCTTCGGCCTTCCCGGCCTTCCCGGCCTTCCCGGCATTTTCAGGCTTTTCTGCCTCGGCCTTGCCAGCAGCCGCCTCCGGTTTTTCTGCCTGGCTGCCGATAGCACCAGCTGCCTCCGGCTTTTCCGCCTTGGCATTGTCCTTGAGGCTGTCATTCCTGTAACCCTTGTCAGACTTCACGGTATCCCTGCTTCTTGCCTGCTGCGCCTGGTCCAGCGTCCTGGAAAAATCACTGACCTGGCTGCCAGTTTTGACGGAAGCCTTGACAGAAGCCCTGACTGCAACATTTGCCCCTAAGGAAAAAAGATTTACATTACTGCTCATAAATTCACCTCCTGCATATATTATCGTATATATACAATATATACAAACGACTGCTAAATGCAGCCGTCAATATATCGCTACTGCATCTGCTGCGGCAACTGCCCGTCAACAGTAACCTGCTGTACCCGCTTAGGCACCCCCACATACATCAGCTTGGAAATGCTGGCCGCCTTGCCGGCATCAAAGCTTGCCATAATCTGTGACACCTGGGACTCGTCCATGCGCTGAAAAATGGCAATCACGATATCGCTCTCCATGTTTTCCATGATTTTGGCCGCTTCTTCCGGCTTCATCTCATTGTACAGCCTGGCCAGCTTGGATACCCGCTTCTTTTCCTCTGCCTGCCGCTGCTGGGTCAGCTTCTCTATTTCTTCCTTGGTCAGCTTCACCGGCTTTGATTTTTTCTCTTCAGCAGCTTTCTTGGCCCGCTCCTGCTCAAGCTTGGCCTGCTCGCTGGCACTATCTGGAACGGTGGAGCCATCCTCCGGTGTCGGACGGACAAAATACTGCCCGATTATCGGCATATCGTAAAGCCCCAGCTTCTTGTTCATCTCATCACCATCCAGGATTTTGAGATAAATGCCCAGGAAAAAGCCGCCGACAACCAGCACAACCAACAAAAGGCCCATGCCTGCCCTTTTCAGTAATATCCTCTTCCTGCTTGGTACTGCTTCTGTATTTGCCATCATATCACCTTAAATAATCCATCAACGGTATATATCCAATACCTTGTTCACATAATTCTGTGTCTCGCGATACGGCGGGATGCCATTATAATCCTTTACGGCCTGGGGCCCTGCATTATAGGCAGCCACTGCCTTCTGCACATCACCGCCGAAAGTATCCATCATCTGGCGGAGATACCTGACTCCCCCATCGATGTTCTGCTGCTTATCATAGGGATTTACCCCCAGGCCTGCCGCCGTCTCCGGCATCAGCTGCATCACGCCCACCGCCCCGGCAGGGGATACCGCCTCCTGATTGCCCCCGGACTCGGTCTGGGCCACTGCCGCCGCCAGCCTCGGGTCCACATGGTACTTCCTGGCAGCCGCTGCAATCATGCTGTCGGTATCGCCGGGCAGGCTCACCCCGGCAGCTTTCATGGCATCTGACAGCTCACCGGCAAAACTGCTTCCCTGTACCGTTTCCTGAGCCTCCTGCATCTTCTGCACCACCTCAGGCTTCTCCATGTGCCTGTTATAGGGGCTGGTAGCCAGCCCGAAACGCTGGTTCAGCTCATCAATGCGATGAATTACATGCTCAAGTCCCTCAATCTGCATCATATCAGTTCACTACCTTTTTTCCATACTCAGCCCTGATTGCGGAAGTACAGCTGCCCGCCGATTTCATCCAGCTGCTTCTGTTCCTCCTGAAGAGCCTCCGCCATGTATTGCTGCAGCCGCTTTTCCTTCAGCTGCTCTATGCTTTTCAGCTTGTTCATCACGGCAACCAGTTCCTGCATCTTCTTCTGACGCACCGCCTGCTTCTCCATGATAACACGCTGCTGACTTTCAATCTGCTCACGCTTCCAGTTGAAAAAGCTGTTAAAAGT
This sequence comes from Selenomonadaceae bacterium, assembly GCA_022786545.1. Classification (GTDB taxonomy): domain Bacteria; phylum Bacillota; class Negativicutes; order Selenomonadales; family Selenomonadaceae; genus Anaerovibrio. Next base: position 34,040 of record JALFXV010000113.1, read on the forward strand.
CATCAGCCTGCCCAAGCTAATTGTCTTGCCTGCCCCCGTCAGTTCAGCATAATCCTTGTGCCCCTGTGCCATCTCCTGCAAATACAGGCTCAGCTGCGCCCTGGCCTCCTCAACCTCGCGGGTTGCCAGTGCCAGTGCCACCTGCGCCTGTTCCTTATTCATCCTCGTCACCTTCAGGAGCGTCTCCAGCTTAAACCTGAATTTCTTCATACCATTCACACTCCGTTAATGAACCCTTTTTCTATGTCAGTTACACAGCAACTAACAAGCAGCTTCATGCAGTAACCAAGAATAACCGCAATAGAACAGGATATGCTAGTGTTGTTAGATAGGGATGTTTCGTATGGCTCGAATCTCGGCAGGGGCTGGGCAGTACCCAAAGAAAACCCTTGTTGCGCCTCGGTACTTAGCGACTTACGAGCCGTCAGGCGAAGTAAGAGCTTAGTACCGCTAGGCACAACGCGGAGCGCGAGCGTGTTTTCGTGGGTACTGCCCTGCCCCTGCCAGCGATTAAAATCTAAGAACATATTCTCAGATTCCTTCCAGCCTCTGTATAGTCTCCTCAAATCCCTGCACCTCAAACACGCCCTGGCACAGGAACTCATTAATGGCATCAATCTTCTGCACAGCCTCGTCAATCTTCCGGCTGGAGCCCTTCACATAAGCACCGATGTGAATCAAATCCTCCGCCTCCTTGTACACCGCCATCAGGGCACGCAGCTTGCGGTTGGCCTCCATGTGCTCCTTGGGCACCACGGCTGACATAACACGGCTGACGCTGGCCAGCACATCAATGGCCGGAAAATGGTTCTGAGCCGCAATATTCCTGGAAAGCACAATATGCCCGTCCAGGATGCTGCGCACCGCATCGGCAATAGGCTCATTCATGTCATCGCCATCCACCAGCACGGTATAAATGCCGGTAATAGAGCCCTTGGCACTGGTGCCCGCCCGCTCCAAAAGCCTCGGCAGCAGAGCGAACACAGATGGGGTATAACCCCGGGTTGCCGGCGGCTCCCCCACAGTCAGCCCCACCTCACGCTGGGCCATAGCAAAACGGGTCACGGAGTCCATCATCAGGATGACCTTGCGCCCCTGGTCGCGGAAATACTCCGCGATGGCAGTAGCCGTCATGGCCCCCTTGATGCGCACCAGGGCAGGCTTGTCCGAGGTGGCCACCACCACCACGGAGCGCTTCAGCCCTTCTTCCCCCAGGTCCCGCTCAATAAACTCCTTGACCTCGCGGCCACGCTCCCCCACCAGGGCAATCACGCTGATATCAGCCTCCGTATTCCTGGCAATCATGCTGAGGAGTGTGGACTTGCCCACGCCGCTGCCCGCCATGATGCCGATACGCTGCCCCTGGCCCATAGTAATCAGGCCGTCAATGGCCCGTACGCCCACATACAGGGAGTCCTTGATAACAGGCCGGTCAAGGGGGGCAGGAGGATCCGCCTGAATGGGGTATTCCTGCTTGCAGAGGATAGGCCCCTTGCCGTCAATGGGATTGCCCAGGCCGTCAATGACCCGGCCCAGAAGCTCCGGCCCCACCTTTACCTGCAGCACCTTCTGGGCTGACACCACCTGGCAGCCAGGCCCGATGCCCTTTGTCTCACCCAGGGGCATCAGGAGCACATAGCCCTCCCGGAAGCCCACTACCTCTGCCGGCAGCGGCTCCACGCCGTCAAAATGGGATTGGACATAGCAAAGCTCACCCATGCTCACATTAGGCCCGCTGCACTGGATTACCAGTCCGACAATCTGTACAACCTTGCCTGTCATGTTCATGGATTTGCAGCTGTCAATGGCTTCATTGAATTTTTCCAGATTAATGCCTAGCTCCACTCTACCAAATCCCCAACTAACAAAATACTAACAAAACCAATCAAATCATCTCATCGCATCACGTTGCGCACGGCCTGCTCCACCAGCTTGAGCTGGGTGGCCAGCCCCGCATCCACCACGCCATTAGGGGACTCCAGCAGGCAGTCCCCCGGCTGCATGGATTCATCAGACTTCACGGACAGGGTGGCACTGCCCTCCAGCTGGGACTGAAACTCCGACTGGGCCATCATCACCAGCTCATAGGCATCAGGTGCCACACGCACCTCCACATGGGGCTGGTCCTTGACCTTCTGCAGCGCCTCCCGTACCAGGGGCAGGATCAGCTGGGGCACATCGATGAAATGCTGGGGCAGCACCTTGTTGGCAATCCGCAGCACCATCTCAGCGATGATATTCTCAGCCCCTATAACATAATCCTTGCAGGATTCCCTGGCCTCCGCTATGGTGCGCTCCGCAGCGGCATTGGCATCTACCAGGATCTGATGCTGCTCCTGCCTTATGGCATCGGCACCTGACTTGCGGCCTTCATCTACCCCTTGTTCATAGCCCTGCTGCCGGGCTTCCTCATGTATCTGCTCAGCCCGGTTCCTGGCCACCTCCATGACCTTGTCAGCGGCAGCCTTGGCCTCCTGCTTGACTATCTCCGCCTCTATCTTTGCCTGCCTGAGCATCTGGGAGGCATGCTCCTCCTGCTGGCGGATATTCTCCAGCATGTTATCCAGCGCTTCCTGGCTCAGACCCGGCGCCTCGGCCTCTTCCTCAGGCGCCTCCGCCCCGGCTGCCTTGAAGACAGGCACCTTGACAATCTTCGGCTCATCATCATAGATGGCCCCCTTTATTAACCTAGACAATCATTTCGTCACCCTTTCCGCGGGAAATGACGATATCACCCTTATCCTCCAGCTTGCGGATGACATTGACAATCTTCTGCTGGGCTTCCTCTACATCGCGAATCTTGACAGGGCCCATGTACTCGATTTCCTCACGCAGCATATCTCCGGCACGCTTGGACATATTCTTGTAAATCTTCTCTGCCACTTCCTGATTGGTGGCCTTGAGGGCCAGGGACAAATCCTTGTTGTCCACTTCCCTGAGCACCATCTGCAGGCCGCGGTCGTCCAGCATGACGATATCCTCGAATACAAACATGAGCTTTTTGATTTCCTCGGTAAGTTCCGGATTGTCCACTTCCAGATTCTCGATGATGGACTTCTCGGTAGTGCGGTCCACCCGGTTCAATACCTCGACGATGGCCTTTACGCCGCCGGCATCGGTAAAGTCCTGGGTAACCAGGGCGGACAGCTTCCGCTCCAGCACCCTCTCCACCTCCCGGAGCACCTCCGGAGAGGTCCTGTCCATGACGGCGATGCGCTTGGCAACCTCCGCCTGCCTCTCCTGAGGCAGGGAAGTCAGGATGGTAGCCGCCTGGTCAGGGTCCAGATAAGCCATAATCAGCGCAATAGTCTGGGGATGCTCGTTCTGGATGAAGTTCAGGAGCTGTGACGGGTCCGTCTTGTGCAGAAAGTCAAAGGGGCGCACCTGCAGGCTGGTGGTCAGCCTGCTGATGATAAGGGAGGCCCGCTCCGCCCCCAAGGCTTTCTCCAGGATGTTCTGGGCATACTCCAGACCGCCCTGGGACAGATAATTCTTCGCCATAGCCATCTGGTAGAACTCAGACACCACAGCAACCTTTTCTTCCGGGGTCACCTGCTTATGATTGGCAATCTCCAGCGTCAGCTTTTCGATTTCTTCGTCATTCATGTGCTTGAACAGCATGGACGAATACTCAGGCCCCAAAACTATGAACAATATTGCCGCCTTCTGCTGATTAGTCAGCTCCGGCTCGCTATTACCATACATATTCATGATGCTTAATCCTCCGCCAACCAGGTCTTAACAAGCATAGCCATTTCTGCCGGCTTGTTGCGAATAAGCTCCTCGATAGTCTGACGCTCGGACACGTGCTCCTTTTCTTCCTCTGTCATTTCCTCCAGCTCTATCTCGCCGTTATCCAGGAGAGCTGCACGCTCCTCCTCTGCACGTACCCTTTCTTCCTCGGCCAGCCTCTCTGCCTCTGCGATAGCTGCCTGCTCCGCCTCGATGCGCTGCTTGCGCTTCCAGTAGAAGTAGCCTGCCACGCTGCCGATAATCAGCAGAATCAGCGCCACAATCAGCATAATCTTCATATTCTCCGCATCCTTTGCAGCCTGCTCCTCAGCAGCCCGCCTGTCAGCAGCCTCGGTGCTGAACGGCAGCGGCTCCACGGACACAGTATCGCCCCGGTCAGGGTTGATGCCCACGGCAGAAGCCACGGAACGCTGGATGCTCTCCTGCTGGACAGGCGTAATATCCTCATTGACCAGCACGGCGATGTTGACGCGCTTGATGGAACCAGGAGACGCCACTGTCTTTTCCTTGGCCTCGTTTATCTCATAATTCTTGGTGGTTTCCTTCTTGGCGTAGCTGGCGTTGCTGTTGTTGTCCTGTGCCACATAGCCAGGCACGTTGGACTGGGTACCGGCAGCCCCACCCGGCGAGGTGGAAGTGCCGCTGTAGGACTCATTGATAGTCTGCTCGCTGCGGATAATGCCGGAATCATCCACCACCGGCGTATAAGTCTGCCTGTCGGTCTGCCGCTGGTCAAAATCCAGTTCCACATTGACGCGGACGTAGGAATGTCCCTCTCCCAGTGCCTGGTCCAGCATGGACTGCACATCCCGCTGCATGCGCTCCTGCACCTTGCGGGTCATGTCCAGCTGGGTCATGGTCTGCTGGCTGACATTGTTCTCTTCCTCGTCATCCGGGTCGTTCAAGATCCTGCCTGTCTCATCCACCACGGTGATATTCTCAGGCAAAAGCCCCTGGATACTGCGGGAAGCCAAGTTGACAATGCCCTTGATTTCCTTCTTGTTCAGCTCCATATTCGGCCACAGCTTCAGCATGATGGAGGCCGTAGCCGGCTTCTCATTCTTTTTGTACAGGCTGTCCTCCGGCAGCACGATATGCACCCTGGCCTTCTCCACCGCCGCAATCTGCTCGATGGTGCGGGTCAGCTCACCCTGCAGGGCCTGCAGATAGTTCACCTTGTTCTGGAACTCCGTCACGCCCAGCTTGCTGTCATCAAAAATCTCAAAGCCCTTGTTGCCCCTGGGCAGCCCTTCCGTTGCCAGGCTCAGGCGCGCCTCGTGCACATCGGCGGCAGGCACCAGGATTGTAGTGCCCTGCTTCGTCTCCTGCACCTCGTAATTAACCTTGGTTTCCTTCAGCTTGGCTGCCACCTCGCCGGCGTCCTTGGTTTCCATGTTGGTGAATAATGGCACCATATCCGGCTTGCCGCCAAAGGCAAAGCTTGCCGCCACAATAGCGGCTACCAGCAGCACTGCACCGCCAATGGCCATATAATGCTGCCGCTTCGTCAGCCTGCCCCAGAGCTGCAGGTATTTTTCTTTTAAATCACCCATTACCAAATCCCCTTGCTACGCAGTAATAATATAATCGCCATGCCGCTAAACATTATACCTGCATACGCATGATTTCCTGATAGGCCTCAACAGCCTTATTGCGCACCGCCAGGGTCAGCTGGACGGCAATATCCGCCTTCTCCCCGGCGATGATAACCTGCGATATATCCTCAACCTGCCCGGCTGCCAGAGCTGCTCCCAGCCTTTCTGACTCCTTTTGCAGATCATTCACCTGGCCGATGGCATCCTTCAGGTATTCGCCAAAGGTTGGCAGTGCCGCCTGCTGCGGCTGCTCCTCGCCAAGATGGCTTTCAGCCCGCATCTTAACAGGCGTCATCTGCAATGCTTCTATCTCCATCATGTCACCTCATTTTACTTGCTTATGTTCAGTGCCTGCTGCGCCATGCTCTTGGCAGCATTAATCGATGTCACATTGGCCTCATAGGCCCTGGAAGCCGTAATCATATCAACCATTTCTGTGACAATATCCACATTCGGCAGTTCCACGTAGCCGTCTGCATTGGCATCGGGATGCCCCGGCTCATACACCAGCTTGCCCTGGTTTTCATCCACGCCGATGCCCAGGGCACGCACGCCGTCACCGGCGCGGTTCTTCCTGCCCTTGCCCTTCTGCAGCTCCCCTGCCAAAAGGCCCGCAAAGCCGCTTTCCTGGGCCTCCCGGGGCTGGAAGATAACATACTTGCGCTTGAAGGGTCCCCCCTCCACAGTGCGCGTGGAATTTACATTTGCTATATTATTGGATATGACATCCATTCTCAGACGCTCCGCTGTCAGCCCGGAGGCCGCAGCATCAATGCCGCCAAACATACTCATTGCACTCTGCTCCATTCTATCCCGAGTATGCGGCAGGTACTCGCCCTGCCTGCACGCCAAAATTTACTTGGTTGATATTACCGACTTGATGCCCTGGATATAGCTGCCGATCTTCTTCGCCATAGCGCTATAATAAATCTGGTTCTTGGCGAGACTGGCCATCTCGGCATCAATGTCCACGTTGTTGTCATCCACCCGCATTGTAGTGCTGTCATCCGGCTGTATCCTCGCCTCCGCCCGGCCATCCAGGGGAGCCGCAGGCAGGTGCCTGTCACGGGTACGCACCATCTTCAGCTTCCTGTCCTCCGCATCCAGCCCCAGCTCCCTGGCCAGCAGGGATTCAAAGACCACATCGCTGCGCTTGAACTTGGGGGTATTCACGTTGGCTATATTGTTGCTGATGACTTCCTGCCGGAGGCTGGCCGCCGCCAGCCCTCTCTGCATATAATCCATAGTTGGTGAATTCATTATCTGCTGCAGCACAAAAATCCACTTCCTCATTTCTGTAAAATTATTCCTGATGAACCCAATCCTGTTCCTGCCACTTATCAAGTGCGTTATGTCTATAATACGACACCGGGCAGAAAAATCCTTTATACTAGCAAAAAATATTTATTCCACTCTATTCTAGCATTTTTTTTGCAATTAAAGAAGCGATTTTTCATTTTACCCTCATAAAGTTCGAAAAATAGGGCGAAAGTTGCAAGTGTAAAAACAAGTATATACAAAATTTTAGGCATGAAAAAACGCAGGAGGTGACTATTCTCCTGCGATATTTTTTCAGCCCGGCCGCAGCCGTGGATGATAACCCCCGGCCATAACCTGCGGCTATTGCCTCTGCCGTCCCTAAAGCCCGGCCGTCCGTCATTTGCGGACAAACTTCCTCAGATACCAGGCCAGCATGTCCTCCGGATTGACCTCCGCCACATCCATGCCGTTCTCCTCGGCGTACATCCTGTAGCCCTTGTCCAGGTCAATATCCGTCAAATCCACGATGTCCAGGTTCAGGGCCAGCTGGCTCTCCCAGATTTTATTGGCCAGCTCCCTGATTTCGCCGCCGGACACATTGTGCTCCTTGGCGTGAGCCTCCGCATACTGCCTGGTCAGCTTCCTGCCGTACTCGGCGAACATCTCGTCAATGTTCATCTCTGTTTCCTCAGCCAGTTCCTCGACCCCGTGCCACAAGTACTCGTTGAGCACCTTGATATGGGTTCCCTTCATGCCCTGGGACTTAGGCTCTACCACGCCGGCAGACTCCAGCTTGCGGAGGGCGTTGACGATAACGGAACGGGTAATAGTCAGCATGTCGGCAATCTTGGAGGCGTTGACCGGGCCGTCTTTGTGCTTCAGCTTGCGGAAGATGGCGATAGTGGCCTGCCCCTCGGAAATGGACAGGGTTCCCAGGGCCATGCGGACCGTCTCCCGCTTCTGGCTTTCCTCCTGGCTGCGCCTTGCCCTGTCGTGAAGCATTTCCATGCCCACCACAGCTGCTCCGTACTCCGCCAGCAGCAAATCATCATCGGAGAAATCCACATCGTATTTTGCCACCATCAGGGTGCCGATGCGCTCCCCTACGCCATAAATGGGCACAATGGTGGTGTTCTTGCCGTTGAACTTGCACTGGGTATTTTCCTCCCCGAAAGCACAGGCACCGCTCTTGGAGCGGATATTGGCGGCAGTCTCGTCAATCTTCTTCAGCCAGTTTACATAGTGCTTGGGGAACCTGCCCGGCACTACCACGTTATCCATCATCACATCACATTCAAAATCATCCAGGAAAGCACAGCCATAAATCACGCCGCTGGTATCGACTATATAGACATTGGCATCTATCACGTTGCTCAGTACCGTTGCCATTTCCTTGTAATCCACATTGTGGAACCGCTGCAGCACGCGGTTGATCTTCCTGGTACGCTCCAAAAGTGTTGACATTGACACTTCCTCCTTTTACATCTCACTCAAAAATATATAAAATTTTGTTCAATATGCAGAAAAAACATTAGCTATTGACTGTTTCTATCACTACAGTATATTGTACCATAAAAAAAAGAAATAATCACAATATTTTGTGATTATTTCTAAAAATTTTATAATTTTATTTAATGTTAGATTATTCAGGTCGTTTTTAACACGTTTTTAGCCTGAACAGAACTCCCGCTTACAGAATAAACTGGCTCAAATCGTGGTTCACCACAATGTCCTGCAGTGCCTTATTGACATATTCGGTATCAATCAGCACATCCTTTTCCTCCATATCAGGTGCCTCAAAGGACAGCTCCTCCAGCAGCTTCTCCAGGATGGTGTGCAGGCGGCGGGCGCCGATGTTCTCGTTCTGGGCGTTCACATCGCAGGCCAGCTGCGCCAGGCGGTCAATGGCATCCTCGGCAAACTCCAGCTTGATGCCCTCAGTGCCCAAAAGGGCCTTGTACTGCTTCAGGAGGGCGTTCTGAGGCTCCGTCAGGATGCGCTTGAAATCCTCCTTCTTGAGGGACTTCAGCTCCACCCGGATCGGAAAGCGTCCCTGCAGCTCAGGTATCAGGTCGGAAGGCTTGGCGGTGTGGAAAGCACCGGCCGCAATAAAGAGGATATGGTCGGTCTTCACAGCGCCGTACTTGGTCATGACCGTAGAGCCCTCCACAATCGGCAGGATGTCACGCTGCACGCCCTCACGGGAAACATCGTGGCCGCCGGTGTTGCCGCTGACTGCCACCTTGTCAATCTCATCCAGGAACACGATGCCGCTGTTTTCTGCCAGCTTCACGGCAGTTTCCTGCACTTCTTCCATATCCACCAGCTTCATGGCCTCTTCCTGCTGGAACAGCTTCCTTGCCTGCTCCACGGTCACCTTGCGCTTCTTGCGGCGCTTAGGCATCATGCTGCCGATCATGTCCTGCAGGTTGTCCCCCATGCCCTCCAGGCTGGAGCCTGCGAACATGCCTACCATCGGCTTGCTGCTATCCTCGATATCAATCTCGATAATCTTGTCCTCGTACTCGCCAGACTCCAGCTTCTTGCGGCACCACTCACGGCCTGCCTGATACTGCTTAGGCTCGCTCTCCTGAGCGTTATCCTCCTCAGCCTCCTCGTTATTGGCCAGGCTGCCAAAGAGCTGGCCGAAAGGATTGCTGGACTTCTTAGGCTCTGGCACCAGCACGTCCAGGATGCGCTCCTGGGCCATCTCCCTGGCCTTTTCCTGCACGCCCTGCACCCGCTGCTGGCGGATCATGCGGACGGAGGTCTCCGCCAGGTCCCTGATGATGGACTCCACGTCCCTGCCCACGTAGCCCACCTCGGTGAACTTGGTGGCCTCTACCTTGATGAAAGGCGCGTCCACCAGCTTGGCCAGGCGGCGGGCAATCTCAGTCTTGCCCACGCCGGTGGAGCCGATCATGAGGATGTTCTTAGGCACGATGTCATCCTGCATGCTGGCATTGTCCAGCTGCCTGCTGCGCCAGCGGTTCCTGAGGGCGATGGCCACAGCACGCTTTGCCTCCTTCTGGCCTACGATATATTTATCCAATGCTTCTACAATTTGTCTTGGTGTCTGCTCGTTCAATGAATTTATCCTCCTGCCTTAGTCTTCTTCCAGTTCCTCTACCCGGATGTTGTGGTTGGTAAATACGCAGATATCGGCGGCAATCTTCATGGCCTCGGTGCAGATATCCTTTGCCTCCATCTCCGTGTGCTCCGCCAGGGCACGGGCGGCAGACAGGGCATAAAAGCCGCCGGAGCCGATAGCGCACACGCCCCCGTCCGGCTCGATGACCTCGCCGTTGCCGGACAGCATGAGGATGTTGTCCCTGTCTGCCACCAAAAGGAGGGCCTCCAGCTTTCTCAGCACCCTGTCGGTACGCCAGTCCTTGGCCATCTCCACGGAAGCCCGCTGCAGATTGCCATTGTATTCCTCCAGCTTTGCCTCGAACTTCTCAAAGAGGGAAAAGGCATCCGCCACGGAACCTGCAAAGCCTGCCAGCACCTTGCCATGATGCAGCTTGCGGATTTTCCGCGCCGTGGCCTTCATGATGGTGCTCTGGCCAAAAGTCACCTGGCCGTCACCGGCGATGGCTACCTTGCCATTCTTCTTGACTGCAACGATGGTCGTTGCATGAAACTGATTTTCCATATATAAACTCCTAATCCAAAATCCTGATACAAACTCCTATCCCGGAAACCATCCCTTCTCTCAGAGATGGTTTTCCTCCTTAAAGGCCTCCAGCATAGCCAGCGCCCTTTCGGCAATCCGCTGCTTCTTCAGCTTCTTGTCGCGGATTTTCTCCTTGATGGGGGACATGATACCGAAATTAACATTCATGGGCTGGAAATGCCTGGCCGGTGCCGTGGTGATGTAATGGCACAGGGAGCCGTGGGCAGTCTCCTGAGGAAATACCACCGGCTTTTCCCCCCTGATGAGGCGGGCGGCATTGATGCCTGCCACCAGCCCGGAGGCAGCCGACTCCACATAGCCCTCCACCCCTGTCATCTGCCCGGCAAAAAACAGGTTTTCCCTGTGCCGGAACTCCAGGGTAGGCCGCATGGTTTCCGGTGAATTGATAAAGGTATTCCGGTGCATGACGCCGTAGCGGACGAACTCAGCCTTTTCCAGCCCCGGTATCAGCCCGAAGACCCGCCGCTGCTCCGGCCACTTCAGGTGGGTCTGGAAGCCCACTATGTTGTAGAGGGTTCCCTCCGCATTGTCCTGCCTGAGCTGCACCACCGCATGGGCCAGCCGCCCGGTGTGGGGATTTTCCAGCCCCACCGGCTTCAGGGGGCCGAACAGCAGGGTGTCCTCACCCCGGGAGGCCATTTCCTCCACCGGCATGCAGCCCTCAAAGAAAATCTCCTTCTCAAAGCTGTGAGTTTCCGCCTTTTCCGCGTTCACCAGCTCCTGCCAGAAATGCCGGTACTGCTCCCTGTCCATAGGGCAGTTGATGTATGCCGCCTCCCCCTTGTTGTAGCGGGAAGCCTTCCATGCCTTGGACATGTCCACGGACTCCAGGGTGACGATAGGCGCTGCCGCATCATAAAAATACAGGTACTCCTGCCCCATCAGCGCCCCGATGTCCTCCGCCAGCCTGCCGCAGGTCAAAGGGCCGCTAGCCACGATAGTCACCGCCCCCGGCTCCCGGGGAACCTTATCTACCTCTTCATGAATGACCCTGATCAGCGGATGATTTTTCACCCTGTCTGTAATATAACGGCTGAAGCCCAGCCTGTCAACTGCCAGGGCGCCCCCGGCAGGCACTTTCGTGGCATCTGCCGCCTCCATGATGAGGGAGCCCAGGCGGCGCATTTCCTCCTTCAGGACGCCCACGGCATTTTCCAGCCCGGCGCCCCGCAGGGAATTGCTGCACACCAATTCCGCAAACAAATCCGTCTTGTGGGCAGGTGTATTTTTCACCGGGCGCATCTCATAGAGCTCCACGGGAATCCCCCGCCTTGCCGCCTGCCAGGCCGCCTCGCTGCCGGCCAGGCCGGCGCCTATGACAATAACCTTGTTAACTTGCACTCTCAGCACTCTCTTTCGCCTTAGCAGCCTTTTCCCGCTGCTTTGCCAACTCTTTATTGATTGGATGATTAACCCGCGTTTCACAGGCATCGTTGCTGCAATAAGGCAGCACCCTGCCGTTTCTGTATACATGCTTCAGCTGCAGGCTGCCGCACTTAGGGCATTTTTCCTCCATAGGGATATCCCAGGTGACAAAATCGCACTCCGGATAATTCTTGCAGCCGTAGAAATTCTTGCCCCGGCGGGACTTTCTCTCCACGATGGTGCCATCGCACTTGGGGCACTTGATGCCCGTATCCTTCAGGAGGGGCTTGGTGCTGCGGCACTCCGGAAAACCCGGGCAGGCCAGGAACTTGCCGAACCGGCCCTGCTTCACCACCATCATGCGGCCGCATACATCGCAGGGCACGTCGGAGACCTCCACCGGCAGCTCCACATGGCCGATGGCCTCGTCCGCCTTGGCCAGCTCCTCCGCAAAAGGCCCGTAAAAATCCCTCAGCAGCTGCTGGCGGCTCAGTTCGCCTCCGGCAATACCGTCCAGGCGGCTCTCCATTGTGGCAGTGAACTTCTCGTCCACAATATCCTTGAAGTATTCCTCCAGCAAATCCACCACCACAAAGCCCAGCTCTGTAGGCTGGAATGCCTTGCTGATGCGGGACACATATCCCCTGGCCAGGATGGTCTCAATAATCGGGGCATAGGTGCTGGGACGCCCGATGCCCTTTTCCTCCAGCAGCTTGACCAGGGAGGCGTCATTATACCTTGGGGGCGGCTCCGTAAAGTGCTGCTTAGGCACAGCCTTCATGAGCCTCAGTTCGTCCCCTGCCGCCAGTTCCGGCAGGTTCATGTCCTTATCTCCCTCGTTATCCGCCATGATGTAGACAGCCTGAAACCCCGGGAACTTCAGCTGGGAACCGCTGGCGGCGGCCTGCAGGCTGCCGTTCTGCAATCTGACGGACAAGGTATCAAACACCACCGGTACCATCTGGCTGGCCACAAAACGCTGCCAGATCAGCTGATACAGCCTGAACTGGTCCTTGTTCAGGTACTTCTCAATTTCCTCCGGCACAAAGCCCACGCTGGTAGGGCGGATTGCCTCATGGGCATCCTGGGACTTCTTGCTGGCTGAATAGATATTGGCAGTTTCCGGATAATACTCCTGGCCGAATTTCCCCAGGATGTACTCCCTGGCCTCCGCCTGGGCCATCTCCGAAATGCGGGTGGAATCGGTACGCATGTAGGTGATGAGGCCGGAAGGGCCCTTGCGCCCCAGATCAATGCCCTCATAGAGCTGCTGGGCCACCATCATGGTCTTCCGGGAGGTAAAGCCCAGCTTCCTGGCCGCATCCTGCTGCAGGCTGGAGGTGGTAAAAGGCGCTGCAGCCTTGCGGCTTCTCTGCCGCTTCTTGACCTCGGACACCAGCCAGGTGCCCTCTGCCGCCAGGGCGGCGGCCCGCTCTGCATCCTGCTGGTTGTGAATATCCAGCTTGTAGCCCTTGATAGGCGGCATGTCCGCCGTCATCTCTCCTGCAGGGGCAAAATCCTCCCCCAGGGCCACCAGGTCAGCACCGAACTGATTGCTTTTTCCTTTCTTCAGCTTCAAATCAATGGTCCAATATTCCTGGGACACAAAAGCCTGAATGGCCTTCTCCCGGTCGCAGATGAGCTTGACAGTCACGGACTGCACCCTGCCTGCACTGAGCCCTTTCCTGACCTTGCGCCAGAGCAGGGGGCTCAGCTTGTAGCCCACGATGCGGTCCAGCATGCGCCGGGCCTGCTGGGCATCCACCCGGTCAATATTAATCGGATGGGGCTCCTTGATAGCCGCCTGGATGGCCGGCTTGGTTATCTCGTTGAAGACTATGCGGCAGGGACTGGCGGCATCAATATCAAAAAGATGGGCCAGATGCCAGGCAATAGCCTCCCCCTCCCGGTCCGGGTCGCTGGCCAGGTACACCTTGTCAGCCTTGGCGGCATCCTTTTTCAAGGCCTTGATCAAATCCCCCTTGCCCCGGATATTTATGTATTTAGGCTCAAAATTATTCTCTACATCAATGCCAAACTGGCTCTTGGGCAAATCCCTCAGATGCCCCATCGAAGCCCGGACAGTGTACCCCTTGCCCAAATAGCGCTCAATGGTCTTGGCCTTGGTAGGAGACTCCACCAGTACCAGCGTGCCGCCCTTCTCAGCCTTCTTGCCCTTTGTTTTTTTCGCAGCCGCCTTTGAGGCAGCTGTTTTCTTCGCCGCTGTCTTCCTGGCAGCTGTTTTCTTCGCCACCGGCTTCTTCATCCCGGCAGCCTCAACAGGGCTGCCTGCTTCCTTTATCTCAGCTTCTGCCTGCACCTTGCTCACAAAACTCCTTCCTTCACTGTACGGACATAACGGTGAAGGTCATCCGACCGTACTAACCCCTTAAATTCCAGCTGTAATAACACAAATGCCGCATTGGCAACATCACCGCCGTGCAGCCGATAGATTACCTCGTCTATGGACAGGGGCGCATCAAACTGCAGCACCTGCAAAATGCGTTCCTCCGTCTCCGTTATTATAGCATGAGTTTTATTTTTTTCATCAATATTTTTCTGTTTCCTGCTTTTTTTTGCAAATTCAGGATACTCCTCAATAATATCATGACTGTCAATAACCAGCTTGGCCCCCTGCTGAATCAGCCGGTGGCAGCCTGTGCTGACAGGGGAAAAGATGCTGCCGGGTACTGCAAAGACATCCCTGCCCTCGCTGACCGCCATCTCTGCCGTAATCAGGGAGCCGCTTCTCTTGGCCGCCTCCACCACGATAGTCCCCAGGCACATGCCGCTGATGATGCGGTTCCTGGCAGGAAAATTGCCGGCCAGCGGCCTGGTGCCGGGCAAATACTCGGAAAGCACAGCCCCCCTTTCGGCAATCTCCGCCAGCAGCCTGCCGCTGCCGGCAGGATACACCACATCCACGCCGCAGCCCAGCACAGCCTCAGTAATGCCCTTTTTCAGGGCGCCCTGATGGCTGCAGGTATCCACACCCAGGGCTCCGCCGCTGACCACCGCAAAGCCCGCTGCAGCCAGGGAGCTGCCCAGGGATTCCGCCACGTTCCTGCCGTAAGCGCTGACGCGCCTTGAGCCCACCATAGCCAGCCGGGGCCTCTCCGCCAGCCTGCCCCGGTAGAAAAGGGCCAGGGGCGGATTGTTAATCTCCTTCAGCAGGGCAGGATATTCCCCCTCCTCAATAGTGCACAGGCTGATGCCTTTCCTGCCGCACTCCTCCTGCAGCCTCTCAGGCCAATCAGGCTGCTCACGCCTGGCCTGCAGCAGGCTTTCCAGCACGCCGTTATCCAGTATCTTCGCCTGCCGGAGCTCCCCTTCCCCGGCCTGCCACACTGCTGCAGCCGAACAAAAATAATTTATCAGCCGCCTGATCCGCTTGCCGCCCAGGCCATGCACCCCTTGCAGGGCGGCCAGAAAAAATTTTTCCATACTTCTTCACCTCGCCTGCCGCTATCATAGCCTTTTTCTTAAAAAAAATCAATATTTTATCAAAAAAAATAAGCTGTTAATCGCATCATCATTAACAGCTTTAATATGTATATTAATATTAATATATATATATATATATATACTTACTCCGCCTTGCGGGTGACTTCCACCTCCACATAGTCCATCGGCCCCGTAATAGTGGCGTTATTCCTGCGGGCGGTGACAGTGACCTCCGCCAGGTTCTGGTACTGGGAGAGCAGCTTGTCGGCAATATGGCCTGCCAGCGCCCTCATGTGGGTGAAACGCTTATTTTCCACAGTCTCCTTCACAGTAGCATAAATAGCCGTGGAATGAACATTATCATTTGCCTCATCATTTTCAATGACAGCATCGTCCCTGGTGATAGCCTCCACATCAAAATAGAACTTCTGCCCCAGCTCACGCTCGTACTCATAGGTGCCGTGAAAGCCGTACAACATCATGTTGACCAATCTGATTTTTGCCACAATAACACATCTCCTATCTGCAAAACAATTATGCCATTGTTAATATTTCGCCGCAGGAAGCATTTTTCCTGCCAAAAAACAAAATTTTCTAAAAATAGGACTTATGACTGATATCATTTCCCTGCCATTACTCCGTCAATATACGCCTCCAGCTCCCCGGCAACCGCCTTCAGCCCCCAGGGCTGTTCCTTCAGCCGGGGAATTGCCCGCCTCAGCTGGGCCACCGTTGCCAGCACCAGCACATCCGTATAGGGGGCTGCCAGATTGATGGTGGCAGCGGACACCGCCGCCTCTGCGCCCTGGCTGAGCATGGCCTGCTTCAGGATATTGGCCGCCCTGGTGTCCACCCTTTCCAGCCGTATGGCCTGAAACAGGGCCTTTTCCGCCATAATCTCCGCGCCGCGGCGGGTGACGCCTATTTCCTGCATGGCTTCTGCCGCATCAGCTGCATTATTTATCTGCACAATTTGCATAAACAACCTCTTTCCATTATAATGTATCTGAGAAACGATATAAAGGAGGGGACAGGATGGGTGACCTGGCCATACTGGCACTGCTCATGATGATGGTTTCCTACACCTTCTGGGATGATATTTTCACCGATTAAGCAAGGTTGGCTTTCGCCAGCCCTTGTTTTTTTGCAAAAAAAACAAGGGGCGGATAACGCCCCTAAAAAAATCTTACAACACCCTGCGGGCACCGATGTAACAGGACCCCCAGTAACCGCTATTCAAGGAATCAATCGCCACGCCGCGGCTGGAAGAGGCGTTGATAAAGCTGCTATCCCCCAGATAGATACCTACATGAGAAGGCCCGTACTCATAGGTTGAGAAAAAGACCAGGTCACCAGGCACCAGCTCGCCCCGGGAAACCGGTATACCGACTTCATACTGCGCATCCGCTGTACGAGGCAGATAAATGCCGGCATTGGCGAATACGTAACGCACATAGCCGGAGCAATCAAAACCGCTTGGGGAGGTGCCGCCAAAAACATACGGCACACCAAGATAATTCATAGAGTGGGCTACCACCCTGCGTGAAATGTAGTTAGAGCTACGGCTCACCTGAGGCATGCTGCGTCCCATGAGGGCCGAGTAGGTACTAGGCCCTACCAGGCCGTCAGCTTCCAGTCCCCTGGAATTCTGAAAGGACTTGATAGCCTCTGCCGTTGCAGGACCGAAATCCCCATCTGCCGCTACATCATAACCCAGACTAGCCAGCTGCCCCTGAATCTCCGCTACCTCGCTGCCCTGGTCTCCCATGCGGAAGGCTGATGCAAAAGCCACCGCTGAAAACAGGCACATCATCATAGATAGCACCAAAATACGCTTCAAGCTACCCAAAAAGACACTCCTCTCTCTTTTCGCCTGCGAGGTTAGCTGTCGGGTTAGGGTGGAGATACACCCTTTCTTCGCGGTCTTGCCGAAGCCGCCGCTTATAATTCACCCCAATAACCTTTATGCTCCGCGGCACAATCCTTTGCCATGCCGCCTTCGCACTAGAATTAATAATCTGGTTCCCCCGCTCCTGGGCTGGATTAGGCTTTTTATATAAATAAAACCCATTTCTGTTGTAGTATTCGACATAGGTGGACCAAAGTCCTGCCTGATGCCGAAAAAATTTAAAAAAAGTTATCAGCGCTCAATAAGCCGAGTTCTGTTCCGCTTGCGCGGCGACAATCATTTATCTGGACTGCCAGTTGCCTGGCAGCTCTAGCGACACACCCGGAAGGTCAGCGGGCCGCCTCGTATCCTTCCCTATTCGGTCTTGCTCCATGTGAGGTTTATCAAGCCAGCCAGTCACCTGGCTGCTGGTGCGCTCTTACCGCACCTTTCCATCCTTGCCGGCAGGCGGACCTGCTTAGGCGGTTTCCGTTTCTATGACACTATCTCTGGGGTCACCCCCGCTGGACGTTATCCAGCACACTGCCCTGCGGAGCCCGGACTTTCCTCAAGCGCGCACGCACAAGTGCGCCACGCCAGCGATTGTCTTTCACGCTCATAACAGCAGTATTATAGCATAAACAAAATCGGGTGTCAATTTTCTACATTATAGATAAGATTTATTATACAAATTTCAGTTTGTAAAAAGAGATTTCAGTTTGTCGTAGTGCTTATTTGTAACTACGAGCATATACTGATTGAAATAATTTGGTAGTTCGTGGACTCTGTTCAGACTAAAAAATGGGCTGAGCGGGACAGCTACCCATAGA
>JALFXV010000115.1 GCA_022786545.1 Selenomonadaceae bacterium
TGTAAGTTTATGCACAGCAATGCAAAAAAGTGACCGCCCATTGGAATATTTACTGATGTTTTTCTGACAGCTCCCCTGCACTAATCAATAAAACTTACATACATCGCCAAAGTAACGATCAAGCACTACGACAAACTGAAAATTTCTGCCATGTATGTAATGAATTAGGAATATTTGCGTATAAATAGCAAAACCACAAAACAAGTAAAATATGATGGGAGATGTTTGGATTATGAAAATCAATAAGCAGGAATTAGTTGATAACATGGATAAGCTCATGGAAAAGCTTGGGAAGGACGATGTATTTGCGAAAGCGCTGGCTGAGAAGCAGACTTCCGCAGAGGTGGCAGAATTTTTGCTGGATAACGGCATCAGTATTTCAGAAGATGCTATTGATGCTGTAATCGATATGCTGAAGAAAGAGGCTTCCGGTTCAGCCAAGGTTGAGTTATCCGAAGATGCTCTGGACACTGTTGCGGCCGGAATGGCCTTGCGTTCTCCTTCCCTTGCCAAATTGGTGAACTGGGCCGGAATGTATTGATAAGTTGCTGGCGGAATAATTTCAATTCATACTTCACATGAATCTATGTATGTGGTAAAAAATAGCACTGTTTTCTGTGTATACAGAGGGCAGTGCTATTTTTTATGCAGGAATTTTACATTTTTGGTAGAATATAACAGTGTAATTGTGATTATTGAATGATATGGGATATATTTGGTGCGTATTTTCAGGGGGCGGTGTGCTTGAAAAAGTATTTTTATATAGCCATGACGATGGTGATTATCCTGTCATTGACCATTATCGGCTACGGCATCTTTGTCAATTACAAGGGGGAGAGCATCATACTGGAAAGAATGAATAATCGCTCCATTATGGTCAATGCCACTACTGTGAAGATGAGGCAGATTAACGCCCGGTATGAGTTTCCAGAGGCAAGCATGTACTCAAGGCAGTCTGTGGACGTGATTGCCAAGGTAGACGGCGTCATCACCAGGAAATTCATTCACAAGAATAAGCATGTACAGGCAGGGGATGTAATCGTTGAGCTGACCAATGAGGATTTGCCGTTGAAAATCAAGCAGGCAGAGAGCGCCCTGCGCCGGGCGGAGGCAGTGGAGCTGCAGGCAAAGAACAGCTACAGCCGCTACAGCAGCCTGATTGAGCAGAATGCTACTTCCCTGGAAAAGCTGGATGAGGCCAGGGCTAATTATGCGGCGGCCCAGGCCGATGTGGCAAACGCCAGGGCCCAGTACGAGCAGGCGGTGCTCAACCAGGACAGGCTGCGGGTGGTGAGCAATTCTGACGGCTATGTGCTGGTCAGCTACAAGGAGGAAGGGAATTTCGTCACGGCTGGCACACCCATCTGCCTGATAGGGGATTTTAAGTTCCTGTGGTTTGCCCTGAGTATGGAAGATGCCGCACTTCGTTCGCTGCTAGGTGAGGCAGGGGAGCAGGGGCAATTTACCCTGTCCTTCAAGCGGCCTGATTTTGTGAAGGCATATAACACGGAATACAGCTCCGGCAACAGGGGCAATAAAAGCGTTTTTCCTGTGGATATTTACGGCATCTATCCGGCTTTGTCAGAGCCTGCGGCTATGCGCCGGGTGGTGTTCAACTTGTATAATGATGCGGGGATTCTGGAGGCGAGAAGCTATGAGGATATGGTGCTGACAGCCAATCAGCCCCGCTATGTCCTGGCCGTGCCCCTGGAAGCCCTTGAGAACAACTACAATACAGGTAATGTGTATGTGATAAACAGCAATCAGGAGCTGGAGGAACGCTATGTTTCAGTGGGAGCCATAGGGGAGAAGTACGCAGAAATCCTGTCCGGCCTGCAGGAGGGGGATGTAGTGGTGGTATCCGGCATTGAGGGCCTGAAGGCAGGGCAGAAGGTAGAAGCAAATCTGGAGGAAGGGGAGGAATGAAATGATAAATCCCGATAGATTGTTTAGCAGGGAAGCATTGGACAAGATGCGTTCCCCGGAAAAACTGGATACCCTGCTCCATGTGACCAATCCCATCGGCTGGATAGGGCTTTCTGCTATTCTGCTGCTTCTGGCAGGAGTTGTCCTGTGGTCAGTCATGGGCTCCTTCACCGTCAAGGCTGATGGCTATGGCCTGATTATGGATGCCGGCGGTGTCAGGAAGGTGACTGTCATCAATACGGGCCAGGTGAACAGGCTGTACATCAACAAGGGGACAAGGGTAAAGAAAAATCAGCAGATTGCCCAGATAGACCAGGTGAATATGACGATGGATACCATCGCCACCAGGAACAGCATTGACCTGGGCGCTAACCGCAGCGATGTGGAGCAGCGAGTCAATGCCCATGATGCCAAGCGCATGGCGGAAGCCGTCAATGAGCAGATTTACAGCCCCTACACAGGGGTGGTCACAGAGCTTCTGGCAGATGAGGGAACCGTGGTCAGGGCAGGTGATGAGATATGCACTATCCGGCTGGATGAAGACCGCAGCGACCTGGCTGGCATCATGTATGTAGCGGTGGACAAGGGCAAGAGGCTGGAGCCGGGCATGAGCATCCAGCTGGCACCTAATGGGGCTGATATCAGCCAGACGGGCAGCCTGCTGGGGGTAGTTCGCTCCGTGTCGGACTATCCTGTGGACCAGGCTTCCATGATACGCAATCTGGGGAATGGCCAGCTGGCACAGACTATTTTGCAGCAGCTGCAAAATTCCGCGGTGGAGGTGCGGTTTGACCTGGTAAAGAATGAAAATGATGCTTCAGGCTATCTCTGGACCTCCATTGTAGGGGAGCACAAGCCGGTGACGGCAGGCACTTATGTGACAGGAAGCGTGATTATTGACCGCAAGGCACCTATTGAAAAAGTATTCTACAAGGCAAGCCAGTGGCTGAGAAACAGGTGATGGCCATGAAGATGAATTTTGATTTTTTTCAGGATATAAAGGCCGCCCTGGCTGAAAGGCTGGCAGGTGACCAGGGGAGCCGTGCCAAGGTGCCTGTTATCTTGCAGATGGAGGCTACCGAGTGCGGTGCTGCCTCCCTGGCTATGGTGCTGGCATATTACGGCATGTGGATTCCCCTGGAAAAGCTTCGGCAGGAGTGCGGCGTGAACCGTGATGGCTCTAAGGCCAGTAATGTGCTGAAGGCATCCAGGAAGCTGGGCTGTGAGGCGGCAGGCTATCGCATGATGGCAGACCAGCTCAGGGAGGAAAAATATCCTCTGATTATCCACTGGGAGTTCAATCATTTTGTGGTGCTGGAGGGCATCAAGGGGGACAGGGTATACCTCAATGACCCGGCTGTAGGCAGGCGCACTGTGGCCTGGGAGGATTTTAAAGGCTCCTATACGGGGATTGCCCTGGAAATACGTCCCGGGGAGAATTTCCAGCCCGCAGGACATCGTTATAACGTGCTGAAGGATGTGGGGGGAAAGCTCTGGCAGGACAAGTGGGCGGTGCTTTTTGTGCTGCTGATTGGGCTGGGGCTGCTGGTTTGCCAGCTGGCCTCTCCTGTCATGGGGCAGATTTTTCTGGATGATATCCTGACCGGCAAGCACCCGGACTGGATGGTGAATCTCATGCTGGCCATGACCTTGTCCTTTCTCCTGAGCGGCATGCTTTCCTTTTTGCGTAGCTGGTGCCTGACCAGGTGGCAGGAGAAGATTACCCTGGCGGATTCTGGCAGCTTTTTCTGGCATCTCCTGAAGCTGCCCCTGGATTTTTTTCAGCAGCGGTTTGCCGGGGAGATTGCCTCACGTGCCAGCTTTACGGAGTCGATTGCAGCTGTTTTGAGCGGTTCTGCTGCTACCTGCCTGCTGGATTTTGTTACGGCGCTGTTTTTCCTGTTTTTGCTGTACGAGTACAGTCCCAGCCTGACAGTGATCGGTGTCAGCTTCAGCCTGGTGGATCTGGGCGTTTTCTTCTATCTCAGGCGGCGCATGACGGATTTAGCCATGCGGGTGCAGCAGGAGTACGGCAAGGCTTATGGCAACGCCATGAACGGCCTGCAGATGATTGAGACCATCAAGGCCAATGGCAACGAGGCGGATTTTTTTGGCAAGGTGGCAGGCTACCATGCCAAGGTGCTGGCCAGCTCCCAGGAGATTGCCCTGCTGAGCCAGAGCACCGGCATGATTCCCATGCTGATGAGCGGCCTCAATAGCGCCCTCATCATGACCATCGGCGGCTTTTCCATCATGGAAGGCGTTATGACGGCTGGTATCTTTATGGCATTTCAGAGCCTGATGGGCAATTTTCAGACCCCTTTCAACAACCTGGTAGGGTTGGGGCAGGAGCTGCAGTCTACGGAGATGCAGATGCAGAGGCTTGATGATGTGCGAAAATACGAGATTGACAGGCTGAATTATCAGGAGGCGGAGCCGGATTATCCCGGCAAGGTCCTGATAGGCAGGGTGGAGCTGGCGGATATTTCCTTTGGCTACAGCCGCCTGGCGGCACCACTGTTGCAGCACATCAGCCTGGTCATCGAGCCGGGGCGGTGGGTGGCCCTGGTAGGAACTTCCGGCAGCGGCAAGTCCACCCTGGGCAAGATAGTGACCGGTCTGTATGAGCAGTGGGAGGGCAAAATCCTCTTTGATGGTACGGCCAGGGAAAAGATACCCCGCCGGGTAATGGTTAATTCCATGTCCTCCGTAGACCAAGAGGTATTCCTGATGAGCGGTACGGTGTGTGAGAATATCAGCATGTTTAATGCTGCCATCAGCCGGGATGATGTTATCCGGGCGGCAAAGGACGCCTGCATCCATCAGGATATAGTGCAGCTGAACGGCAGCTATGAGGCCCATGTGGATGAGGGAGGCAGGAATTTCAGCGGCGGCCAGAGGCAGCGGCTGGAGATTGCCAGGGCTCTGGCAGGCAATCCCAGCTTCCTGGTGCTGGACGAGGCTACCAGCGCCCTGGACCCCCTGACTGAGGCGGAAATCATGCAGAATATCCGCCGCCGGGGCTGTTCCTGCCTGGTGATTGCCCACCGCCTCAGCACTATCCGCGATTGTGACGAGATTATCGTGCTGGAGCAGGGGAAAATTGTGGAGCGGGGCACCCACAGGGAGCTCTTTGAGGGTCAGGGGGTCTATTACAGGCTGATTATGGAGCAGCAGAAGATGGCAGAAGATGAACATTCGATGGGAGGGGTGTAAATGTCAGGAGCAGAAATCGGCTTGAGCATTTATCCCGGTGAACGCATGGGCTTGTCGGCGCAGTTTGAACTGATGCTGGTGGAGTCAGGCTGCTGTGAATTGTATGCAGAGGATGCCCTGACCGGCCGGCAGCTGTTTTTGATGGAACTGCGTGCCGGGGACCCTGTTTTTCCTATAAATGATGACAAGATAAGCATATACGTGTATGCTGTGGAAGAAAGCAGCCTGTGCCCAGCCAATCCTACTGATTATAATGAGCAGGAACTTGGACATTTGCTCAGTCGTTGGTATAAAAAGTTGTTTGACATTTCCTTTATCAGCAGGGAGGCGCTGAAAAGCAGGGAAGCTCTGGCCTACTGGGAAGGCATGCAGGAAAAAATCTCCTCCATGAAATATGCTGAGCTGCTGCATTTATGGCAGGAAAAGCAGCAGGTACTGGCTGGCAGGCTGCGCAGGCATTTTGATTTTATTCAGCAGTCCAAGGAAGCGATGGTTGATAAAGCAACTGATTACAGGCAGCTGCTGGTGGATGCTTCTATCAACAACCTTCTGCAAGAGGATGTGGTGGAGCGCAAGGATGAGGAAGGGAAGCCGCAGGAGCGTGCAGCTTTTACTATTCGTGTGGTGGCGAAGGCATTGGGAATGCCATTGGAAAATATCCATCTCAGCCCGGAGCTGGCCGGCAAGTTGGACCAGCTGGGGCTCATCAAGAGGCTTATCCAGAAAGGCAACATGACCATGCGGCTGGTGAGCCTGTCTGGTGATTGGTATCAGAAGGACTGCGGCGTGCTGATTGGCTATGTGGGAGAGGACAAGGAACTGGCGGCACTGGTGCCGGAAAGTGAAAGCTCCTACAGGATGTATACCTATGACCGGCCGGAGGGGATACCGGTGGACAGCAGCTTGGCGGCGCAGATAGATAGTGATGGCTTTCAGTGCTATGCGGGGTTTCCGGCCAGGAAGCTGCAGGTCAGGGATTTGCTGGTGTTCATGTTCAGGCATTGCTGGCGGCGGGATTATCAGGCGATTATCCTGTGCAGCCTGGCGGCAGGCATTATTCCCCTGGTTTCGCCGGTGATTACGGAGACTGTCTTCAGCGATATTATTCCCATTCGGGACCATGTGGGGCTGGCGGCAGTCACCCAGATTATGCTGCTGACGGGCTTTACCACGGCGGCTCTTTCCCTGGTGCGCTCTATTGCGGTGCTACGGATTACCAATCATCTGGATATGTCGGTGGAGGCGGCTCTCTGGGGCAGGCTTTTGCAGCTGCCGGCCAGGTTTTTCCGCCGGTTTGAGACCGGGGAGCTCTTGCAGCGCATGAACGGCATCGAGGCTATCAAGTCTATGGCCACGGGGCAGTTTGTGGGGCAGGTTTTCAACTTTGTCTTTTCCTTCTGGAGCATAGGGCTGATGCTGTGGTACAGCTGGAAGCTGACTTTGGAGGCCCTGGCAGTCTGGGCGGTTTATTTTGTGGTAGTGGCGTTTATCTATCGCCGCCTGATTAATTTCCAGCGGGAAATGCTGCAGGCATCCAATCAGGTGGCGGGCCTTCTGCAGCAGATTTTTACGGGGCTGGCCAAGTTCCGGGTGCATGGTGCGGAGGCCCAGGCATTTTATCTCTGGTCCAAGGTCTTTGGCAGGGAGTGGAAATGGAAGATGAAGCTTCGCTGGCAGGGGAATTATAATGGCATTATCGGGGCGGTGCAGCCCTTTATCCTGAACATGCTGCTGTATTATACTGCCATGTACGGCATGCAGGAAACCACTGCCACAGGGCAGGTGGTGCAGCATATCAGCTATCCTCAGTTTCTGGCTTTTCAGGCGGCATTTTCTTCATTTAATGGTACTGTAGTGGGGATAGTGCCGCTGGTGGCGCAGTTCTTCACCATCAAGCCTCATGTGGACAATTTGCGGCCTATCCTGGAGGAGGTGCCGGAGGTGACGGAGGACAAGCTGGATGCGGATGTGCTGACCGGGGCGGTCAGGATTGAGCATCTCACTTTCAGCTATGGGGATGATTTGCCGGATGTGCTGAAGGATATCAGCCTGGATATCCGTGCCGGGGAAAACGTAGCTATCGTGGGCAAGTCAGGCTGCGGCAAATCAACTTTGCTGAGATTGCTGCTGGGCATGGAAACGCCCAAGCGCGGTGTAATATACTATGATTATCAGGATATGCAGGAGCTGAATCTGGCTTCTGTACGTTGCCAGCTGGGGGTAGTGCTGCAGAATGGCCAGCTGATGACGGGAGATATATATACAAATATAGTAGGCACTTCGCCGCTGACTATGGAGGATGCCTGGGAAGCGGCGGAGCTGGCCGGGATTGCTGATGATATCCGCGCCATGCCTATGGGCATGCATACTGTTATCAGCGAGGGCAGCGGCAATATCTCCGGCGGCCAGCGGCAGCGCATCCTGATAGCCAGGGCCATTGCCGGGCGGCCTGCTATCATTATGCTGGATGAGGCCACCAGTGCCCTGGACAACAGGACCCAGGCTATCGTCACCGAAAGCCTGAACCGCATGAAGGCTACCAGGATTGTGATAGCCCACAGGCTCAGCACCATCAGGGAAGCGGAGCGGATTGTGGTGCTTGATGATGGACGGGTGGCAGAGCAGGGCAGCTTTGAGGAACTTATGGAGATGAACGGCATGTTTGCGCAGCTGGCGAAGCGCCAGATGGCATAGGAGGAGTTTATATGCTGGATATGCAGGAGAGCGTTGCAGAGCGCAGGAGCGGTTATTATAATGAGCTGGCAGAGCGGGCAAGATACGATAAGGAAGCCTTTAGCGAGCTGTATGATTATTTTTTTCCGCGGGTTTATAATTTTATTTTTGCCAAGGTAAAAAATGCGGAGCAGGCGGATGATATTATCAGCGTTACCTTTGAAAAGGTCTTTGTGAAGCTGGGGGATTATGACAGCGGCAAGGGGGCTTTTTCCACCTGGATTTTCCGGATTGTCCTTAATGAGATGAACAGCCTGTTCAGGAAGCACAAGCAGCTGAATGAGGCGGCCTGGGAGGAGTTTTTTGAGCCAGCTGACGGCAGGAAAACGCCGGAGCAGCAGATTCTGTCTGATGAAGGGGACAGCCAGCTGCTTATGGCTATGGATAAGCTTAATGACAGGGAGAGGCGGATTGTTTCCCTGAAGTATTTTACGGGCATCAGCAACAAGGAAATTGCCGAGATGGAGGACATGACCGCCAACAATGTGGGAGTGGTCCTGCACCGGGCGCTGGACAAGCTGAAAGCTATTTTGGAAGGCAGCGGCTACACTATATAAAAAATCTGGAAATTTTTTGAGATTTTTTGTAATGCTTTTCGTTTCTGCGCATATAAAGGACAGAAACAAGGTTGTGAAAACCATATCAGAAAAGCAGATAAAGCAGAATAGTAGAAAGGAAGCGGTTATGATGAAAGAAGACAAGGTTATGCTGAATGATGAGGAGATGGATAATGTATCCGGTGGCAAGACCACACTTACCTGTGAGATTAAGTATAGCGAAAGAAAGCAGGCTTATTATGTCAGAGTGCATAATTATAGCGAAAAAGGAACTTTTCCGAATATTTCAATATCTGATTCAACCATTAATGTCGAGCTGGACAGAATTCAGGAATATTTTGATGGGTATCCTGGCGCTAATATTATAGGGAAGGATGGCAAGCCTTTTTCGATACCTAAAGATTTAGTTTGATAAGATTTCGGTTTGATTCAGGTATTGAGTCAATTTCTGAAGTGAGGTGAAGGCGATGGAACCGAAGGTGGATTTCAGTAAGTTTTCCAAGGTTCAGGCAAGCCTGAAGGAAAGGCTGCTGGCAAAGTATGATGAAAAGCAGCAGCTGGCTGATGATGAGCTGGACATGGTGGCGGCAGCAGGTGTGATTGCTCATTCCAGCCAAGCATGGCATCAGCGTAGGTGATTGCCCGTCATCCTTACAGGATGCAGGGGCTGTCTATCATGAATGTGCAAAAAACTGTTATTTCTTTTTAGGAATAACAGTCTTTTTTTGTTTTCTTTTGGCGGAAAAGTCGGTATAATATGTATTGTATGATTTTGGCTTGTGAAGTGATTTTACATATTGAAATAGTAGTTAATTAATCCTTGACCTGAGGAGAAAAATGTGCTATTATACAAAACATACAGGAGAACAATGTTTTAGGAGTTGAAGCCTGTGATTGATTTATCCCATATTGAGAAAGTCTATGACAGTCCGTCAGGGCCCGTGAGAGCCATCAAGGATATCAGCCTGCATATCAACAGGGGCGAGATATACGGCATTATTGGCCTCAGCGGTGCCGGCAAGTCTACCCTGGTGCGCTGCATCAACCTTTTGGAGCGGCCTACCAGCGGCAAGGTAACGGTGGACGGCCAGGATATTACTGCCATGAGCGAGAGCCAGCTGCGGCAGGCCAGGAAGAGCATCGGCATGATTTTTCAGCATTTCAACCTGCTGTCTTCGGCTACTGTTTATGAGAATGTGGCCTTTCCCCTGCGGCTGGTAAATACCCCCAAGGAGAAGATTGACAAGAAGGTAACGGAGCTTCTGGAGCTGGTAGGGCTGGCTGACAAGGCAAATCAGTATCCAAGCCAGCTGTCCGGCGGACAGAAGCAGCGGGTGGGCATTGCCAGGGCGCTGGCAAGCGAGCCGAAGATCCTGCTCTGCGATGAGGCAACCTCGGCGCTGGACCCTCAGACTACCAAGGCGATTTTGCAGCTCATCAGGGATATCAATGCCAAGCTGAAGCTGACAGTGGTGGTCATCACCCACGAGATGCAGGTCATCAAGGACATCTGCGACAAGGTGGCTGTTATTGACAAGGGCGTGATTGCCGAGAAGGGCAACGTGCTGGAGGTGTTTACCAATCCTCAGCAGCCTATTACCAGGGAATTTATCAGCGTGCTCCTGAGCAACGATTTGCCGGTGGGCTTCCGGGAACGGGAGGTGCATCAGGAGCAGTTCAGCGGCAGCGTGCTGCTGATACGGATTACCTTTATCGGGGAGTCTGCCAACGAGCCGGTCATCAGCAGGCTCATCAAGAATTTTGACTTGAATGTGGGGATTCTTTTCGGCAGCCTGGATGATATCAAGGGCGTGCCTTTCGGGCGGCTGATTATCAGCCTGGACGGCAGGCAGCTGGAGATTCAGGAGGCATTGGGATATGTGCAGAGACAAAATCTGAAGGTGGAGGTGATTGGCTATGTCAGCAGACATGATTCCGCTCATCAGTAAGGCATTGGGGGAGACCGTCTACATGGTGGCGGTGTCCATGCTGATTGCAACGCTTATCGGTATTCCTCTGGGGGTGCTGCTGCACACCACCAACAAAAATCAGATTTTGGAGTGCCTGGTGCTGAACAAGGTGCTGGGGGCAGTAGTTAATGCGGTGCGTTCCATTCCTTTCGTCATCCTCATGGTGGCGATTATTCCGCTGACCCGGCTGATTGTGGGCAGCTCCATCGGCACTACGGCGGCGATGGTTCCTCTGGTGCTGGCCTCCGTGCCGTTTATTGGCAGGCAGGTGGAAACCTCCCTCAGGGAAATCCCGGAGGGCATTGTGGAGGCAGCCCAGTCCATGGGGGCTACGCCCATGCAGATTATTGCCAGGGTGCTGCTGCCGGAGGCTATGCCGAATATCGTGGCGCAGCTGACCACGGTGGTCATCAGCCTGGTAGGTGAGTCCGCTATGGCGGGAGCCATTGGCGGCGGCGGCCTGGGTGACCTGGCTATCCGCTACGGCTACCAGCGTTTCCGGCCTGATATCATGATTGCCACGGTGGTGGTGCTGATTGTCATGGTGCAGGTGGTGCAGTTTGCCGGCAATGCCCTGGCCAAGAAGCTGGATAAGCGATAACGGCCATCGGATAAATTCAGTTTACAGCCTCTTAGGAGGACATTATAATTTTTTTATCAAGCTATCAAGGGGGAATTGGTTATGAAGAAATTGTTAGCAGTTTTGGCAGCTTTGGCTGTGGCGGTGCTGGCCTTGGCCGGCTGCGGCAGCGACAAGCAGGACGCCAGTGAGACCAAGGTGCTGAAGGTAGGCGCTACTGCCGTGCCTCATGCAGAGGTGCTGGAGCAGATCAAGGATGACCTGAAGGCCCAGAATATCGATTTGCAGATTGTGGAGTTCAATGATTATGTACAGCCGAACCTGGCCCTGAATGACAAGGAGCTGGATGCCAACTACTTCCAGCATGCGCCTTATCTGGAGAACTTCATCAAGGAGCATCCTGAGGTAAAGGTTGCCAATGCTGCCGGTATCCACATTGAGCCAATGGGCGTGTATTCCCACAAGGTAAAGAGCCTGGCAGAGCTGCAGGATGGCGCTTCCGTTGCTATCCCTAACGACCCTACCAATGGTGGCCGTGCCCTCATCCTTCTGAGCAAGGCTGGCCTCATCAAGCTGAAGGACGATACCAACATCGCTTCCACTGTCCAGGATGTAGTGGAGAATACCAAGAACCTGAAGTTCCAGGAGCTGGAGGCAGCCCAGGTGCCTCGTGCCATTGATGATGTTGACCTGGCAGTTATCAACAGCAACTTCGCTATGCAGGTGCAGCTGAATCCTGTAAAGGACAGCTTGTTCATCGAGGATGCAACCTCCCCGTATGTAAACATCGTTGCCGTGCGCACTGGTGATGAGGAGCGTCCTGAGATTAAGGCGCTGATTAAGGCACTGCAGTCCGAGAAGGTAAAGAAGTTCATCGAGGAAAAGTATAACGGCGCTGTTGTAGCTACCTTCTGATTTGTTTTATATAATGTTTTGTATATGGCTGGCAAATGATTGATAAACCATTTGCTGATGATGCGTAAAAAATGCTCAGCTTGTCCGGGAATGGATAAGCTGAGCATTTTTTCGTGCTTTAAGAAATAATGTGCATATTTGGGAATTGTATGAAAATAAGTTTACAAGTGGTTATTAGCAACGAAATTATGGTAAGTTTGTCTTATTTCAAAGGGATAGATAAGGTGTTTGTAGTAATAGAGAATAAAAATCTCGTTTTTCATATTATTTTTATTGACTTCTGGAAGTTGTTGGGGTAATATATGTGTGTAAGTGAAATTTTGTTGCGATTGGAATTTTACATTGTGCAATCGAAGCAAAATTCAAATATGAGATAATAGTTATTGATAATAATTATTCGTTAGGCGTTCATTAGTCTTATGCTTGATCTCATGAGGGGGCTGCGGCTTCTGTGTGTATTATAGAAAATGGGGGATTGTTATGGTAAAGGACAAGGCTACGGTTGTCATCGTTGGCGGCGGTGCTACAGGCGTCGGTATCCTGCGGGACCTGTCAATGCGCGGTATCGATGCACTCTTGATTGAGAAGCTGGATATGGTAAATGGTGCCAGCTCCCGCTATCACGGCCTGCTGCACAGCGGTGCCAGGTATGCGGTAAAGGACCAGGAGGCTGCCAGGGAGTGTATCGAGGAGAACACCATCCTGCGCAGAATAGGCAAATCCTGCGTTGAGGCTACCACCGGTATGTTTGTGCAGGTGGAGGGCGATGACCCTGATTTCGTTGAGCCGTGGCTGAAGGGCTGCCGGGAAAGCGGTATTCCGACCCGGGAAATCAGCAAGGAAGAGGCCTTGCGCATTGAGCCTAACCTTTCCCGCAAGCTGGTTGTGGCGTATGAGGTGCCGGACGGAGCCATTGACGGCTTCCGCATGTCCTGGCAGAATCTGCAGTCCGCTGCCCGTTATGGCGGACGCTACAAGACTTATACCGAGATTATCGGGGTGAACATTGAGAATGCGGTAGTGAAGAGCATCACTGTCCGCGACAATGTTACCAAGGAAGAATACGAGATTGAGTGCGAAATCCTGGTAAATGCCGCCGGCCCTTGGGCCGGGCAGGTGGCCCACATGGCTGGCCTGGAGTGCAACGTAAGCCCTTCCAAGGGGACGCTGATTGCCTTTAACCAGCGCATTTCCAGCCGTGTTGTGAACCGTCTCCGCAAGCCGTCTAATGGTGATATTTTCGTGCCGCATGGTTCCATTACCATCCTGGGCACTTCCTCCATTACCATTCCTGACCCGGAGGATACCTCCACTTCCTGGGAGGAGGTTGAGGAACTGATGAAGACCGGCGAGGGCGTATTCGAGCATCTGCGTGATTACCGCATCCTCCGGGTGTTTGCCGGTTCCCGTCCGCTGTATGTGCCTAAGGGGGCCGAGGGCGGCCGCAACGCTTCCCGCGGCTTCGTGACCATCGACCACGAGAAGGAAGACGGCCTGAAGGGCATGATGACCATCTGCGGCGGCAAGTTCACAACCTATCGCCTGATGGCGGAGAAGTTCTGCGATGTGCTGGCTCCTAAGCTTAACAATACTGCCAAGTGCCGTACTGCTGAGGAAGATCTGGTGCCGGAGGTGCCGGAGGCGGACAAGAAGGCTGCCCGTCAGTACTTCCCATCCTATGGCGTAAATCTGGCAGCCACCCGCCTGGGTGTGGACAAGTTTGGCGATGTGGTAAAGACCTTGCAGGAGCAGCCGGAAACCAGGGAGGTTCTCTGCGAGTGCGAGAACGTTACTATGGCGGAGATTCAGCGGATTGCCGCCGAGCCTACCAGCCATTGTGTGGCAGACGTGAGAAGAAGGACCCGTATGGGCATGGGGACCTGCCAGGGCAACTACTGCGCCCTGCGCAGTGCTGCCGTAGCTAACAAGCTCTTCAAGGACAAGCTGGAGGGGTGCAACGATTCCCTGGGCGACATGAAGAACTTCCTCCAGGCAAGATGGAAGGGCATTACCCCTGTTATGGCGGGCAAGACTCTCCGGGAGGCAGAGATGACAAGAGGCATGTACGAGCTGTTGTTTAACGTAAATGGGGGTAGACGAGGATGAGCAAATCTGATGTAGTTGTTATCGGTAATGGCGTGGCTGGCCTGATGGCTGCGCTGGTAAGTGCCGATGCGGGCAAGAAGGTGACGCTGCTGTCCTACGGTGCAGGTACATTCCCGTTGAACAGCGGTGTGATAGATATTCTGGGTTATGATGATGCAGGCAAGGCCGTGGAAAATCCTATGGAGGCCATCGGCAAGCTGTCTGAAAATCATCCATACAGGAAGATTGGCATGGCGGCCATTCAGGATTCTGTAGAATTTTTCAAGAGAGTTGTGGCAGGGGAAGGCTTCCCTTATACCGGCTCTCTCCAGGAGCAGCAGTGGCTGGTGACCAGCGTGGGCACCCTGAAGCCGACCTGCCTGCTGCCTGAGTCCCTGGAGGCATCTGACTGCTTCAAGGCAAAAGAGATTGTGATTGTGGGCATCAAGGGCCTGAAGGACTTCTATGTAGATATGGTCAAGGAAAATCTTGCCAAGGAACTGGGTGGCGATAAGAGATATACCACCATTACGGTGGACACCTATATTACGGGCCGTGACCTGACGACACGGGATGTGGCAAGATGGGTTGAAAGTGATAAAGGCTATGGGGAATTGCTGGCCCAGCTGAAGGGCCAGGCTGGCGTTGGCAAGGTTGTTATCGTACCTCAGATTTTAGGGACTAAGGGCGATTATACGGTTTATAACAGGCTGGTTAAGGATCTGGGCTGCAGCGTGGTTGAGACCACCGGCATGCCTCCGTCCGTAAACGGCATCCGTCTCCGTGATGTGCTCCTGAGTGTGCTGAAGAAGAAGGGCATCCGGGTTATTGAGAATGCAAAGGCTGAGAAGGCTATCGTCAAGGGTAATGTGGTTACTGCCATTGAGGCTGGCGGCGAGGTGCGCAGCCAGGTCTATGAGGCGGACAAGTTTATCCTGGCCACAGGCGGCTTCTATAGCGGCGGCATCACCATGCGGGATTTTGGCCAGTACAAGGAGATGGTATTCGGCCTGCCTGTGGAGGGTGACTGCACCGAGGAGAAGTGGGCAAACAAGCAGCTTTTCTCTGACAAGAAGCAGGCATTTGCTATGGCCGGTGTGAGGGTGGACAGCTCCCTCCGGGCTGTGGATGAGTCCGGCAACGTAGTTCTGAAGAATGTCTATGTTGTTGGCCGCAATCTGAGCGGTTATGATTTCTGCTTTGAGCATTCCGGCAATGGTGTGGCTTTGTCCTCTGCGTACAAGGCAGCCAGGGCTTGATGGAAAGGGGTATTATATTATGGAGTTAGAAGAAAGAGCGAGAGATTCAGCGGATAACTGTATTGCCTGCACATCCTGTATTGCGGCATGCCCTGTTACTGCTGCCAATCCTGAATATAAGGGGCCGAAGCTTGTAGGGCCTGCTCATAGCCGTATGCATTTTTCCGACCCGAGCGACTATGAGGACACCCTGATGCTGTGCTCCAACTGCAAGAACTGCGATATTACCTGCCCCAATGGCGTATCCGTCTCCACGCTGAACATGCTGGAGAGGGCCAAGTACCTGCAGGCTCATCCGGAGGCCCATAAGCCTGAGGATGAGATGCTGAGCCACGGCTTCAAGATGGCAAACATGCTGAACAGTATTCCTTTGGGCAAGAAGCTGGCCAACCTGGGCATGTCCATCGGCGAGGCTACCGGCATGATGGGCATGATGGGCATGGCACCGCGGAAGACGCCGCGCTATGCTTCCACCTATTTCCGCGATATGTTCAAGAAGATAAAGCAGCCTTCCTCTGACAAGAAGGTTCTCTTCTTCCCTGGCTGCTATATTGATACCAATGACCCTGAGGTGGGGGTTGCCTTCGTCAAGGTCATGAATGAGAATGGCTATGAGGTTCTCATGGATGACCGCTTCGTATGCTGCGGTTCTCCGCTGGTGGTAGGCGGCTACCTGGATGAGGCCAGGGAACATGCCGATACCAATGTGGCTGTGATTAGGGAATATGCCAGAAGGAATATTCCGGTGCTTGCCTGCTGTACCTCCTGCTCCCTGATGCTGAAGACTGAGTACACGGAGCTGTTCGCCCAGTCCGAGATGAAGGAAGCGGCAAAGAATGTATGGGATGCCTTTGAGTTCCTGGCACGGCTTGATTATGAGGGCAAGCTGAAGAAGGTAAGTATCAGCAGTGACCACAAGTTCATTTACCATGCACCATGCCATCTCCGTGCCCAGGGCATCGGCCTGCCGGCCCTTGACATTTTGGAGAAGGCAGGGCTGAACATCGTCAATGCTGATGCAGGCTGCTGCGGCATTTCCGGCAGCTACGGCTTCCACAAGGACAATTATGAGACGTCCATGAAGGTGGGCCAGAAGCTGTTTGATGCCATCAATGGGGATAAGTATCACAAGGTTGTCTGCGACTGCGGTACCTGCCGCATGCAGATTGAGCATGGCACCGGTACGGAGGCAATTCATCCAATAAGAATTTTGGCAAAAGCTTATAAAAAGTCTTAACATTTTTTGCAAGCTATGGTATAATATGATAGGCGTAATGAGCGATATCGCTTCAAGGCAAGGGAACAGGGGTGTTTCCTGAAGCCGGTATCATTCATATATTAAAGGAAAAGCTTTAAGAGAGGGCTTTCCGAGAGGTAATTATTTATTTTCAAGAGGGGGATTTTCACAATGGCAAAGAAGTATGTAATGGCGTTAGATGCAGGTACCACTTCCAACAGGGCAATCATCTTTGATGAGAACTCCAAGATTGTAGGCGTTGCACAGAAGGAGTTTACGCAGTACTTCCCTAACCCGGGCTGGGTTGAGCATGATGCAGATGAGATCTGGAGCACCATGTGCGAGGTAATGAAGGGCGCTTTGGAGAAGAGTGGCCTGGAGGCAAGCGACATCGCAGCTATGGGTATCACCAACCAGCGTGAGACCGCAGTAGTCTGGGATAAGAACACAGGCCGTCCTGTTTATAACGCAATCGTGTGGCAGTCCCGCCAGACTGCCGGCATCGTTGATGACCTGAAGGCAAAGGGCTATCTGGATGAGTTCAAGCAGAAGACCGGCCTGACTCTGGATGCTTACTTCTCCGGCACCAAGATTACCTGGATTCTGGATAACGTGGAGGGGACCCGTGCCCGTGCAGAGGCAGGCGACCTGATTTTTGGTACGATTGACACCTGGCTCATCTGGAAGCTGACTGGCGGCAAGGCTCATGTAACTGATTATTCCAACGCTTCCCGTACCCTGATGTACAACATCAAGGAGCTGAAGTGGGATGACGAGCTGATTGCTCACCTGAATGTTCCTAAGACCATGCTGCCGGAAGTTCGTCCTTCTTCCAGCATCTACGGCTACGCTGACCCTGCTATCCTGGGTGCGCCAATCCCTGTTGCAGGTGCTGCCGGTGACCAGCAGGCTGCCCTGTTCGGCCAGAACTGCTTCAACCCTGGCGAGGCAAAGAACACCTATGGTACTGGCTGCTTCATGCTGATGAACACCGGCACTGACATCTATGACTCCAAGAACGGCCTGGTTACTACCATCGCTTGGGGCCTGGATGGCAAGGTTGAGTACGCTCTGGAAGGCTCCATCTTCGTTGCTGGTTCCGCTATTCAGTGGCTCCGTGATGGTGCCCGCATGGTTGACTCCGCACCTGATTCCGAGTGGGTTGCCAAGAAGGTTCGCGACACCGGCGGTGTATATCTGGTGCCTGCTTTCGTTGGCCTGGGTGCTCCGTACTGGGATTCCAATGCCCGCGGCATGATTATCGGCATTACCCGCGGCACGACCAAGGCCCATATCGTCCGGGCAACTCTTGAGTCCCTGGCATATCAGACCAAGGACGTTCTGGGGGCTATGGAAGCTGACTCCGGCATTAAGCTGGCTGCCCTGAAGGTGGACGGCGGTGCTGTTGCCAACAACCTGCTGATGCAGTTCCAGGCTGATATCCTGGGCGTGCCTGTAGACCGCCCTCAGATTATCGAGACTACTGCCCTCGGTGCTGCTTACCTGGCAGGTCTGGCTGTAGGCGTATGGAACAGCAAGGAGGAGCTGAAGACTGCCTGGAAGCTGGATGTGCGCTTCGAGCCTGTCATGGCTGATGAGGAGGCTGCCAAGCTCTACAAGGGCTGGAGGAAGGCCGTTAAGCACGCTATGCACTGGCTGGAGGACGAGGAGTAATCCTGATTTGGTAAAGGCTTGTTGAGAAATCTATTGAACGGTTGTTTTTGAATTTGGTATCTGCTGCCGGCCGTTCCGGCTGGCAGCAGGTATGGATTTGGGCATGCTGAGGGGTTTGCCCGCAGAGAAATTTTTTATTACGTTATACGAAAGAGGGATGTAAAATGGATAATCTGTTAGGCGAGTTCATGGGAACTATGGTTCTGATGGTGTTCGGTGTAGGCGTAAACGCCAACCTGAACCTGGCTAAGTCCTATGCAAGGGGCGCAGGCTGGATTTGTACAGCATGGGGCTGGGGGCTCGCAGTATTGCTGGGTGTATACACTTCTGTAGCACTGGGTGCTCCGCAGGCTGATATCAACCCTTCCGTTACTATTGCAAAGATGTATCTCGGTACTTATACTCCTGCTCAGTTTGTTGCTACTATGCTGGTACAGACTGCTGGCGGTATTGTTGGTTCCATCATCGTTTACCTCTGCTTCCTGGGCCACTGGGCTGAGACTGAGGGCGGCAAGGTAGGTATCTTCGCTACCGGTACTGCAACTGGCGGTATCTTCAACGGCTTCCTCTCCGAGTTTATCTGTACTTTCTTCCTGATGTTCTGCATCCTGATGATCTTCTCCGCTCCTAATGGTCCATTGCCAGCTGGTTTCGGTCCTTACTGCGTAGCTCTGCTCATCGTGGCAATCGGTCTTTCCCTGGGCGGCTGCTCTGGTTATGCTATGAACATGGCTCGTGACCTCGGTCCTCGTATTGCTTTTGCTATCCTCCCTATTCCTAACAAGGGCAGCGGCAACTGGGGCTATGCTTGGGTTCCATGTATCGCTCCTATGGCTGGCGCTCTGGTAGCTGCTGTTGTAGCTCGCGCTCTGGGTGTAGCTTAATCCTATCTCCTGTTGTTTGACTAATGGCTAAAAGTTAAATATCTCTTGCATCCCCATCTGTTGTCAGGTGGGGATGTTTTTATAGGATTTTTTATGATATATATGATATAATAGAACACGAATATTTTGGCAGGAGGCGTTTTTTATGAATACCAATGTGCTGAAGGGTATCGGCGTAGCAGTGCTTGTCCTGATTCTGGCCGTGGCATATAATATGTATTCTTCCTCGGTGGAGAATGATTTCAAGGATATTTCCCGCAGGGAAACTTACCGCATGGGGGACCATTTTACCGGCTTTTATCATAGGCCCGGCTGCCCTAAGCTGCAGCAGGCCCAGGGGGGCGGCATCAGGTTCGAGTCCAATGAGGCAGCCAGGGCAGAGGGCTACAGCCCCTGCAAGCGCTGCGACCCGGATGGGCCCAATGAGTAATGCAGATGCCATGTGCATGGCACATGGATGATATGCAAATGATATGTAAATGATGTTTAAATGATGTTTAAATGATATGCAAATGTGGTGAAAGATATGCAGGGTGAGGGACAGTGATACTATGGCTTTGATGGCTCCGACACCGCCAACGGCTCCGGCGCCGCCTGTGGTGCCGGGAGCAAGGCAGAATAGCACTCAGGATAATCCACCGGGGCAGGAGGCAGCTGATGGCGCGGCAAAGGCTGTGGAGATGGGGCGCGGCTTCGGCGTCCATATAACCATCAATCCTCCCGGGCAGGATACCATTCAGAAGGGTGGCAGTCAGGATGGCACCTTGGTGCAGGCTGTGCCGCCGGGACAGCAGGCAGGGCCGGAGCAGGGCAAGGCCGGTGAGCAGGCCGTTCCTGACAAGGACAGCAGTGAGGCGGCAGCAGAGGTGGCCCGGCAGGCCAGGCAGGCAGCTGCCCAGCAGATGCTGGGGGAGGATGAGGGTAGCCAGCAGCAGGCGGAGGCTGCGGTTAGGACGGATGCTCCCTGGCCTTTTTCTGGCAGTAATTTTTCCTTTATGACCTTTCTGCCCCTGCTGCTGGTGTTTGTGGCGGCTTTTATTACCTTTACCCTGCGCAATCTTGCCCAAAAGGATGGCAGGGCAAAGCCGGAGGGCAAGGCGCGGCGGAAAAGTTCTTCCCGGCCACCGGCAGCCAGGGGAAAGGGAAGCACTTCTGGGGGAACTGTTCAGCCGGTGGCTGCCACGAAAGAGGATAAGGCCAAGGGCAGGCATTTTGAAATGAGAATTTAGCTATAATTTTTTTACAAATTGTGAAATATAAAGTATAATAGATTCGATATAGATAATTTGGCAAAGCCAAAATTTGTGGGGGCGAACAGTTTTGTTAGATATTAAATTTGTCAGAGAAAATCTTGATGCGGTTCAGGCTATGCTGAACAATCGTCAGAATAAACTTTCCTTGGATGGCTTCAAGGAGCTGGAGGAAAAGCGCCGTGCCATCCTCAGCGAAGTTGAGGTGCTGAAGAACCAGCGTAACACTGTCTCCAAGCAGGTGGGGCAGATGAAGAAGAATGGCGAGAATACGGATGCTATTTTTGCTGAAATGCGCCAGGTGGGCGAGAAAATCGATGCCCTGGATGCAGAGCTGAAGCAGGTGGAGACCGAGCTGCGCAACATCATGCTGAGCATTCCTAATATGCCAAAGGATGATGTGCCTATTGGCGTGGACGAAAATGACAATCCAGAGGTGCGCCGCTTCATGGAGCCGACCAAGTTCGATTTTGAGCCAAAAGCTCACTGGGACATCGGCGAGGCACTGGATATTATTGATGCGGAGCGTGCCGCCAAGGTTACCGGTGCCAGGTTTACCTTTTACAAGGGCCTGGGCGCCCGCCTGGAACGTGCCCTGATTAACTTCATGATGGATCTCCACGCCAACAAGCATGGCTATACGGAGATGCTGGCACCGTGCATGGTCAATACCAACAGCATGATTGGTACAGGCCAGCTGCCGAAGTTTGCCGAGGATATGTTCAAGGTGGAGGGCACTGACTACTATATGGTGCCTACTGCCGAGGTTCCTACCACCAACTACCATCGGGAGGAAATCCTGGATGCTGCCCAGCTGCCTGAGTATTACTGTGCCTATACGGCTTGCTATCGTGCCGAGGCAGGCAGTGCCGGCCGTGATACCCGCGGCCTCATCCGCCAGCATCAGTTCAACAAGGTGGAGCTGATTAAGTTCTCCAAGCCTGAGGATTCCTGGGATGAGCTGGAAAAGATGGTCAATGATGCAGAGGACGTGCTGAAGGTTCTGGAGCTTCCGTATCGCGTGATTACCCTGTGTACCGGCGATATGGGCTTTACCTCTGCCAAGACTTATGATATTGAGGTATGGATGCCGGCCCAGAATACCTATCGGGAGATTTCTTCCTGCTCCAACTGCCTGGATTTCCAGGCCCGTCGGGCAGGCATCAAGTTCCGCCGGGAGCAGAAGGGCAAGCCGGAGTTCGTGCATACCCTGAATGGCTCCGGCCTGGCCGTAGGCCGTACCTTTGCGGCAATCCTGGAGAATTATCAGCAGGCTGATGGCTCCGTGGTTGTGCCAAAGGCACTGGTTCCGTACATGGGCGGTATCGAGGTCATCAAGAATCTCTAATTTGATATGCAAAGTAAAGGGGCTTGTGCTGCTTGCGGCAGGGCCTCTTTGTTTATGGTAATTTGCGTTAGCTGATAGCGGTTAAGGGGGAGCGTAGTATGCCGGAACGGGCAGTATGGGCGGAAATAAATCTGGATGCCCTGGAAAATAATATCAGGAATATCAAAAGCTGCATCCACAATAATGCCAAATGGTGTGCAGTAGTCAAGGCGGATGCCTATGGGCATGGTGCCATAGCCGTGGCCAGGAAGGCGGTGGAGCAGGGGGCGGACTATCTGGCGGTAGCGGTGCTCAGTGAGGCGGTTGCTTTGCGCCAGGCGGGCTTTACCACGCCTATCCTGATTTTGGGGGCAACGCCTGAGGAGGCTTCAGGCACTATCGTGGACTATGATATCACCCAGGCGGTATTTACCATTGAGCAGGCCAAATGCCTGTCTGCCCAGGCTGCCAGGCGCGGAAAGAGGGTCAAGGTGCATCTGGCCGTGGATACCGGCATGAGCCGCATCGGGGTGCGTCCTGAGCAGGCGGGGGAGTTTGCCAGGGGCATCAGCGGCATGCCGGGCATAGAGCTGGAGGGCATGTTCTCTCATTTTGCCCTGGCGGATGCTGAGGACAAGGCATTTGCCTATCAGCAGCTGGAGGCATTTAAGCTGGCCATCAGCAGGGTGCAGGAGGCTGGCGTAGAAATTGCCATCAGGCATATTGCCAACTCCGCAGCCCTTTTGGAGCTGCCGGAGGCGCATTTTGATATGGTCAGGGCGGGCATCATTCTCTATGGCCTGTGGCCGTCAGATGAGGTGAAGCATGTGATTGACTTGCAGCCTGTAATGGAGCTGAAGGCGAAGCTGGTCTATCTGAAGGATTTGCATCCCGGGGAGTCTGTCAGCTATGGCTGTACCTTTAGGGCAGAGAGGGAGAGCAGAATTGGCACTTTGCCTCTTGGCTATGCTGACGGCTATACCCGTCTGTTCAGCGGCAAGGCACAGGTGGATTTCCATGGGCAGCGTGCACCAATTGCCGGGCGCATCTGCATGGACCAGTGCATGGTGGATGTGACGGATATTCCTGGCATCAGGCAGGGAGATACAGTTACCTTGTATGGCTCAGAGAACCTCACGATGGATGAAGCAGCTGGCTGGCTGGGAACTATCAATTATGAGCTTCCCTGCATGCTCAGTGCCAGGGTGCCCCGGGTGTATAAGGGGAAATAAGCCTGCTGGCTGATTGCTTCCCAGGCAAGGTGCTAATGCAGGCATAAGAAAATGTCCGTTGCATAGATTGCAAGTCTAGGCAGCGGACATTTTTGTTTGTGCTGAAAGGGTCTATCTATATATGGAAGATTGTTATTTATTATGGGTCATCTTATAGAGATAGTTAGCCACATCGGCTACGCCTCCAAGGCTCTTGGTAGTGTCAATGATGGCCTTGGTCTGGTCCGCTACAATAGCGGAGGTGTTTTTGCTCTTGATAACGGTCTTTTCCACGGATTCATTGATGGCAGACATAAACTGCTGGATGTTTTCCACAGTTTCGCTGGAGCTGGTGGCAAGCTTGCCGATTTCCTCTGCTACTACGCCAAAGCCGGCTCCTGCTGCACCGGCACGGGCCGCTTCAATGGAGGCATTCAGGCCCAGAAGCCTGGTCTGCTTGGCGATATTCTTGATAAGCTCGGTAAAGCCGTGGATTTTGCCTGTGATTTCCTCTACATTGCGAATTTCCTCGCTGAGTTCCCGCTGGTTTTTATCAACGTTGCTGGCGGAGGCGTCCAGGGCCTCCATAGCCCTCATGGCCTGACTGACGCTTTCGTTTACATTCTCGGACATGCCCCGCAGCTTTTGGAAGCGGTAGCGTTCGTATCCCATGTCAGAGAGCTTCTTGGCAAAAAGGTAGAAGGCATCTGCTGTTTTTTGCAGTTTTTCCTTGGAAATACGATTGGCCTTTTTGGCGGCTGTCAGGTAATCGTCAGGATTGAGGCCCAGTTCCTCGGCATAGTGGCGGAACTTATTCTCATCTATATCGGATGTGATGGCCTGGCCTCCGAGAATGGATCCTATCTGGCGTCCCTGCAGCATGATTGGCACGCCGAAATCCATCAGCCCTGCATGACATTCGTACACGGCAGGCTTGCCGGTCTGGGCAGCCTGGGCGCCACCATCTCGGTCGCACTTCATGCAGCGCTCGTTGCCCCTGGTGCAGCCCCTGTTGTAATGCATGCAGAAATCTGTGAAATTGGTTGGCCTGGTGACGGGATTTCCTTCTAAGTCTACAGTAATAGCGGCAATACCGGCTATTTCTGCAACGGTATCCTGAAATTCCTGCAGGAAATCCATATCAAACAAATCCTGCAAGGTTACGTTATCAAGTTCATTATTTGCCATACATATCCCCCTATTCATTTATCACGCCAAAAGCAGCAGTGTGGTGAATTTTTTTTCTATATATAAGCAATTCGCTATAAGTTTCATAATTCCTGCTAGGGATGAAAGAATTTGCAAAATTTATTTGAACAGGGGATTGAAGATGGCGTTTTCCCGGCTCGGAAGCAGGAGATAGCTGCTTTGCTGCCCTAAAAAAGGGCATAAATAATTTTTGCAAAAAAATTTATAAAAAAGTGTTGACACATTGTCTGTTTTAGTGTAATATATACATCGTTGTCGCTGAGATGTGACAAATGTGAAAAGCTTGCTGAACATCTGATAAATGATTCGCCAGGCTGGCCACAAAAAATATTTCAAAAAAGTTCTTGACAAAATGAACGCTTTGAGGTATTATATAAAAGCTGACTCACACAGAGAGCTTAAAAAGTTAAAGGTGAGCAGGCAGTGTTCCTTGAAAACTAAACAATGCAATAAGGAAATCATGCACACATGATTTTCAAGCCAGATGTTGGATTCTGTGTCCGCCGTGCGGATGCAGGATATAAACAAAAACAAGATT